>JAFZIW010000169.1 GCA_017554125.1 Clostridia bacterium | reverse complement strand
TGCCACAGAGCGGTACTTTTCGGGCGTGATATCTGCACGGCGCGAAAAGCATATTGCGAAAAATGCCCGATAAATAACAACTGTCCTAAAATCGGCATTAAATAACAAACTAACCGGCGAGTTTTCTCGCCGGTTTTGATTTATTCGCCTTTATATTTTCTTTTTGTTGCCAAGCCGCCTCTTATATGCCGTTCTGATTTATTCTTTTCGAGCACGGCTTTTACGCGTTTGTAAAGGACGGGGTCGTCTTTTACAAGCCGCTCGGTAACATCCTTATGTACCGTGGACTTACTCACGCCGAAAACCTTTGCCGCGGCGCGAACGGTCGCCCCCGTTTCGGCTATGTATTCACCGAGCAAAATCGACCTTAATTCTGACGGTTCCCTCATATCACCACTCCTAACAGGACTTGGTAAAGTATATGAGAGAAGAAAGAATATTATACTTTGTATTTTTTGAGCACTTCTTCGAGCTGTGCCACGGTATGAGCGGTATAATCCGCTTCGCGAGATACGCCCTCATCGCCATACCAGAGAGTCAGCACAACTTTTACACCGGCGTCACGCGCGCTCAGTATATCATTGTACCCGTCGCCGATAACAATACAGGTTTCTTTTTTTACACCCATATCCGATATTGCTTTGAGTACAGACATTCCCGAAGGCTTAGGCTCACTCACGTCATCGGAAGCCACAATGGCGTCAAAGCAGTCGTCTATACCGTAGTATTTGAGTATATCCAACGTGCGGTAACGGTCCTTACCCGTGCAAATCGCAATTTTGGAGCCTTCCGACTTCATCCGCCTTATAAGCGCAATAGCCTCATCGTTTATAATAATTTTATCTATTGCCGCACAGCTGATCTCCCTATACGGCTCCGCCATCTCTACGGGAAGATTCATTTTTCTGAATATGTTTGGAAGCGAATCGCCGGTATGCTTTAAGTATTCGGAAAAATCGGGACACATACCGTCTCCCACCACGCGGTCGTAACTGCCGTAAAACGCCTGTCTTTGAACCTCAATGGAATTGATAAGACAGCCGTCAAGGTCAAATATCAAATTGACAGTTCCCATTTTTCACATCCTCAAAAGTTTTTTGCATAAATCGAATCGGTGACAAACTCTATATCCGTTTGGCGGCTTTTTTCTTTTATAAAATCGGCAAACATTCTGTTTTTGGTGTCGAGCTGGTCAACAGTAACGGGTCTTTTAAGTTCAGACGAAAAATAGTTGCCGTTAATATCGGAAGAAAAACCGTCAAATCCGGCAAGCAGAATCTTTGACGCGCCGAGTTTTATCAGCAAATTAAGCGCCACATAACCCGCGGAATCCAGCGTTACGTCATCAATTATCGATATCCATTTAAGATAGTCTATTATGTAAGTGCGGTTATCGCTTTCGCAGTTGACGTTTGACGTGACGATAAAATCTTTATCCTCAATGGGAATAACCGAAAACGCCTCTTCCCTTGTAATTAGAATCACTTTTGAATTGAACGCCGAACAGTTAAGGCTTACGGTTATATCCGCGCTCTCAACCGCTTTTTCTACTTTGTCTTTTTGCCACACAAGGCTCTTACCCGGAGCGATAACACAAACTTTTTTACCTTTGAACCACTTGGAAACAGTATCAATGACGGCGGTGTCATCCACACTGTTTTCGGCGTTGTATTTACGGTATATTTCTTCCGCGTAACTCTTTTTGAATGATATGCGGTTTTCACCTTCCACCATTTTAAGCAGTTCATTTATCCGCTCGATAGGCAGCATATGTTTTTTGTAATAATACGCCGAATAAATAGGCGAACAGTCGTTAGCGCTTGAAAGATAATACTCGGCTGAATAACCCCACGGGTTTTCCGCTTTGATTTTACTTAAAACGGTGTCCATTATTTTCAGAAGCGGAAGATTATCGTAATTCGAGCCGTAATATTTGTTCAGGTACTGTAAAATCAGTTCCGTATTGAGATTTCCGGCGCCGCGCCCCATTCCCATTATCGAACTGTCTATAAGCTTATCCCTGCCTGTCGGATACTGTAAAAACGCTATCGCGTTTGAAAACGCCATTTGAATATTGTTGTGCGCGTGAAAGCCGAGGGCGATATCGGGGCGAAGCCGACCGTCAAAGAATTCAGTCAGGCGCATAATATCCTCGTTATGCATCTGCCCGAAGGTATCGACAAAATAAATTCCCTTAATGCTCAGACCGTTTGCCATGCGGAGCAATTCTTCAAGCTCTTCATCCGAATAGTGAAGCGTTACCATAGGTTGCATATAGACCTCGTAGCCCTTGGCTATCAGCTTCTCATATATCGGTTTAACGTCATGGAAATTCCGCTTGTGAAATGCAAATCTTATAGCGTCAATACCAGAATCCCGTCTCTCACCCAGCGTATCAACGTCGAATTTACCGTAATCAAACATTGCCGCGTATGTAACGCCCGGCCGTTTATTCTTCAAAAGATACTCGCTTATTACCTTTTCGTTTATAAACTGACTTCTGCCTCTTACGGTACCTGTGTTTTTTTCAATGTAACCGAGTTCAATAAAATCCACACCGGAATCTTCCACCGCGGAAAGGATTTTGCACATATTCTCTTCGCCGAATTTGAAATCGTTTACTATTCCGCCGTCACGAAGCGTTACGTCAAGCACTCTTATTTTTCCCATTATAATCTCCCGTTAAATATTCAAACCGAGCAATGACTCTGCAAGGTCGAAATCTTTTTCTTCATCAATATCAACCGCTTCTTTAAGGCTTACGACTTTTATAAACGGCTTTTCACCTATACGGCGGTGAAAATCTCTGAATACCTCACGCCTGAAAACATATATGCCCGACGTTTCTTCAAAAATAGGTTTAAGGTCCTGCGTACGCGGAAGATTTGCCGCGTCAAAGTTCAGCGGCTTGTTATCCTGCCACAAAAACGTTTGTATTCTCTGCGCGCAAAACGCGCTGTCATATTCCCCCGAAATTACCGCGTTTATACATTCGCGCATGGTATCCACCGATATAAAGGGCGCCGTCGCATGAAGTAAAATGTAAATATCCGCGTCGTGGTTTTCGGTAAACACCTCTGCGAGTTGAGTAAAATTGGAGGTCGGCAAATCGAGAAATTCCGGTCTTTTTACAAACTTAACGCCATCAGGTATAAAGGGGATTACATCCTCACTGCTGCAAAAGACATTGATATCGTCACAAAGCCCGGTCGCTTTAAGGCTTTCAAGTTCATAAGAGAGAAGCGGTTTGCCGCCGAGTAATCTTGTATTCTTACCCGGACAACGCTCGTTATGAAGTTTAATAGGCATAAATGCAATGATTTTCATAAAAACACCCCGTTATACTGTTCTTGAAAGCTATTGCCCTACCGTGTTTTCGGTAATCGGATAACTAATGCAAAGAAAAAACAGGAACAAACAGCTTAATATGTATATCTTATATTATTTTATCACAACAGATATATTATTGCAAGCGCGGATATTTTGCCGCTGTATCGTAAGGGCCACCGAAACAAAGCAGTCGGGGTGTTGCTCATTCCTTTGAAATAGGCACTTGAAATCGAACGCGCTTTATGCTATAATTCACCTACCGACGCAAATTTTGATTCATTATGGTATTTTTAAGGGGACGTTTTGAACAATGATTTCATCAAAAAAGCATTTTGACGTTTTAGTTGCCGTAGAAAGCTCGGAGGAAAGGTTATCTCAAAGGCAGATATCAAAGCTGCTCGATATGTCGGCGGGTACGGTCAACAAAATAATAAAAGAACTTGAAAAGCAAGGGCTTATAAAGAATAATTCTATTACAAGCAAAGGTCTTGCGGCGCTTGAGCCGTACAAGGTAAAGCGCGCGGTATTTATCGCGGCGGGTTTCGGCTCACGTCTTGTACCGATAACCCTTAATACGCCGAAGCCGCTTGTTCGCGTCAACGGCGTCAGAATAATCGATACGCTTATCGACGCCTGCCTCGCGGCGGATATAAACGAAATATACATCGTAAGGGGTTACCTCGCGGAACAGTTCGACCAGCTTTTATACAAATATCCGATGATAAAATTCCTCGACAACCCGCTTTACAACGAGGCAAACAACATATCCTCAACCCTCATAGCAAGGGAATTGCTCGAAAACGCCTACGTGCTTGAAGCGGACCTGCTTGTCTACAATCCGAAAATAATAAGAAAGTACCATTACACTTCGGACGTGATCGGCATCTGGAAAGACAGGACCGACGACTGGTGCTTTGAAATCGATAAACACAACTTTGTCGCAGAAGAAAAGGTCGGCGGACTGAACTGTTATCAGATGATAGGCATATACTACATAAACGCTGAAGACGGCAAAAAGCTCTCCCGCCATATTCTCGACGCCTTTACTTCACCGGGCGGCAAGGAAAAATACTGGGAAACCGTACCGAATCAGGTATACAAGGGCGAATACAAAATCAGCGTAATACCGGCGGAAGATAACGACGTCATAGAGATAGATACTTTTAAGGAATTAAAAGCGATAGATAAGACCTACGACGTTTAATACATTAAAAAATATATGAACACTACGGGGAATCGCACATAACGCGCGGTTCCCCGTAAGCTTTAATATATATAAATATTCACCTTATATTCCGAAGCGCTATACCCTGCACCATAATCTTAAAGCCTTTTCTGAGGTCGGGGATTACCGCCATAAGCACGAAATTTGCAAATATCTGCGTAAGCAAAGACGCTAAAGCGGCGCCGACAATTCCCCATAAGTTTATAAAAAAGAAATTTAATACTATGTTCAGTACAGCGCCTAAAAGCGTAGTTACCTGCACCCATTTGATTACGTCTTCCGCCACCATATAAACGTTGTTTATCGCGCCGAAATACGAGAAAGAGGTATACCATACGATAAGCGAAAGCGAGCTTACCGCGCCTAAATATTTTTTCCCGTAAAGAATAAGTATTATCGGTTTGGCAAATACCGTTATAAATATACCGTAGGCGATACAGGCCCAGAAGATTATCGCGTAAAGCTGACGCATTCTTCGCCGGTAAAGACTTTCGTCGTTTATCTTGGCATCCATAATATCGGGTCTGAATCCCTCTATAATCGTAGTCGGGATAATGACGACAAGACCGGCTATCAGCGCCGAAGCGTTATAAAGCGCCACCGAGCTGTTGTCTATCATATTTTTAAGCATTATCTTATCCGCCTGGCCGTAAATCGTGGCAAGAACGGCGGAAAAAATAAACGGATACGATATTTTAAGCATCATAAAAAAGGTTTTTCCCGAAACATGGACCGTTTTCGTATAATGCCTGCTGTAAAAAGCGATAAGAAAAGCGATAAAGAGCGCCGTTTCGGCGACTATGCCGATAACGTAGAGCGTAAGGCTCTTAATTACCGCAACCGCTACTACCCGCCAAATCGCGCTGATACCGAATGCAATAAGACGGTAAATCGCCGTAACGTTTGCCTGATTTTTGTATCTGTACCAGTATATAAACATATCGAAAGAGCCGAAAAGTATAGACATTGACTGACAGAGAACAATTATATGAAGCGTATGCTCATTCGGACTTGAAATGCGAACTATAATTTGAAGGACGATAATCGCTATCACCGAAAAAACAAGTCTTCCGGCTATACAGGACCATATATAATCGTTTGCCTTCGCTTCGTTTTTTGAGAATTCCCGTCTTATAATACCGTGAAATCCGAGAGTTCCGACAGAAGTAAAAAAGGCTATCCAGGACGCGGCGTAGGTAAGCATACCGTTATCGTTAAGGTTCAGTATGCGTGCCACTAAAATATTGAGTAAAAAAGCAAGTATCGCGTGAATCAGATTGCCGAAAAATATCCACGACACGTTTTTTACAAGTCTGCTGCTTTTAATCTTTTCGTTTATACTCATAATCATCCGTTCCAGTAGAATACATAGGGTAAGAAATCAAGTTCATTCTGTCTTACTTTGAAAAGATAGAAATAAACGGCTAAAAGAGCTATTGCCGCTGTTTTGACAAAAAACCGGGATTTAATCTCGAGCTTTGAGATAATATTCGGTAACAGAATTATTGTAAATATCAGTCCGTACTGCGCCATTCTTGCAAATATATTCGTACCGGTAAATATGGTAAACACCGCGCCGATATAAACCATACGGAAAGGCATAAGCACGGAACTGTCAAGCTTTCCGAACATATCTATTGAAACAGCCGTTTTGTTTTTGCTTTTTTGAAGTGCGGAGCTTTCACCGATAGAGCCGTTTTCCTGCCATACGTATATAAGAAAGACAAGCACGGTAAAAAGAAGTATTAAAACGTAAAGTAAGGAGTTGCCGCCGAGAGATACGCCCTTATCCTCAGCGCTTTTTCTGAAGTTTGAAATCGCCCAGCCTATTATCTGTCCCCTGAATCCGAAAAAGAAGACCGGAATCGTAATAAAAAAGAATACCGTTATGCTGTTTAAGGGTATTTTATAGAAGAAATAAAACAGGAAAAAGATATACGCCGAAGAGTGTATCTGCGTTGCAATGGTTATAATGGCAAGCGTTGCGATAACGGCGGGCCAAAAACCTTTTTTATCAAAAAGCGGAACAACAAAAAGACAAATCGCGATGGCAAGCATATTCCTGACCGCGGATAAGTCAAAGACGATATATCCTATCAGAACGTAAATAATAAGCGAGAATATGGGATCGTCCGAATGCTTTTTGATAAAGTAGTAATACGAAAACAGCGAAATGCCGTTACAAACCGCCAGAAATACCTGCCAATCGGCTTTGAGCACCCTGCCGAAAAAGATTTCGAGCATTTCGTATCCCTTTTCCGTCCAGTACGTGTCCGAATCGTATTTGGTGTTTTTTGCAAGGTTTTCGTACATTTCCTTATATCCCGCGATATCTCTGCCTACGCTCGGCGCACGCAAAGCGAAAAGCATAAAAAGGGCTATGGCGGATATACCGAGTGCGTACATATCCGCTTTTTTTGTATCCTTCATTAAGCCCCTCATAAATATCGGCGAAATGAATACCACCGATAAAAACGCCAGATAGACTGTCACTTATTTCACCCTTAAACAGTTATTTTGCAAAATTAAACACAGTTCTGTTTGTACCAGTCAAGGTAACTTTTCAGTCCCTCTTCGAGACCGACGCTCGCCGAAAAGCCTAAAACCTTTTTAGCCTTTTCGGCGTTAGCCTTACAGTGCTTAACGTCGGCGGGACGCTCGGGCGCGTATACTATGCCGACGTTTATTCCGGCTATTTCCTGCATCTTCCCGGCAAGCCAGTTTATAGTAACGCTCTCGCCGCTGCCGAGGTTATAAACGTCGGTGCCGTTTTCGCTCTTTGAAGCGAGCAGATTGGCAATGGCTACGTCCTTTGCGTTTACAAAATCGCGCGTCTGAGAGCCGTCGCCGTAAATTGTTATAGGCTCGCCGGCAAAAATGCGCTTCGCAAAAATCGGGATAACGTTTCCGTAAAGGTCAAAACGCTGATTAACGCCGTAAATATTAAAATAGCGAAGGCATACGCCGATAATATCATAAATGCCGCTGTACGCCAAAATCATCTTTTCGGCGGCAAGCTTGCTGACGCCGTAGGGCGAATCGGCGTTTTGAGGATGATTCTCGTCAATGGTGGGTGTAACGAGTTCGCCGAACATAGCCGCTGACGACGAATAAACTATCCTCTTTGCCCCGCATTTACGCATGGCCTCAAGCACGTTTACCGTGCCTATAAGATTTATTTCGGAATCGAGTTGCGGATTATCGAGCGAACGCTGCCTTCCGACGCTTGCCGCAAGGTGGAACACAACGTCCACACCCTCCATAGCCTTCTCCACTTCGGCGTAATTTGTGACGTCGCCTTTTATAAAATCAACTTTGCCTTTGTCGACGTAATCGGCTATATTCTCAATATAGCCCGATGAAAGGTTATCCAGCACTCTTACGCCGTACCCTTCCGAAATTAAAAGCTTAACCACATTTGACCCGATAAAACCGGATCCTCCCGTTACTAATGCACGCATCACTAATCTCCTAACAGTTCTTCCATATATTTGTAATATTCACTCGCCGTATCGGTTTTTGCGTATTCCGACGCGAGTTCCAGCGCTCTGTCTGAAAGCTTGCCGCGAAGCTCTTTTGAATCAATAACGCCTTTTAACGCGTCCGCGATCGAGCTTACGTTGTTAACGTCAAAATACACTCCGCCGTCTTGAAGCGTTTCCTCGTTAAAGCCTATTTTATTTGCAACAATAACCGCGCCTCGCGCCATTGCCTCGGCGACAGGACCCGCAAGTGTGTCGAGCGTACTCGCGTTTACGTAAATATCCGCCTTATCTATCAGTTCGGGCATTTTATCGTACTCTATCCATTTTATAAAATCGACGTAATCGCCCAAGCCGTTTTTTTCAACGTACCTTTTGCATTTTTTTATGTAGGACGGATGAAGCTGCTGACCCACGACAGACAGATGAACGTTATATCCGCCGTCCTTCATAAGCTTTATCGCCTTTATAACCTCTAACTGATGTTTATAAGGCGCTACCGAGGATACGTAAAGCAACTCGGCGGGCGTCTTCAAAACGCCCTCTTTCCGCGGTACGTTTTTATAAAAATCAGGACTTACATTCATATATATAACTTTCGATTTTTTAAGCGCGTACCCGCATTTTTCCACGCCCCGCCTTGAATACTCGGTATCAAAAACCGTAGCGTAGGCGTGTTTTACGGTGCGGCGGGCAAAGAAAGAAACGTGAAAAAGCACCGCCGAAAGCTTGTTGAAGCCGTTTTCGAGTATTTGTTTATTATCAAATAAAAACTGATTCTTTAAGTAGAATACCGTTTTGAAACCCCAAAGCTTACGCGGAATGACCTCGCCCATAAAGAGAATCAAATCAGGGTTCCATTCGATTATTCCTTCAATGAGTTTTTTATCATAGCCCCTTAAAAGCTTATCTTTAAGCGACCTTCTGTAAAACCCGTCGGATATAACGACCTCTATTTTATCGCTTATTTCCCCGACTTTTTCAATAAGCTCTTTGGAACAGTAATATCTTACGGTAAAATTATCGGGTATATAATCGCTTCGCAGTATCATACGGGTTATGGCTGTAAACCCGCCGCTGCTTACGTTACCGCCTATTATGGCGATTTTTTTGTTTTCCATTTGACTATCACCTAAGTAACTAAAGAATCTATTTATTTTCACCGCAGGCAAGCTTTACAAACTCCTTAAAACGCTCAACGTTCTTTTGCGAATCGTGATTATTTCCGAAAATCTCTATTGCTTTATCGTACATGGTTCTTTGAAGCACGGTATCATCCGTTAAAAGTCTGATTTTTTCGGGTAAATCGCAGTTGCTCATACAAACCACAGCCGCGCCGGACGCTTCCATATATTTAATTGCCGTACACTCATAGGGACCGTAAGCGAGTACCGCGTCGCCGGAAGCGAGCGCATCCGAAATCTTGGTGGAAATCGAATAGCGCGCCACGTCAATATCCTTTTTTCTGAAGCCTTCGACGACCACGAAAATATCCGTATCGGCAATTATCCTTTGTACTTCGCTATACGGCACCACGCCGTGAAAGATGATATTATCGACCGCTTCAAACGGCTTATAATACTTTTCGTCATCCTCGTTTGAGTAAATATGGAGTTTATATTCGGGATTTACTTTTTTAAGCGCGTTTGCAACGTCAATAAGCGATAAATTTCGTCCTATCCTTATATTTCCGCAGTAGGTAATCAGCGGGTTTCCCTTGTTTATTTCCTTGAATTCGCGCCGCTTTACACTTGAAGAAAGGTAGGTTGCCATAGTGTTTATGCCGAAATACTCGGCATACTTATCCTTAATAAAATCGGAGGATAGCGAAGCGTATTTGCAACGTGAAAAAATCTTTTGTACATGGCGTCTGTAAAGGCTCTTATATATGAGATAAAACGGCGAAAGCGAAAAATGAGCATTGAAATAATAATCGTCGCCGCTGAAAGCAACTATCGGGATATTGAATCTATCGGCTATATAAAGCGCGATATTTCCAATAAAGAAATCATCGGAAAAGCTGAGGAAAACACATTCGGGATTGAATTCATCGAGCCACTTTTCAAAGTCCGCGGTACACCAGTATCTTTTCCGCCAGACAAACGCGCGGATAAGATGTGTAAGCGCACTTTTTTTACCGCTTAGCTTATAAAGCGACTTGAACACCCCGCCGCTTACCTCGGCTTTGTTATCCGCCCATTTTTCGGGCAGTTCGTCGTACACAAAGCGCTTACCGGTGGAAACGCCTTTTTTGAACCTGCGTTTTAACATCCGCTGGTCGGTTATCTGATAAAGCCGTTCGCAGTGCCCCTTTATCGGCGTTTTAGTGTTTGAAAACACCTGGGCAAGATTCCGCCTGTCAAACCCCGAGAAGAAAGACTCGTAAAGTCTTGACTGGGAATTCGGGTTATAAGGCACCGTACCGACTATTAGTATTCTTTTTTCGTCGTTCATCAAAAAAACATCACTCCGATTTTTTACCTTTTATACCTAAAAAGCGACAAAGAATTCTATTCGAACCGAAAATACGAATTATAACAACGCAAAGCAAAACACAAATGATGTAATTTGCAAATACTAAAGAAACACCGGAAACGCTCGAAAATTCAAAAGTTGTTTTCGTTTTAAGTAAATTCAAAAAAATGCCGTGCAACAAATAAATACAAAGACTTTCATTACCGGAAAACAGAAGAAGTGAGATTACCTTTTCTTTCCATAAAGAAACATAGCCGTTACCTTGTCGGCTTCCGTCAGTTTGATTAAGAATACTGTAATTATAAGCGTTATCACATAATTCAAGGCAACAAGGCAAGTGCCGTTTACCGTCAATAGATTTGAAAGATTTGAAGTCTTTATCAGACACAGAAACAGATAGTGTGCAAGGTATATTTCGAGTGAGTGTGAACCCGTCCACACGACTGCCGACAGGTACCTCCCCCCCCCGCTCGATTTTTTGCCTAACACACCTTTAAGCAACCCGCAAACGGCGATACATCCTAAAAGCGAGGCACCGGCGCGGAATATAATATACTTGCCGCCGTCGGGCAAATCGAACATATTTGCCCGAGTGAGCAGATATATCCAAAGCACCGCGCATATCGCCACTATGATATCAACGGCGCCATTACCGAATTTAAGAGCGAAGATCTTATCCCTATACTGCCCGTAAAGCCAGCCGGCGAAATAGAACGGCATATAGTAAATGGTAAGTT
>JAFZIW010000023.1 GCA_017554125.1 Clostridia bacterium | reverse complement strand
GATGCGGTCAGATAAAAGGCGCCGGCGGACTTCCGACAGGCACTTCCGGCAAAGCGGCAATACTTATTTCAGGCGGTATAGACAGTCCCGTCGCGGCGTACCTTATGGCGAAAAGGGGCATATCGTTGTTTGCCATACATTTTGCGAGCCCGCCCTATACGAGTATCCGCGCCGAAGCCAAGGTTAAGACCCTGCTTTCAAAAGTAGCGCGTTACAGCGGACCGATAAAGCTTGCCGTTGTTCCGTTTACCGAGATTCAGGAAAAAATCGGCGAAAACTGCCCCGAAGATTATTTTACGCTTATCATGCGGCGAATGATGATGAGGATATCCTCAAAAGTCGCGGCACAAAACGAATGCGCGGCGCTTATAACGGGCGAGAGCCTCGGGCAGGTCGCCAGTCAGACGCTTCCCGCCATAGCCGCTACCGACAGCGTAAGCACGCTTCCGGTGCTTCGCCCGCTTATCGGTATGGATAAAGAGGAAATCGTGGTCATTTCAAGGAAAATAGACGCTTTTGAAACGTCTATTTTGCCGTATGAAGACTGTTGTACGGTCTTTACGCCGCGCCATCCGCACACAAGACCGAAAAAAGGGCAGTGCTCCGCGGCGGAAAAGAATCTCGATATAGAGCCGCTCATCGAAAGGGCAATATCGGGAATAGAATACTCGTTTATTGAATAAAAATACTAATAGGTAAAAAACCGAGGGAGATAAAAATGATAGAGAATATTAAAGTTGACGTAGTTTACTTTATGACAGCCACCGATTTTGAATTTGAGTTTAATCTCGGCAGCTGCTGTCATATGCGCCTTCTTAACGGTAAGGCAAACGATAAGAAGAGCTTTGTAAGCGCGCTTGCCCGCGCCGTATCGAGAAGTCAGATAATAATTTGTTGCGGTCCGCTTTTCGGTGAGGACGGGCTGATTTCCGTCTCCGCAACGGCTATAAGTCACGGGCTCGAAACCGTGAACAACAGTGAATACGGCATTTCTTCTGATGATAAAATAGAAATAATCGAAGGCTCCCTGCCGCTTGTAACGCCGGAAGGCTATTTCGGCGGTTGCATAATTGAGAGCGGTTCGCAGACGATAGTTCTTCTTACCGAGAACCGCACTTTGAGAAAATCAATAATGAAAAATCTCGTTCATCCGTATATAGAGGATGTAAGTCTTATGCAGTCGGCGGAAAAAATAGTTTCCGAAGTAAAGAAAACCGAGACGGATGAAATCGCGGAACCCGAGCAAACCGGCGAGGCAACCGAGGAAACCGGCGAGGCAACCGGGGAAATAGGCGAACCGGTACAGCCTGAAGCGGAAGCGGCGGCGGAAGAAACCGAAATTACGCCCGCCGAAGAAACCGCGCAGGAAGCAAGCGATGAGGCCGGGGAAGCGGTTTTAAGCGAGGAAACGGAACCGGCTAAAACCGAGGCGGCGGAGAATGCCGTAAAGGAAGAAACCGGCAAAGACACGCAAGAAAACAAAACTGCCGAAAACACCGGTGAAACCGAGACCGAAGCGGTAAAGGAAAACGACCACAATATAGAGTTTGATTTTTCTATAGATGAAACGGAAACTCCGGATGCTGAAAACACGGCAGAATCGCTTGAAAGCGGCGCTTCGGATTTTAACGATATTTTCATACGCGAGGATACCCCGCAGAATCCCGATGAAAAAAAGCCGAAAATCAGCAATTCGATGCTTACGGTTATTTTATTCCTGCTTTTTGCGGTATTGGCGCTTATGGTCGTTTTGATAGTGGTGCCGCTCGCAAACGGTATGACTACCGGCGAATACGTTAAGAGTATATTCGGTACGGCTTTCGTTTCAAAATACATTTAGGAGGAAAAGATTTGGGTCTTTTCGGAAAGACGGTACAAAAAGCCTTTATCACTTTTCTGATTTCCATGGTGCCCGTCATTGAATTACGCGGCGCAATACCGTACGGCTATTCAAACGGTCTCAATATTTGGATATCGGTTGCGATTTCGATTATCGGGAATCTGTTGCCTGTACCGTTCATCATCATTTTTATCAGGCGGATATTTGCAAAGCTCCGCAAAATAAGCCGAAAATTCAACGGCGTTGTGACCGGGCTTGAAAACCGGGCGAACAACAAGTCGGATATAGTAAAGAAGTATTCTTTTTGGGGACTGTTTCTGCTTGTTGCAATACCGCTTCCCGGCACCGGGGCGTGGACCGGCGCTCTTGTCGCCGCCATGCTCGATATGCGGCTCAAACGCGCCATGCCGGCGATAGTGCTCGGCGTGCTCGCGGCGGGAATAGCCGTGGCGTTTATTACCTGCGGCGCCGACGCGTTGTTTTTCAAATGAATACATAATGCTTAATCAAAAAAGCGCGAAACGAAACCGTTTCGCGCTTTTTGCATTATACGGCGTTTTTTGCGAATAATAAAAGAAAACCGAAAGGGCGATTTTATGCCTTACTCAACCGAAGCTTACAGCGGCAAAAAACTGACCGGAAACATTGATAAAGACCTGTCGCTGTTCGGCGATATTTTCAAAAACGACGCGGTATTCAGAAAGAGACGGATTTGCCCTGAGGGCTGTCGCGTCGGCTTTGCCGTTATGTTTTTTGACGGAATGGTGAATTCCGAACGGTTAAGCGACGATATAGTAAGACCGCTCACAAATCTTCGCTTTAATCAAGCCGGGAATATTACCGCGCATTATATATGCGAAAAGGTGCTTTTTGCAAGTGAGGTTTCATATAAGACCGACGTGGGTGAAATGCTCTCTGAAATGCTTTACGGCGATACCGTTGTTCTTATTGAGGGCAGTACGACCGCTCTTACCGTAAATACAAAAGGCTTTGCCGTAAGGTCGGTTGAAGAGCCGATGGACGAGCGTGTAACGCAGGGACCGCGCGAGGGCTTTCTTGAATCGGCGATGGTTAATCTTTCGCTTATCCGCCGAAAGCTCGTAACGCCCGATTTGTGCATAGAAACACTTAAAACCGGAGTGCGTTCGGGTACTTCGGTATACGTATGCTATCTCGATTCGCTCATAGATAAGAGTATACTTTTCCGCCTTAAAGAGCGACTTGAAAAAATAAACATAGACGGCGTACTCGACAGTAATTATATCACCGAATACATCCGCGACTCAAAACGGAGCATTTTCAAAACGGTAGGTACCACCGAGAGACCGGATATTGTCGCAGCGCGACTGCTCGAAGGCAGGATAGCCGTAGTGGTTGAGGGTACGCCGATGGTGTTGACGCTTCCGTATCTTTTTTCTGAAAACTTTCAGTCCGATGAGGACTATTATCTCAGCTATATCGTATCTTCGGTGCGAAGATTTTTAAGATACGTTTGTTTTGTGGCGGCGGTTTGCGTACCCGCGGTATTTATAGCGCTTACCACGTTTCACATCGAGCTTATGCCTACGCATTTCGCCGTTTCGGTCGCGGAACTGCGTATGGGCGTACCCGTTTCGTCGGTGGGGGAATGCCTGCTTTTAGTGGTGGTTTTCGAGGTGCTCAAAGAAGCGGGCGTGCGTATGTCGCAGAGCCTCGGGCACGCGCTCAGTATCGTCGGCGGTCTTGTTGTCGGTCAGGCGGCGGTACAGGCAAAAATCATCAGCGCGCCTATGCTTATAGCCGTGGCTTTCAGCGGGATATGCGGTCTTATGGTGCCGCGCCTTAAAACCTCGGTGCTTTATATAAGGGTCGCTTCGGTCATGGTTTGCGCGCTTCTCGGACTTTACGGCTTTATGGCGCTCGGCTCGCTTGTCGTTATCCACGTGCTGAATCTTAAATCCTTTGGCGTAGATTATACCGTATCGCTCGGGAATATAGGTTTCCAGTCGCTTAAAGATACCGTTGTCCGCGCGCCGTGGCCTAAAATGCTTACCCGTCCGCTTTTTAACAAAGACCTTAAAAGAGCAGGGGGCGGCAAAAGTTGAAAGCAGTTGCAGAAATTACCATTGCGGTGCTTGTTATGTGCCTACTTTTTTGCGGCTGTAAGGGATACAGAGAAACCGACAGCGAATATTTTGTTTCAAGCGTTTGCTTTGAAAAAACAAACGGCGAATTTACGGTCGATATCGAGGTTTTATCCCTTAAAAGCGAGGAGGACAAGTC
>JAFZIW010000168.1 GCA_017554125.1 Clostridia bacterium | reverse complement strand
CCGGCGCAAAGGTCGGCGATATCGGGCGAAGGCTTATCTTTAATCAAATCAAGCGCCGCCTCTACCGCCGTTTCGGTATCGGCGCGGGGTATCAGTACGCCGTCGCCCACCTTAAAGGTCCTTCCGTAAAACGACCACTCGCCCAAAATATACTGAAGCGGATAGCGAGCCGAGCGGCGGGTCACGATATCGTTAAGCCTGTCTGTTTGAAGCGCGGTCAGTTCGGCGTTGTAATTGAGCATTATTTTTTTATTGTCAAACCCGGTTACGTGCCGCATTATTACCCTTGCCTCAAAGCCGAAATCTTCTATTCCGGCTCCGGCAAGCCGCTCTTTTGTTTCGTTATACGCCTTAAATATCGTTGTTTTCAATATCCGCGTCTTGCCTTTCGTCTGTATTTTCCTTTTCGTCTATACTGCGGTCAACGTCGGGAACCTCCGGCTCTACCGCGCGAAGCGACGCGATGGCGATTTCCATCATTTCATCTTCCGGCTCTTTGGTGGTAATGCGCTGTAACCAAAGCCCCGGTGCGGAAACTATCTTTGTAAAGAGGTTATCATATTTGCCGCAAATGCGAAGAATCTCAAAACCGAGACCGCATATAAACGGCACCATTAAGATTTTTGCGATTACCCAAAGCCACATTATCGAATAAACGCCCGGGAATATTATCTGTACGAGAGTGGAAACTATTACGCTTACGAGTATCATCAGAATAAGGAACGAGGTCCCGCAGCGCGGATGAAACCGCTTTTCGCGCCTCACGTTTTCCACAGTAAGCTCCAACCCGTGTTCATAACAGAAAATGGTTTTATGCTCCGCGCCGTGATACATGAAAACGCGCTTTATATCCGGCATGAGCGACACCGCCCACATATAGGCGACAAGAACAACGAGTTTAATGAACTGTTCAATACACGAGCGCGCCACCTTTGAGGTTATTTCGGTTGAAAAGAGCGTTTCTATACCCTTTACGGCAAGTCGGGGCAAAAACATAAACAGAACGACCGCAAGGACCACGCCGAGCACCGCGCCGACCACGCCGACGGCGCCTATTATCTTGCTCATCTTTTCCTTATCCTTCGCCTTTTCCTCTTCGGTTTTCTCTTTCTTTTCTTCTTCGTCTTCAACGTCGGTATAACCCGACTTTTCCGCCGAAAGCATCATCGCTTTATAGCCCTGTATCATAGATTCGGCAAAGGCGATAACGCCGCGTATAATCGGCACGCGAAGAATTTTGAACCGTTCGCGCAGAGACTTGCTTTCAAGATAAGTGATATCTATGCTTTTATCCGGCGTCCTTACCGCCAGCGCCGTCTTTTCGGGCGAGCGCATCAGTATTCCCTCTATCAGCGCCTGACCGCCTATCGCAGTATATTTTGCCATTTTACGCTTCATTCTCCTTTGTTTCGTCCTCCTCGCCGACTTCGGCGGGCGGCTCGTAGAGCGGAAGAACAATGGTAACGGTGGTTCCCACGCCCTCGGTGCTTTCTATAAACAAAAGCCCGTTATGCTGTTTTATTATTTCATCCGCCACGGCAAGACCGATACCGCTTCCTCTGACGGTTTTGTTCGATTTGAAGAATTTTTCCTTAACGTGTTCAACGTCCGCCGCGGGAATGCCCACTCCGGTATCCTTGACCACTATCTGTACGCAACCCTCCTCGCGCGTCTGCACCACCAGGACAAGTCCGCCCTTTTCGGTATACTTGACGGCGTTGTCGATTACGTTTATAAACACCTGTTTAAGACGGTCGGGGTCGCCCATGACTATCGAGTTTTGCATAGGCGGCGTATAGGCGATTTCAATGCCCTGCTTCGCGGCGAGCTCGGTATACATATCAAAGGTGCTGCGAAGAAGAAGCGAAACGTCGACGGGTTGAGTGTTGACCGAAAGTCTGCCGCTTTGCATACGCGAGAAATCGAGCAGCTCCTCGACAAGACCCGAGAGGCGGTCGGCTTCGCCGAGCACCACTTCAAGCCCGCGGTTTACGAGCTCATCATCGGTCCCGACCGACATTTTCGCCGTTTCGCCCCAGCCGCGAATGGCGGTAAGCGGCGTACGCAGTTCATGCGAAACCGAGGAGATAAAGTCGTTTTTGATTTCCTCGGCGTTTTGCAGTTCGCCCGCCATGTCGTTTATACTGTCGCAAAGCTCGGCGATTTCATCGCTCCGGTCGTTTTCGATACGGGTTTTGAAGTCGCCCATTGCGATTTTCCGCGCCGCGCCGCTTATCTGGCGCACCGGGCGCAGAATGGAGTTTATAAAGAAAAGACCCGAAACCGCGCAAATTACGAGAATTATAAGCGCGACGACCGTGATGAGTATTACCGTGAAAATAAACCGCCTGTGTGTCGCTTTAAGGGAGACTATCCAGCGGTAGCCGCCGATAACGTTACCCGAATCGTCGGTTATAACGTGGGTCTGCGCCATTATCCGCTCGCCGGCTTCGTTTTTGCCGATATAGTCCGCGACGCCGCCGGCGGCGTCAAGGGCGGCGGAGTATTCCTGCGGCGTATCGCCCGCCGGCGGGAAGCCGGTGGTGCTTATTCTCGCCATACCGTTTTTGTTGAGTACCTGAATTTCGATTTTATCCTTGTAAAGGAAAGCGTCGGCAAGCTGCATCGCGGTATCCGAAAAACTGTCCGCGCTTGCCGATTCGAGAGAGCGGAACTCGTAAGCGTATTCCTCGCTGAGGGTCTTTACGCGCTCAAAGTAAAGCGAACGCAAAAAGAGAGACAGCGCCACGGCGGACACGGCTACCGCCAAAAACACTATGAGAAAGACCTCAACGGTCCAGCGCATGGTAACGCTCTTAAAATGTACCCGTTTCACCGTGTCACCTCCTTAAAACGCTTACTTTCGGGAATTTATACCGAATTCCATTTATAGCCCATACCCCATACGGTTACGAGGTATTTCGGCTCGGACGGGTTATCCTCTATCTTCATGCGGAGGCGGCGTATGTTCACGTCGACAATCTTCTCTTCGCCGAAGTAGTTGTCACCCCAGACCTTTTTGAGTATATCGTGACGGGAAATAGGCGTATCGGGGCTTGTAAAGAAATATTCCATTATCTGAAATTCAACCTGCGTGAGCTCAATGTTTTTGCCGTTCTTTTGAAGCGTGCGGCGGCGCAGGTCAAGGGTAAACTCGCCCGAGGTAAGGTCGCCCGCCGCCTTGTTCGCCGCGCTCTGATGTACCCGGCGGTAAAGCGAATCGACGCGGGCAAGCAGTTCGGTGGGGCTGAACGGCTTTGTCACGTAATCATCCGCGCCGAGCATAAGCCCGCTTATTTTGTCCATTTCCTGGGACTTCGCGGTAAGCATTATTATTCCGAGCGACGAGGTGCGGCGGCGCAATTCTTTTACAAGCGTGAAACCGTCCATACCCGGCATCATAACGTCAACCAGGGCGATGTCGAAGCCCGCGGGGTCGCTGTCGAAAATCTCTATCGCCTCTTCGCCCGAGCCCGCCTCGACCGTCTCGTAACCGACGCGGTTTAGGTTTATGGCTTCAAATTCGCGTATCGCCGTTTCATCCTCGACAATAAGTATTCTTTTCATCGTTTCACCTCGGGAGTATTTATTTTGAACATGGTTTTAAGCTTCGCTTCATCTATCGGCGCGTTTGCCGCCGGGCTTACCGAGCCCGTGAACACCGAATTTCCGCTCCTGCCGAGTTCAAAGGTACCCGGCGTGTTTGAAGAATCGAAATCCTCGGCGCTTACTACCGAAACGGTGGCTATACGCGAGCCGACGCTCTCGGTTTCCTTATCGTAGTAGTAGAGAACGCGCCGGTGGTTTTCGGTATCCTTTACCACCGCAAGGCGGTTTGCGAGTTCGTTCGGTATTTCGAGGTAATACCCGTCAACCGAGTTGACCACGGTTATAAGGCGGGTCTCGAATTTCTGACCGTCGAAGGCGCACCAGTTGGTGTAGTAGAGCAGCTCTTCGGTTCCGGCGGCGTTCGGAAGAACGGTGGCTATCGGGACCTCGAGCGCGCCGTCGGCGTCAATATCGCGGCAGTTAATGGAAGCGGAGCGCAGAGTTTTATTGTTTTCAAGTGTGTTTTCGGTGCCGAGCAGGGGGTTTTTAAGCTCGCCGCCCGCGTAAAAGAGTATCTCGGTTATCGCGCCTGCGCCTTTTATCTCATCGATATAAACCGCGGTCTGACCGGTCGAGAGGGATGAAACCGCCGGGGTCGAAACCGATTTCACCGACCCGTCGAGCACACAGCTGCCGATTTTCTTCGGCGT
>JAFZIW010000167.1 GCA_017554125.1 Clostridia bacterium | reverse complement strand
TAGGTATTGCCGGTAGTCCAATGCGAAGTGTACTGATTATCCGTATATTCAAGATAATAACGCGTACCGTCAAACATAAATGCGCCGGAGGTCTTTTCGGTCTGCGTGCCGTCACGGTAATAAACCGTATACTTCGGACTGTCGTAATAGTAATGATCGTAAGGCGCGCCGCTGCCGTCGTAACGGGTGTAACTGTTTACGTCCTTTATAACCGTAACGGGATCTATTTCAATACGCTCTATCGGATTTGGTTCAACCGTTACCTGGAAGGTACCCTTTATATCCATAAAGGTAAAATCTACGTCGTAGATTTCGCCGGCTTCCCAATGTTCCTCCTCCTGGTAATCGTCACCAACCTGGAGATAATAGGTAGTGCCGTTTATTTCCTTGCCGTTTGAATTAGTTTCCGAAAAAGTGCCGTCGTCAAATTCAAGCGTAAATTTGGGGGTAGGATAACTGTAATGATAGTATTCGTCGCCGAATTCATCGGTATCTGTGTATCCGCCCATATTTTCATAGACTACGATATCCTCGAATTCTATACCGACTACGGGATTCTTTATGACCCTTATTTTGAATTCATATTCTTTGCCGGAAAACTCGGCGGTAAATTTGTTTTCGCCGAATGTAAGATGATGCGTATACTGGTCTATGTTGTAACTCAGCGACTCGTACACGCCGGGCACAATTTCGGTGCTGTAGCGGGTCTTCTGTGACTGTGTACCGTCATTAAAGACCACCGAATACATAAGCGAACCGATATTATTGTAATGATAATACTGGCGGTCATCGGCGTCTTTTCTCTTTTCGCCGCCGAAGCCCTCGATAAGAATGATATCGTCGATTATAACGTCACTTACTGGGCTTTCGTTTACAATTACGTTAAAACTGCACGGGAAGCCGCAGAACGTGCAGGGTATCTCATAGGTCTGCCCCGGGAGAAAATGCTGTTCATACTGGTTGATATTGTAATTCAAGCTGTATGAGTTACCGTATATTGTTTTGCTGTATCTGTTCTTTTCAGTTTGAGTTCCGTCATAATAAACGGTGTATTCCGGGGTGCTTCCCAGATAATAATAGAAATATTTCTCGCCGCTTGAATCGGTCGAGTCATAGCCGTTTATGTTTTCGTAAAGCACGATATCGTCTATAACGACCGACGTAACCGGAGTTTCAACGACGCTTACGTTAAAGCTGCATTCCACACCGGCAAAGGTGCAAGGTATTTGATAAGTATGACCTGCCTCCCAATGCTCGCCATACTGGTTTGCGTTCTTGTTAAGGCTGAAATACTGACCCAAAACCTGTTTATCGCTAGCGTCTTTTTCGGTATTGGTGCCGTCACTGAAAGTAACGGTATACATCGGAGCGTTATAATTATAATAGTAGAAGTCTTCGTCGGTATCCCAGTCATGCGTAAAATAGCCGCCCTGCTCTTTTATCAGCGTTACGTCGTCTATTTCAACGCTTACTACCGGGTTTTCAACAACGCTTACCGTAAAGGTAGAGCTTATACCGGCAAACGTAAAGGGTACCTCGTAATCGCCGAGCGCGTCCCAATGGGTTTCATCCTGATGGTCATTGTATTCAAGATAGTAATACTGACCGTCGATATAAGTGCTGTAGGAGGTAGTACGCGGGTCGCTACCGTCCTTAGAGTAAACGGTATAAGTAGGGTTGTAATACTCATAACGGAAATACTCGTTATTATCGGCGTCCGTATACACCTGACCGCTTAAATCCTTAATGACCTGTATCGGTGCAACCTCGACGTGGTCAACCGGATTTGCATATTCGATAAGCTTTACGGTATAATCCGCGCTGTTTGACGCGCTGTAAAGCCTCGAGAGAAGATAGTATGTGTTCCCCGCGGTTGCAGTAAACTTAACCTTGAAATTACTGCCTGAGCCACCATCATCATCGTACGCTATCTCATCGCCGTTTGAATTGATTATCCTGCCGTATGTATCATACTCTCCGCTTGAATAAAAGCAATACATACCGTCGCTTGCGGGCGCAAACTTAAAAGCTCCCGACAGTTCGGTACCGTTATACGATACGTTTGTTTCGGTATCAAGCGCGATATCCGGAGCGGTGGCAAAATCATCGACGCTGTCAAACGCCAATGCGGTAAAAACCGACGCGGGTATCAGCGACAGCATAAGCGCCGCCGATAAAACCACAGCCAAGGTTTTCTTGAATTTGTTACCCATAAGACTACCTCCGTAAAATATATTTTTACTGATATATTATAACACTCAATTGTGCGGTAGTCAACAGAAAAAGAACACGAAACCGGAGGCGCAAATAAAATATTGCTATTTGTTTGCAATAATGGTATAATAAACGCATACCACACAAAACTTAATATTTTCTGTCTATAAACAGAAGTCGTATTTTTTTACCTTGGTAAAAATGCAGACTTCCTTTTCGACTTACTTTTATAGACAGTTGATAGTTTTGTGTGGTAGCAAGACGAGGTCGCATTTTTCGGTGTGTGTGACTTCGGTTGCACACACTTTTTTAATTTAAGGGGAGATTTTTAAAATGAAAAAGAATCTATGTCTAACACTTATTATTGCTTTAATACTTTTGCTGACCGCTTGTGCAAAAAGCATAGAGGTTCCCGATGTAATTGATACAGAAGAATCTGTTGCAAAAAATGTAATTTCAAGCAATGGGCTAATTCCTGTCATCAAATATGAGTATGACGATCAATTTGAAGAAGGATATGTTATCAGAACCATCCCAGATGCAGGAAGCCCAGCTTCAAAAAACGACAAAGTGGAAGTATACATATCAAAAGGTGCAGCGTACATTTGCGCCCACGATGCAACTATTTCTTGGTATAATGTCGGAACCGGAAAAGATGAGTGGAACTTTTCTACCCCATATATTCAAGAAGGTAAAATGTATATCGAATGTAGTGCTATTTTCAAAAAAACAGTAAAATGGAAAAATGGTGGCTTTGGAGAAGCATCAATAAACGATACATTCAATAAGACTGTTCCTATTAAGATTACAAACACATCAGAAACAATGCAAGCAAACAAGGAATATGAGTTTACATTAGAAATACCCATTTCAGATTTGGAAGTTCAAAGACCAACCACCATTTTTACTAAACTTGTTACCATAATCGATGGAGAACAGGAAAACCTTGATGTTAGCTTTTCTATTTCATGGTAATGTTTCAGGAGCGGTTTTGCCGCTCCCGGTTTTTATTGTTTTGTCATTTGTTATATGGCAAAATATTTCCGGCGATAATAAGAAAATATTATGTGATATCGTAGGGGCGGATACCATCCGCCCGTGCAAAATCATATTATCAAATTACGGTATAATTGTCGAAGATGCAATTAAAAATATTCCAAACATTTACGAAAACATATCCGTCCCGAAATATGTTATAATCCCGAACCATATACATATTATTTTGCAAATAACGAATAATGGCGGGCGGATGGTATCCGCCCCTACGGTTATTGCCGGGATGAAAAGATATGTCTCAAAGAAATGCGGTATTACAATATGACAAAAGGGGTTCTACGACCACATTATACGCGACCAAAATTGATTATAATGAAATATGGGAATATATCGAAAACAACCCGAAAAAATGGATATTAACGCACAAAACCCAAGACGCATAGGTCTTGGGTTTTCTGCTATTCTATACGGTTCGTCGACAAGCGCCGAACCCTACAATTATTATTTCAACGCTTCTTCTACTGCAACGGCGCAAGCGACGGTCATACCGACCATCGGGTTATTACCGGCGCCGATAAGTCCCATCATCTCAACGTGTGCGGGAACGGACGACGAACCGGCAAACTGCGCGTCGGAATGCATACGTCCCATGGTATCGGTCATACCGTAGCTGGACGGACCCGCCGCCATATTATCGGGATGAAGCGTACGTCCCGTGCCGCCGCCTGACGCCACCGAGAAGTAATTTACGCCGTTTTCAACGCACCATTTCTTGTAGGTGCCGGCAACGGGGTGCTGGAAGCGTGTCGGGTTGGTGGAATTACCGGTGATGGAAACGCCGACCTTTTCAAGCTTCATGATGGCAACGCCCTCGGGAACGTTATCCGCGCCGTAGCACTTAACCGCTGCGCGCGCGCCTTTTGAAAACGGTTTTTCGAGCACAACCTTAACCTCTTCGCTGTACGGGTCAAACTCGGTTTCAACAAAGGTAAAGCCGTTTATTCTCGAAATTATATACGCGGCGTCCTTGCCGAGACCGTTAAGGATAACGCGCAAGGGCTGTTTACGAACCTTATTGGCGTTAAGAGCGATTTTTATAGCGCCCTCAGCCGCCGCAAACGACTCGTGACCGGCGAGGAAACAGAAGCACTCGGTTTCTTCCGAAAGAAGCATTTTGCCGAGGTTGCCGTGACCGAGACCGACCTTACGGTTTTCCGCAACCGAGCCGGGAATGCAGAACGCCTGCAAGCCGACGCCTATATTCGCCGCCGCGGTCGCCGCGGACTTATCGCCGGTGCGCTCGGCTTCCTTTATGGCGATAGCCGAACCTACCGTATACGCCCATTTTGCATTTTCAAAGCAAATCGGCTGGGTTTCCTGAACGATGGTGTAAGGGTCGATACCCTTGCCGTCGCAAATTGTTTTGCACTCGTCAATTGACGAAATGCCGTAATTCTTCAAAGCGGCGAGAATCTTGGCCTCGCGTCTCTCATAGCCTTCAAACTGTGCCATAACTTCTCTCCTCCTTATTCCTTACGCGGGTCAATGTACTTGACCGCGCCGTCTTCTTCGCTGAATCTTCCGTAATGACCGATAGACTTCTCATAAGCCTCGTTGGGCTCCATACCCTTTTTAAGGAAATCGGTCATTTTGCCTAACGATACGAACTCATAACCTATGACTTCGTTATTTTCATCAAGCGCCATTTTAGTACAGTAACCCTCGGTCATTTCAAGGTAGCGAACGCCCTTTTCCCTCGTGCCGTACATAGTGCCGACCATTGAGCGGGCGCCTTTGCCGAGGTCTTCCATACCGGCGCCTATCGGCAGACCGTCCTCAGAAAAAGCGGACTGCGAACGACCGTAAACTATTTGCAGGAAAAGCTCGCGCATAGCGGTATTTATAGCGTCGCAAACAAGGTCGGTATTAAGCCCTTCGAGAATGGTTTTTCCGGGCAGAATTTCCGCCGCCATTGCCGCGGAATGGGTCATGCCAGAACAGCCGATAGTCTCGACGAGCGCTTCCTCGATTATGCCGTTTTTAACGTTCAACGACAGCTTACAGGCGCCCTGCTGCGGAGCGCACCAGCCGACGCCGTGCGTATAAGCGGAAATATCCTTGATTTCCTTCGCCTGGATCCATTTTCCCTCTTCGGGAATCGGAGCCGGGCCGTGATGCGGACCCTTGGTTACAGGGCACATCTCTTGAACTTCTTTTGAAATGATCATATCATTACTCCTTATCAAAATTCAGTCTTAAGACCGTACTAACCGATTATATCATTTTTCAAATTAAAAAACAATAGTTAATTGTGAAATTTTACGCCGGTTCTTCAACCAAATTCTTTATCCACGAGCCTTTTTTGACGTAGAAATACCCAAGTATGCACTTAAGTATGTTAAGCGAAAGCGACAGAGCGTAAAACGGCAGTATCGGCAAAGCGGTATACCGGCTTATAATAAAGGCAAACGGCACGCTGACTATCCATACAAAGAAGGAATCGAAAACCATTGTTATAAGCACTTTTCCGCCCGAGCGCAAGGTGAAATAAGAAGACTGGGCGTAAGCGTCCACCGGCATAAATACGGCGGTAATTATTATCATATGCTTT
>JAFZIW010000166.1 GCA_017554125.1 Clostridia bacterium | reverse complement strand
TAGACACCGATGAATCGAACGCCGCCGCCATTAAAGGCACGGTAATGGGTGAGATTCTTGCCTGACGGTTTAGGGCTTTATATTCATATACCCTTTTGCGCCAAGAAATGTAAATACTGCGATTTTTACTCGGCGTGCTTCTGCGAGAGCGTTTATAAAAACTTTTTTACCGCGCTTGTCCGTGAGATTAAAACGTGGGGAAAAAGAATAAACCGCGCCGTCGATACCGTATATATCGGCGGCGGTACGCCCTCGGTAATGGGCGCGGATATAATACCGCTCATAAACGCGATAAGGGAAAACTTTTCTCTTTTGCCGGGCGCGGAAATAACCACTGAATGCAACCCCTCTTTGGACGTTTCGTTTTTGGAGTCTGCTAAAAGCGCGGGCGTAAACCGTCTTTCATTCGGCGTTCAGTCGGGCGATGACGCCCGACTTAAAACGCTCGGGCGTACGCATACCGCCGCCGACGCCGCTTTTGCGGTAAACGCGGCGCGTAAAGCGGGTTTTGAAAACATATCTCTGGATATTATGCTGGCAACGCCCGAAAGCACGGTGAAATCCGCAAAGGCGGACGCGAATTTTATATGCTCGCTTTCTCCCGAGCATATTTCGGCTTATATTCTTAAAATCGAGCCGAATACGGCGTTTTATGCCATTAAAGACAAACTTAATTTGCCGGATGACGACGGCGCCGCGCGGCAGTATCTCGCCGTTTGCGAGCTGCTCGAAAGCCGCGGATATTCGCATTATGAGATTTCGAATTTTGCCCGCGCGGGCAAAGAAAGCCGCCACAACTTGAAATACTGGCGGTGTGAGGAGTATTTGGGGATAGGACCTTCGGCTCATTCCTTTATTTCGGGCGAGCGGTTTTACTATCCGAAAGACTTAAAAGCGTTTATCGGTAAAGCGGAGCCGGTGCCGGACGGTACGGGCGGCGGTAAGGAAGAAAAACTGATGCTCTCGCTCCGTATAAGCGACGGCGTGCCGACAAACCGTTTCAGCGGCGAAGCCTTAAAAAAAGCGCGCCGATTTGAAACGGCGGGACTTATAAAGATTTCCGACGGCAGAATTTCGCTTACCGATAAAGGAATGCTCGTATCAAACAGCGTTATAACGGAGTTACTGTATGAAGACTTATAAGATACATCTTATCCGTCACGGTCTTACCGAGGCGAATATTAAAGGTCAGTACGTGGGCAACCGAACCGACCTGCCGCTATGTGACGAAGGCGTCGACGAGCTTCGCGCCCTGCGCGACACCGTCGATTATCCCGACGTTGAGCGGCTTTACACCTCGCCTATGTTAAGATGCCGTCAGACCGCCGAAATAATCTATCCGGATACGGAGTATAACGTTATAGATGAGTTTACCGAATACGATTTCGGCGAATTTGAGGGTAAGACGGCAAAGGAACTTGAAAATGACGAAAACTTTGCGCTTTGGGCGGCGGGTAAGATAGCGGCGCCCGGCGGCGAGAGTACCGAAAACTTTATAAAGCGGCTTGCCATGGGCTTTCGCGCGGTCGTGGAGGATATGATGAAAAACGGCGCGACCAACGCGGCGGTCATTATGCACGGCGGCGCCGTTATGATGCTGCTCGCAAATTGCGCGGTACCGCGGCGCTCGGCGGTCGAGTGGCAGAGCGAAAACGGCAGAGGATACTCCGTAAGCGTTACGCCGTCGCTTTACCATTCAAGCGGAATTATTGAGGTTTACGATATTATATAGGTGAATTATGGTAAATATAGGCAACGATTGGGACGGCATACTCAAAGACGAATTTTGCAAACCGTATTATCTTAAATTGCGTGAATTTCTTAAAAAAGAATATTCCACGCGCCTCATTTTCCCCGATATGTACGATATTTTCAACGCTCTTAAATACACGTCTTTCGCCGATACAAAAGTGGTGATTATCGGTCAGGATCCGTATCACGAAATAGGTCAGGCGCACGGTCTTTGCTTTTCGGTAAAACCCGGGATAGAGCCGCCGCCGTCGCTTAAAAATATTTTTGCGGAGCTTAAAAGCGATTTGGGGATAACCGTTCCCGAGGGCTACGGTTATCTGACTTCCTGGGCGAAGCAGGGCGTGCTTATGCTCAACAGTGTGCTTACCGTGCGCGAGGGGCAGGCGAACAGCCATAAGGATAAGGGCTGGGAGATTTTCACCGACAGGGTGATAAGCGAACTCAACCGCAAGCAAACGCCGGTGGTTTTCCTGCTTTGGGGCGCCGCGGCGAGGAAAAAAGGCGAACTGATAGAAAATAAAATGCACACGAAGCTTGTAACGGTGCATCCGAGCCCGCTTTCGGCTTACGGGGGATTCTTCGGGTGCAGGCATTTTTCAAAAACAAACGAGATTTTAATCGCCGGCGGGCAAAAGCCTGTCGACTGGTCGCTGAGTAAGGAGTGAAAGCAATGAAATCAACCGGTATTGTAAGAGCGGTCGATAAAATGGGCAGGGTGGTAATACCCAAGGAAATACGCGCGCAGTTAGGCGTCGAAAACGACGTTGACAGTTTTGAAATATATATGGACGGCGACTGCGTAATTTTAAGAAAGTATCAGCCCACCTGCATTTTTTGCGATAACATTGCCGACAGTGTGGAACTTTCCGGACACACGGTCTGCAAAAACTGTATTGAAAAACTGAATGAACTCAAAGCCGAATCGGATGAACTCGGTCTGTGACACATAATAAAAGCGCCGCTTGAAAAAAGCGGCGCTGAATTCTTTCAGCACTTATGTTTTTGCCATTTTCATAACCAGCGAGGTCGGCAGAATCTTTGCGACTATTCTGTAAAACTTGAAAAAAATCTTATTTGTATATACCGCCTTGCCCTTCTTTGAAGCGGCAAGCGATTTTTTTGCCATTTCGGCGACGTTCACGCGCGGAAGGGTATCAAAGGTATGGCTTGTTCCTTTTTCTATGTTGGCTATCGGTAAAAACTCCGTGTTCATCGGTCCCGGACAGCAGGCGAGAACGTTTATTTTCCTCGGTTTCAGTTCGCTTCTCAGTGCTCTCGAAAGGCTCATAACGTACGCCTTGGTCGAACTGTATGTAGCCATTCGCGTATTCGGCGCAAAGGAGGCGATAGAGCAGGTGTTGATTATCGCGGCGCCCTCTTTCATAAATGGCAGACATACGCCCGTTACGGTGCCGAGCGCCTCGCAGTTAAGGCGTACCATCATCGCGTTGTCATTCACGCTTATATCCTCGAAATTGCCGAGCTTGCCGAAGCCCGCGTTGTTTATAAGAAGCCTTACTTCAAAGTTTTCTTCTTTAAGCGTTCTTTCGAGCGTTTCGGCAAAATCACCGTCGGTAAGGTCGAGCGGCAAAGGGAAAATAATATCGCCGTAGGTTGCTTTAAGCTTTTCGAGGCGGTCCGCTCTGCGTGCTATCACCACGATTTTTTCGATTTCGCCGCGGTCCTTTACTATCGCTTTAACAAATTCCGTGCCGAGCCCCGAGGAGGCACCGGTTACAACAGCAGTCTTCATATTTTTCACCTATTCCTTGCTGAATTCTTCCAAAGTTAGTCCTTTATTCTTTTCAAGCGCCCAGTTTATATTCCATTCGCTTGTGAAAACGAGAAGGTCGTTGCCCTTAAAGTCCTGCACCCACTTGGTGTCGGAGGTGAGGTTCAGTCCCTTTACGTCGATGCCGGGCGTTTTTATCCAGCGGATAAACTGATAAGGCATATTGTTCCGTATCACGTCGACGCCGTATTCGTTTTTGAGTCTGTATTCGAGCACCTCGAACTGCAATACGCCCACAACGCCGACAATAACCCGTTCCATACCGGTGTTCGGCTCGTGGAATATCTGAATCGCGCCTTCCTGCGCTATCTGCTCGACGCCTTTAACAAACTGTTTTCTTTTAAGACTGTCCTTGTGTTCAATGACCGCGAAATGTTCGGGCGCAAAGGTAGGTATGCCTTCAAACTGTACTTTTTTTGACTTGTCGCATACCGTGTCGCCTATCGAAAAGATGCCCGGGTCAAATACGCCTATTATATCGCCCGCGTAGGCTTCGTTTATTATCTGGCGACTGTCCGCCATTAACTGTTGCGGCTGTGAAAGGCGAAGCGTTTTGCCCGACTGAACGTGTAAATACTCTTTGTCGCGCTCAAATTTGCCCGAGCATATACGCATAAACGTCATACGGTCGCGGTGCGCCTTGTTCATATTCGCCTGAATCTTGAAAACAAAAGCCGAAAAATGCTCGTCATCCGGCGTTATATCGCCCGAACTGGTGGCGCGTACGAGCGGTTCGGTGGTCATCTTCAAAAAGTTTTCAAGGAACGGCTGAACGCCGAAATTGGTAAGCGCCGAGCCGAAGAAAACGGGCGTAAGCCTGCCGCGGCGAACCTCGTCCAAATCAAACTCAAAGCTTGCCCCGTCGAGCAGTTCTATCTGATCGACGAGTTCTTTACGCGAATACTCGCCGATAAGTTCGTCGAGCTTATCGGTATCTGTTATATCGCATTTTACCGCTTCAAGTCTGGTCTGACCCTTGTGCATATCGCCAAACGCGAGTATTTGCCGATTTTCCCGGTCAAATACGCCTTTGAAATCAATACCGCTGCCGATAGGCCAGTTTACCGGGTAGGTGCCTATGCCGAATTCCTTTTCGAGTTGATCGAGAAGCTCAAACGGATCGCGCGCGTCCCTGTCAAGTTTATTTATAAAGGTGAAAATCGGTATATGACGCATGGCTGTAACCTTGAACAGCTTGCGCGTCTGCGGCTCAATACCCTTTGCCGCGTCGATTACCATGACTACGCTGTCAGCCGCCATGAGCGTGCGGTAGGTGTCCTCGGAAAAGTCCTGGTGACCGGGCGTGTCAAGTATGTTTATACAAAATCCGCCGTATTCAAACTGCATAACCGAGGAGGTTATCGAAATACCCCTTTGCTTTTCAAGTTCCATCCAGTCGGAAACGGCGTGTCTCGCCGTCTGTTTTCCCTTAACCGAGCCGGCGGTCTGTATAGCGCCGCCGTAGAGAAGCAGTTTTTCGGTGAGCGTGGTTTTGCCCGCGTCGGGGTGCGAAATTATTGCAAAGGTTCTTCGACGCCGTATTTCTTCGCAAAGTGTCAAAAATATCCCTCCAATGTTCGTTAAAACAAATAAATTCTAACACAAATATGTTACTTTATCAACAATTTTAAAAAAAAATAAAAAAAGTGTTTACTTTTTCGGAAATATGCGTTATAATGGCTATAACCAAAAATATCTGTGGAGGTTTTCATAATGAAAAAAGTTTTAACTGTTGTACTTTGCATCTGCTTGGCTCTTACCCTTTCGATTTCGGCTATGGCAGAAGCAAGCCCCGAAAATAAGGTTATCATCAGAAAAGGTACCGGTACAAAGCAGGACGGTTCAACCGTTCCCGCTGATACTTATGTAGAACTTGCGGAAGATAACACAATTACCGTTACCGCCGATCCCAAGTACGGTACGTTCGTTAATTGGAGCGTTTATGTTGTAAGCGAAGTTACCGGCACTGCGAAGGGTGCTTCCAACGGTATCGGCGCCGCCAACGTTTTAGAGCTTGCTACCAAGACAACGGCAACTGATGCGAAGCAGGGCGTTGATTATACTATCGTAAGCGGTAGTCTTACAGCTACTACCATGACCGTTAAACCGATCAGCAGAATCGCTATTTGCGGTAACTATAAGAATGCCGCCGGTGAAGTTCTTATCACCGATCCGCTCAGCTCAAGTGATACCGCCGGCACACCTTCCGGCTCGCCCACGACTAACGACGTAAACAAAGTTCTTTACGTTTCTCTCTTTATGCTCGCGGCGGCTGCGGTTGTATTCGGCGTAAAGCGTCAGCTTTCTAAATAATTGAAATCCTGAACGTATAAACAGACCTATGTGTGAACATAGGTCTGTTTTTTTGCGCCTTATTTGAACATAGTCTGTACGCCGTCAACAATTTGTCCCATTGCCTTAATAAGCTTGGCGGACCCTTTGGATATGTTGTGCTTATCCTGTATCAGCGTCTTGCCCACGACTATTGCCGCGGCGCCCGCCACCATGCCCGTACCCATACCTTTCAAAAAACTTGCCGAACTGTTCTGCATAAAAAACACCTCCCTTTGATTTTAGTTTTACCTTAAAGGGAGGCGTTTATTTATTATAATTTATTTTTATACTCGCAAAACGGCGGGTGCAGTTTATCTTTTTCGGACAGTTTGATACTGAGCCCTTTCGGTATCGGCCACTTAATACCGATATCCTTATCGTTCCACATCAGCCCGCCTTCGTCGTTCGGGTGGTAGTAATCGTCGACCTTGTAAACAAACTCCGCCTCATCGGACAATACCAGAAATCCGTGTGCAAAGTGCTTCGGTATAAAAAACTGGCGTTTGTTTTCCGCCGAGAGTATTACGCCTTCCCATTTTCCGAACGTGGGCGAACCCTCGCGCAAATCAACCGCGACGTCAAAGACTTCGCCTTTTATGCAGCGAACGAGTTTTGACTGGCTGTACTGCTTCTGAAAATGAAGCCCGCGAAGAACCCCCTTTGACGACATTGAATGGTTATCCTGAACAAACTCTACGTCAATGCCGCCGAGGGCAAAATCTTTTTTGCAGTAGGTTTCCATAAAGAAACCGCGCGAGTCGCCGTAAACCGTCGGCTCTACGATAATCACGCCGTCGATAGCGGTTTTTGTAAACTTGAAATTACCCACCGTTATATCTCCTTTTTCGCGGAATACATATCGCGGTAATAGTTCCGGTAATCGCCGTTTACGATATTTTCGGTCCATTCGCGGTTATCAAGATACCATTTGAGAGTTTTTTTGATACCGACCTCAAAACAGGTTTCGGGGAACCATCCGAGCTCGTTCTTTATTTTGGTCGGGTCGATACCGTAACGGCGGTCGTGACCCTTGCGGTCGGTTACGTGCTTTATCATGTGTTCGCCTACCGTGCCGTCAACGTTTTCCTTTATATATTCTATAATTGATTTCACAATATAAATATTCGGCTTTTCATTGTGTCCGCCTATGTTATATACTTCGCCCGTTCTTCCGCCGGATATTACCATATCTATCGCCTTACAGTGGTCTTCAACGTACAGCCAGTCGCGTACCTGCATACCGTCGCCGTATACCGGAAGGTCCTTGTGCGAAAGGGTATTGTTCATAATAAGCGGTATGAGCTTTTCGGGGAATTGGAACGGTCCGTAATTGTTTGAACAGCGGGTGATATTTACCGGGAATTTATAAGTATCGCCAAACGCTTTTACAAAGAGGTCCGCCGCCGCTTTTGAGGATGAATAGGGGGAATGTGGGTCGAGCGGTGTGGTTTCGGTAAAGTAACCCGTTTCACCGAGACTGCCGTAAACCTCATCGGTCGATACCTGTAAATACTTAACGCCGGCTTTGTATTCGTCGTCACCCGCCGTCCATGCTTCTTTTGCGCATTGAAGCATATTTACGGTCCCCTCGACATTCGTTTTCACGAATATTTCGGGGTTTGATATACTGCGGTCAACGTGACTTTCCGCGGCAAAATTAACCACGTAATCAATATCGTTATCGGCAAAAAGCTTTGATATCGCGCATTTGTCGCAGATATCAGCCTGAACGAAGGAATAATTGGGGTTGTTTTCAACGCTTTTGAGATTCTCGAGGTTTCCGGCATACGTCAGTTTGTCAACGTTGATTATCTTTATATCGCTGTATTTGTTCAGCATATAAAGCACAAAGTTTGAACCGATAAATCCGGCGCCGCCGGTCACAAGATATGTTTTCATAAAACTATCCTCAGTCTTTCACCTTTGAGATGTATTCTTTAAGAGCGGTTTCCCATTGCCGCATTTCGTTTCCCACGCCGCAACGAAGCGCCATATTGTCGAGCGCGGAATACGCCGGGCGCTTTGTCGGGCTTTTGTATTCTTCGGACGTGCAGGGCAAAACGCAGTTTTCGTCAAACCCCGAGTAAGCGGCAATTTTTTTGGCAAATTCATACCATGAGCAAACGCCCTCGCCGGTGCAGTGATATATGCCGTAATCCTCGGTGAGCGCGAGTTTGAGCAGATGGTGCGCTAAATCGTTGGCGTTTGTCGGGTTGCCGCGCTGGTCGTTTACCACCGTTATCTGTCCTTTTTCTCTTAAAACCCGGCGCACGGTTTTTACAAAGTTTTTGCCGACGTAACCGTAAAGCCAGGACGTACGCACAATAAAGGTCTTTTCGCAAAACGCCAGAGCGTATTTTTCACCTAACGCCTTTGAAGCGCCGTAGGCGCTCTTCGGAGCTATGATATCCCATTCGCGGTACGGTGCGTCGCCGTCGCCCGCGAAAACGTAATCGGTGGAAACGTGAATCAGTTTCGCGCCGACCTCTTTTGCCGAAAGCGCAAGATTACGCACGCCGACCGCGTTTGCCTTAAAGGCGTCGTCCGGGTCGGTCTCACAACCGTCAACATTCGTCTTGGCGGCGCAGTTTATGATTATATCCGGCTTTAAGTCCGTAATAAACCGGCGCGTACTTGAGTAATCGGTTATATCGAAATCGCCTATATCCGCGGGGAATAAAGACGCGTCTTTATATTCCGCGCTGATTTCGCCTATTTCTGAAACGCCGTCTTTAAGTATGCGTTTTAATTCGTTTCCGAGTTGTCCGTCGGCGCCGGTGACAAGTATTTTCATTTTGCTTGATTTCTCCATTTCAACAGAAATTTAACGCAGGAAACAGTATGAATTAAAAGCAGTTTTATATTCTTATGACTTCCGCGCTCCCATATATGAGTGACGCTGACGTCGGGAAGGAAAACGGTTTTGCCGAGACTTTTTGCGCGAAGCGTAAGGTCGGCGTCTTCAAGATACATAAAATAACGCTCGTCAAACCCGCCGAGCTCCTTGAAAACCGAAGTGCGGATACATAAAAAGCAACCCGAGCAAAAATCAACCTCACACGGCGACGTTATCTCGCGGTCACGCCATACGTATTCGTTTCGCACTTTTTTTGAAAGCCGCCCCAGAAAAAGACGCTTAAAGGTGGGAACGGACTTCGGCAGGTACTGCCGCGTGCCGTCGGTATTGAGTATGTCGGGACAGCACATGGCGACCTCTTTATGCTCTTCCATATAATCGGTCATATCGGCGAAAACGTCGTCGGCGACCGTAACGTCGGGGTTTATTATAAAGTGGTAGTCGCTGTCCGCCGATTCGATTATCTTATTGTGAGCCGCGCCGAAGCCGATATTTTTAGGGAGCTTTACGGTTTTAAGCGCATCGAAATCTTTAAGGCGCGAAAGTGTATCATCCGAAGAATTATTATCGATTATATAAAAATCAAGAGGGTATTTTTCGCACCTTGCGAGAACCGAAGCGACAGCCGCCGCGGCTTTATCTTTATTGTTATATGTCACTATGGCGGCGGAAATCTTAACGTTTTCTGACAAAAGGTAACACCTCAAATATTATATTTACCGGTGACTTCGTTACAAATTACGGTTTTATTCTTTTTCGGTCGTCAAAGCGATGGCAAGTTCGTTAAGCTGGGCTTCGTCAACACCTGCCGGCGCGCCCGACATAAGCTCGGAAGAATTCGCAACCTTCGGGAACGCGACAACGTCGCGCAGACTTTCCGAGCCGGTCATTATCATACAAATACGGTCAAGACCAAGCGCCATACCACCGTGCGGCGGGGCGCCGTACTTGAAAGCGCCGGTGAGGAATCCGAATTTCTGTTCCGCCTCCTCATCGGAAAGACCGAGCGCGCTGAACATATGCGCTTGAAGCTCGGGGTCTGTAATACGAATCGAACCGCTCGAAAGCTCAACGCCGTTGAGCACCAAATCGTAAGCGTTTGCAAAGACCTTTTCCGGCTCGCTGTCGAGATACTCTATACATTCGTCGAGCGGCGCGGTAAACGGGTGGTGCATAGCGTCGTACTTACCGGTCTCCTCGTTGTATTCAAAGAACGGGAATTCGGTTATCCAAACAAAATTAAACTGATTTTGCGGTATGATACCGAGCCGCTTTGCCACGGTCAGCCGCAACGCGCCGAGTACGGAAAGCGCGAGGGGCTTACGGTCGGCGATTATCAGTATAACGTCGCCCTTTTTCGCGTCGGTGCGCTCGTAAATTGCCGTCAACTCCGCCTCGGTCATAAATTTTGCGAAAGAACATGAGGGAGCGTCCTCGACCCAGCGGATAAAGGCAAGACCCTTTGCGCCGATACCCTTTGCATCCTCGGTCAGTTTATCTATTTCTTTTCTTGTATAAATTTCCGCCGCGCCCTTCGCGTTTATCGCGCGAACGGTGCCGCCGTTCTTTACGGTATCGGCGAATACCCCGAAACCGCAGTCCTTTACGATATCCGAAATATCTTTTATTTTCATTTCAAAGCGCGTATCCGGCTTGTCCGAGCCGTAGTCGTTCATAGCGTCGGTATAGGTCATACGGGGAAGCGGCGTCTTGATATCAACGCCCAGTACCTCGCCGAAAAGCCTCTTTATGTACCCTTCGGCAACGGCGAAAATATCCTCACGGTCAATGAAAGACATTTCAAGGTCTATCTGCGTAAACTCCGGCTGACGGTCGGCGCGCAGGTCCTCGTCGCGGTAACAGCGCGCTAACTGCATATAGCGGTCAAAGCCCGAAAGCATAAGCAACTGCTTATACATTTGCGGCGACTGCGGGAGCGCGAAGAAACTGCCCTTGTGTACGCGCGACGGTACGAGATAATCTCTCGCGCCCTCGGGCGTTGATTTGATAAGGGTAGGCGTTTCAATTTCAAGAAAACCGTTTTCATCGAAATAATCGCGCGTCACTTTGGCGATTCGGTGGCGCATTATCAGATTATTTTGAAGATTGCTTCTGCGCAAATCAAGATAGCGGTATTTAAGCCGCAGCTCCTCGCCCGCCTTCGTATCGGGCGTTATATCAAACGGTGGGGTAAGCGAGGCACCGAGAACTTTAAGCATTCCGACTTCTATTTCAATATCGCCCGTGGGTATATCGGGGTTTACCGATGAGCGCGCGCGTACCTTGCCGCCCGCCATCAGTACAAACTCACTGCGGACCGCAAAAGCTTTTTCAAATATTTCGCGGTCGGTATTATCGTCAAAGGCGAGTTGAACGATACCGCTTCGGTCACGCAAATCAATAAAAATAAGCGAGCCTAAATCTCTCTGCCGCTGTACCCAGCCGCAAACCACGACCTCGCGGCCGATATCGCCGCTTCTGAGCGTACCGCAGTAATCGGTGCGCTTTATACCGTTCATTCTGTCAAGTTTCAACTTAAAAACACCTCTTGATTATCCGTTACTCAGTACTGAATCTTCGAGCGAGCGCAGTGCCGATTTCAAACTCAGTTCGGTTATTTTGTCCGGAATTTCGTTTATATCGCAAGCGTAGGTCTCGCCCGTCTTCATATCCTTGACGGTCGCCTTGCCGCTTTCAAGCTCGTTATCGCCAAGCACCGTCGTATAGGCGGCGCCGATTTTATCGGCATATTTCATTTGCGCTTTAAGACCCCTGCCGCAAAGGTCGCATTGCGCGGCTATTCCGGCGTCTCTCATGGCGGCGCAAACGCCGCCGGCTCTTATCTGAGCCTTATCGCCCATGGCGGCGACGTATAAAACGCATTTTGTATCTTCGGGGAACGGCGCTTCGGTGTTTTCAAGCAACATCATAAGCCGCTCTATGCCTATCGCAAAACCGAGCGCGGGGGTATCGGTTCCGCCCATTTTCGCCACGAGACCGTCATACCTGCCGCCGCCGCAAACGGTGGACTGTGCGCCGATATGGCCCGACACAAACTCAAACACCGTTCTGTTGTAGTAATCAAGACCGCGTACTATGCGCGGGTCGACCTCGTAGGTTATGCCCTGCGCCGAAAGACTGTCTTTAACGGCAGTAAAATGCGCCTTGCAATCGTCGCAGAGAAAGTCGGTGATTACCGGCGCCTTTTCGGCAATTTCATGGCAAATCGGCGATTTACAGTCGAGAATACGTAAGGGGTTGCGATTAAGGCGTTCGTTGCAGGTGCCGCAAAGGGTTTCCTTAAACTTTTCAAAGTATTCTTTGAGCGCTTCAACGTAATTTCTGCGGCATTCCTTACAGCCTATCGAGTTGATTTTAAGCGTAATACCTTTAACGCCGAGGCTTAAAAGTATCTGACGCGCCAGCGCTATAATTTCCGCGTCTGCCGACGGGCTTGCCGCACCGAAGCATTCAACGCCGAACTGGTGGAATTCACGAAGTCTGCCCGCCTGCGGTTTTTCGTAGCGGTAGCAACCGCCTACGTAGCAAACCTTTGCGGGAAGCGCACCGTTTATTATTCCGCGTTCGATAACGCTGCGTACCACGCCCGCGGTAAGCTCGGGGCGAAGTGTAATCGAGCGACCGCCCTTGTCCTCAAAGGTGTACATTTCCTTTTGAACAACGTCGGTATCCTCGCCCACGTTTCGGCTGAAAACCTCGGTATGCTCAAAGACCGGTACACGTATCTCCTTGAATCCGTAAAGGTCGGCGGTTTTAAGCATTTCATTTTCGACAAACCGGTATCTGTACGATTTGTCGGGCAATATATCGTTCGTGCCTTTTACGGCGCGATTTATTTCTGACATTTTCTTTTTTCTCCGATATTAAGATTTTTTAACTATCTCACGCCAGTCAAGGTCGCCGCGTTCAAGCCCGTGAATAAGCATTTCCGCGGTGGCGATATTTGTGGCAACGGGAATATTATGTACGTCGCAAAGGCGCAAAAGGGACGCTTCGTCCGGCTCATGAGGCTTCGGGTTGAGCGGGTCGCGGAATAAAAGCAGTAAATCTATTTCATCACAGCCGATTCTTGATGCAATCTGCTGTGAGCCGCCCTGGGAACCGGCTAAAAATCTGTTGATTTCAAGTCCGGTAGCCTCGGCGACGGTTCTGCCGGTAGTGCCCGTCGCGACCAGAGTGTGGTGGCTGAGAATTCCGCAATAGGCAATGCAGAATTGTACCATAAGTTCCTTTTTCGCGTCGTGAGCAATAAGTGCAATAGTCATAATTTTTTTCCTTTCGCTGAATCTTGGTTGCTATATTTTTTTAAGTTTGGGCAAACGTACGTCTTCACCCGAAACACGTTTGATTATTCGCGTAAACGCTTTTGCCGCCCTTCCGCGCGGTTTAAGAGAATGGTTTACGGATAACGTAAGTAACTCGCCGTCCGCCGGGACAATGCCTAAAAGTCTTGTAGACGAGGCGTCGATTATACCGTCGATATTCTTATACATACCGCCCTTTATCATATCGATATCGAAGCGGTTGATAATAAGGCGCGGCGGCGCGTTTGTCTTTATTCCGCCGGAGATTACGCCCGCGTCCCTTACCGAAACGCTGTCGGCGCCGGAAACAACAATGAATTGCGCGGCGCTGAAAACCGCGTAATTTCCGAAATCCGCGCCGGCGGGGAAGTCGAGTATTATAAAATCAAAATCAAGTTTTACCGCGGCGAGCAGATTTTTCAGCTTGTCAAAATCAATTCCGCCCTCGGCGGGCGCCGGAACAATGAATATATTATCGTAAAGCGCCGCCGGGTATATCGCTTTTTTAATGTTGCCTTCGATAATCGCGTCGGATAAATCAAAAACGATTTTATCGTCGATGCCGAAAATTATGTCAAGGCAGCGAAGCGAGGCGTCAAGGTCTATGAGCAAAACTTTTTTGCCCATATTCGCCGCGGCGATGGCAAGTCCCGAGGAAACGGTTGATTTGCCCGTGCCGCCTTTGCCCGAAACAGTACAAATAAGCATACTTTAAGCCTCACCTCAAATCAAATAATTTTATCACAAAACGTATATAATGTCAATCAAGAACGGTATTGGGCGCGGTATCCTTACTGCTGTTGTCTTCCGAGAAAAAGCAGTAATCGAGAATGCTTCTGACGGTATTACCCGAGGTATAACTCGAATGTCCGTGTTCAAGCACCAGCGAAATCGCTATCTGCGGGTTGTCGTAAGGCGCGAATATGATGTAGGTGCTGTGGTCCGCGCCGCTGTTTGTCTGCGACGTTCCGGTTTTACCGCCTATCTTTATCGGGTAATCGCCGAGCGCCGCGCGACCGGTACCGTCGACCGTAACCGAAAGCATACCTTCCTTAATTGCGCTTATATTCTCAGGCTTTATCGAGACGGTGTTAAGAACCTCCGGCTCGCAGTCGTCGTAAACCTCTTTAAGGTCGTAGGAAACTATTTTATCTATCAGCGTGGCACGGTAGTGCGTGCCGCCGTTTGCAAAGGTCGCAACGTAATTTGCCATTTGAAGCGGGGTAAAGGCGTTGAGCTGACCTATTGAAATCTGAAGCGTGTCGCCGCCGAAACCGTCGGTCGCCGGGTTTACGATTATTCCCGCGCTGTCGTCAACCTCAATGCCGGTTTTCACTCCGAGACCGAACTGCTTGAAATAATCGGTGAGCGCCGTGGCGCCTACGCGTCTGCCGAGGTCGAAGAAAAAGTAGTTACAGCTCTTTGAAAGGGCGGTTTTAAGGTTTACCGTTCCGTGATAATGCATACATTTCGGTTTGTAATCATCAAAATAGTTATACACCTGCGAACAGTATACAACGTCGCCGATATGGTATTTGCCGGTTTCGAGCGCCGCCGTTGCGACCGCCGGCTTTATTGTTGAGCCTATCGGGTAAACGCCCTGAAAGGCGCGGTTTGTAAGCGGTTTGCGCGGGTCGGATAAAAGCTCGTTGTATTTTTCGGACATGGTGGCGGAATCGTAGGTAGGATAGTTCGCTCCGCAAATTACACCGCCGGTATTTACGTCGATTACGACCGCGCTTGCCGCCGTGGCGGTACCGCCGGTGGCGCGAAGACCTTTGACCGCGTTTTCAAGCAGATCCTGTGTCTTCCGTTGTATCTTGCTGTCGAGCGTCAGAACTATTGTTTTTCCGGATATCGGCTCTTTAGTTATTTCGCTGTCGACAATGTTGCCCTGCGCGTCAACGTAGTATGTGACCTCGCCGTCAGTTCCGTGGAGATACTCTTCACCCCAAAGCTCAATACCGCTCTTGCCGACCTTGTCGTTATACGAATAACCTTTTTCTCTGTATTTATCCCAGTCTTCCTCGTATATCGGACCGACCGTCCCTATAAGGTTTACCGCAAGCGAGGTATCGGTATACTGCCTGAAAGGTACTATATCGACCGAAACGCCGTCCAAAAACAAACCGCGCTCGGAGATTTTCCGCATGAGTTCGGTGGGTATATCCTCCGCGAACGTATACGGATAAGCGAGCGAGAAATCGGATATATCCATGCCGTACCTCGCCGCCATTATGGCGCGTTGCTCCTCGGGGGTGTAATCTTCAAGCGAATAACGCTCCACCATGCGTTTGAAGCAGTCTTCACTTGTGGCAAAATGGGCGAGCGAAAGAGTTTTAAGGAGTTTTTCGGTACTGCTTCCGTTAAAATCGAAAGGAGCCTGCTTTTGAAGCGGCAGTTTATCTATGTATTCACATCCGCTTTCATTCATCAGGTTTATGAGGGTGAGGATAACGTCATTAAGGTTGTCCTTAACGTATGCCTTGTTGAATACAACGTTGTACCCGTCGCGGTTTACGGCGATTTGTCTGCCGTAGCGGTCGAGTATTTCGCCGCGCGACGCTTTAAGCACCGATATTCTCGCCGTGGTTCCGCCCTTGGTCGTGGAATACTTGCTCGCGTTTATTATCTGCAAAGAGTAAATGCGCGCGGTATACAGAATCAGTACCGCCGCTAAAAGTGTTGACAGCACGTTCAGCGCGGTCTGGCGTTTTTTTGTGAATGGCATAGAAGTTTCACCTCACCGTCCGGAAACGAAAAACAGGCGTTTTTCAAGATAGAAAAACGGTACCGCGAAAACGGCAGTATATATCGCGCTTGGCGCGGCATAGCGGAATAAATAGTTAAGGCTGGCGTTAATATCGCCCGCAAAGGCGAAACCGACGAGCCACCGCGCGGCAAAATAGACCGCGGAGGCTATCAGGCAAAGCGTCAGCGCCGCCTTTAAGTTGCGGTTGAACAAATAATGAGAAATAATTGCCGCGCCGAAGGAAATGAGAGTAAGCACCGCGGTATTGAAACCCGGCGGGGTGGCGGCGACGCTGTCTAAAACAATGCCGACGGCAACCCCTGTAAGCACGCCGGTAAGCTCGCTTGAAAACATAATTACCGTGATTAAAAGCGCCAGCGCGGAAAGCGGGTTTGCATTCATTATCTTTATTGAAGCGCCGCTGTAATGAAACAGTATCAAAACGGTAAACATCGCGGCGTTAATGAGAAAAATCAAAGCTGCTTTTTTGTTTGACATTTATCCCTCTTACTTTGAAAGTTGTCCTTCAAACGAGGTTATAACCATTACCTCGCGTATCTCGTCAAGATTTACAAACGGTTTTATTTCGGCGTAAATAGAGGAGTTGATACTGTCGGTTCCGATATACTCGATAGAGCCGATAAGCAGACCCGACGGGAATATGCCCTCGCCCGAGGTTGAAACGTAATCGCCTATGGCAACGCCGCTCGAACGCGCGAGGTTTTTGAAAATACATCTGCCCTTTTGGGCAAGCTCAAGCTTGCCGGTTGTAAGACCTGAATCTCCCGAGCGGTTGTCGACAGCGCCCATTGTGAGCGAGGGGCTTAAAAGAGTAGTTACCTTGGAGGTGGTTATACCGACCTCGGTAATATATCCGACAACGCCGCTGTCGGTAATAACCGGGTCGTATTTTTTGATATCAGAAGAGGAGCCTTTGTTTATGGTAAAGGCGCCGTACGGGTCGTCGCTGTCACGCGTTATAAGTGTGGCACGGGCAAATATGAAATCGTTATTTGCCTCTTTGATTCCGAGATATTTTTCATAGGTCTCGTTCTGGCGCGATATTTCATCGTAATCGGCGAGCTTCCGGTGCATTTCGTCAAGCTCAGCTTTAAGCTCGGCGTTTTCAAGCATAAGGGAATTTCCGTCGTTATACGCGGTGGAAAAATCGCCCACCGCTTCGCGCACCTTTGCCGCAAGCGAGCGGAACGGCTGCGCAATAGAACCGAAAATATCGGTTTGCGGCGCCATTCTTGTTCCGACAATGCCGAAAATCGCGGTAAGAAGCAGTACCGCGGCGACTATTGCGACCAATATCTTAAATTGTCGGCTTTTGAAGAAAAACCGCATACAGTTTCACCTCGTAAAAGAGTTTGGAGTAATCAGTTATCTGAAACGTTTGCCTCTTCTGAACACGTAGTTTTCAAAACCGCTGTTTGCTTCAAGGCGCTTTGCCGTTCCGAGTACAACGCAGTCGAGCGGGTTTGCCGCCACGGTCACAGGCATACCGGTTTCTTCGGCTATAAGCTCCGCAAGCCCGCGCAGCAGCGCGCTGCCGCCGGTAAGGGTCATACCGCGGTCGATTATATCGGCGGCGAGTTCCGGAGGAGTTTTTTCAAGAGTTGAACGTATAACGTCGATTATCTGCGCTATCGTATCTGCCATCGCCGAGCGTACCTCTGCGGAGGAAACCGTCACGTTTTTCGGCAGACCGTCTATAAGGTTTCTGCCCTTTATTTCAATGCTGGTCTCATCCTCATACTCTTTGGCGGAGCCTATCTCTATTTTTATCTGTTCCGCCGTCCGTTCGCCGATAAGCAGATTATGCTTCTTTCTTATGTAGTTGGCTATTGCCTCGTCGAGGTCGTCGCCCGCGACACGTATCGACTGCGCGGTAACTATATCGCCGAGCGATATTACGGCGACTTCGCTCGTTCCGCCGCCGATATCGACCACCATATTACCCGAAGCGTCCCAAATGGGAAGCCCCGCGCCGACAGCCGCCGCCATGGGTTCTTCTATAAGGTCAATATCGGTCGCGCCCGCTTGCTTTGCCGCGTCGTAAACCGCGCGGCTTTCAACCTCCGTAACGCCGGCGGGTATGCAAAGCACCATGCGCACGCGCGAGAAAAACGAGCCTTTGAGCGCTTCTCTTACAAATCTTTTGAGCATTGCGGCGGTAACGTCAAAGTCGGCAATAACGCCGTCTTTAAGCGGACGTACCGCTACAATGGAGCCGGGTGTTCTGCCTATCATATCCTTGGCTTCCTGCCCGACGGCGCGAACCGCGTCGTTTCTGACGTCGTAAGCCACAACCGAGGGCTCCCGCATAATAATACCCTTGCCCTTTACGCAAACCAGCGTATTTGCCGTTCCGAGGTCAACGCCTATATCTCTTGTAAACATAAATCTATCTCACTTTCCTGTATTCAACCGACCGTCGGGCTATGCCTTTTCCGGGGACACAAGCCATAAGGCGGAAGGGATGTTTTCTATTGTTACTTCTTCGTTTCCGCGGGCGAATTCACCGTCGAGCGTCCAGGAGACGCCGTCGCCGCCGGTGACCTTGACTTTTTTGGTGTGGAAAAATACTATTTGGTCTCTTTCAAAATCTTTTTTGAGTATTCCGTCAACCGCGTGTTGGAGTTGAACTATATTTTTCGGGTGGCGAATGAGCATAACCTCGAAAAATCCGTCGTTCAGCTTTACCAAGGTTTCCTTGAACTTGACTATACCGCCTACCGACAGCGAATTTGAAACCGCACCGAATATGAAATCATCCTCTACGGTTTTTTCCTCCGCCTCGAATTTCAGATGTATCGGCTTTATCTTTGTAAGGCTTTTGATTCCGGCAAAGAAATACGCAGCTTGTCCCAAAACGTTTTTAACACCCTGCGGCGCCGAATACGAGGCGTCGGTAAAAGCGCCGAAGGAGGCGGTGTATGAGAAGAAACGTTCGCCGAATTTACCTATATCAAGTTTTATTTCCCCGTTGCTCGCCGCCGCTTTTGCGGATTCCGGGATACTGCGGGGAATTTTAAGGCTTGAAGACCATTCGTTAAGAGTTCCCGCCGGAACGTAGCCTATTTTACATTTTGTGCCGGTGCGCATAAGCCCGGTGACAACCTCGTTAAGCGTGCCGTCGCCGCCGCAAACCACGATTCTGTCAAACTCGCCTTCGTGTACGGCGCTTGTGCGTACCGTTGCGTCGCCCGCGCATTTTGTGGGATAAACGGTAATATCAAAACCTCTGTCGGAAAGTATCTGCACGGTCGCCATAAGGTTGGTGACCATTTTTGCCTTTCCGGAATAGGGATTAGCTATTAAAAGAAGCTTTCTGTTTTCCATATTCTTCCTCCGAAACGGTAAAACCGCTATCTGTAATTTATCGGCATTGTGGCGGCGGCGTTAAGGTCGAGGGAGCTTACGTTGCCCGAAAGGTATTCGTAATACCCCTGAACGCCGACCATGGCGGCGTTGTCGCCGCAATATCTCAGCTGTGGCATATAGAGCCTGATGCCGTTTTCTTTGCAGGCGGCGCCGAGCATTTCGCGCAGTTCGCTGTTCGCAGAAACTCCTCCGGCGAGCGCGACGGTTTTATAATTCATATCTTTTGCCGCCGCTATTGTTTTTTCGGTAAGTATTTTGCAAACGCGGTGTCTTAAAGTGCCGGCGAGGACCGGAACGTTTACCTCTTCGCCGCGTTGAGCGCAGTTATGGATGAGGTTTACCGCCGCGGTTTTAAGACCCGAAAAGCTGAAATCGTATTTTCCGACGGTATGCGGAACGGGGAGCGGATACAATTTTTCATCCGCCGCCGCGGCGATTTTATCGAGATTTACGCCGCCGGGGTAGGAAAGCCCCAACGCCCGCGCCACTTTATCGAAGCATTCGCCCGCGGCGTCGTCAACCGTGCCGCCGAGCGGATTAAACGAGGTGTAATCGTTTACCTCGGTTATTATCGTGTTGCCGCCGGAAACCGTGAGGCATAAAAACGGGGGTTTAAGGTCGCAGTCTATATAATTCGCCGCTATGTGCGAGCGCAGGTGGTGGACGGGTACAAGGGGTACGTCGAGCGAGGCGGAAAGCCCTTTTGCAAAATTAACGCCGACAAGAAGCGCACCTATAAGTCCCGGCGCGAAGGTCACTGCCACCGCGCTTATATCCTCGTAGGAAACGCCGGCTTCGCTCATTGCCCGGCGGGTGACTTCGGTTATCGCCTCGGTATGTCTGCGCGACGCTATTTCGGGAACCACGCCGCCGTAAAGCTTATGCTCGGCTATCTGCGTTGCCACTGTATTGGATAAAACACGGCGCGATTCGGTAACGGCAACCGATGTTTCATCGCAGGATGATTCAACAGCGAGTATTATCATTTCTTAAACCTTCTTGTCATAACGGCTCCGTCTTCCCTCGGGTTTTCGTAAAAGTTTCTGCGTATGCCCTCTTTTTTGAAGCCGGCTTTCGAGTAAAGGGAAATCGCCGCAAAGTTTGAGGTTCTTACTTCGAGCGAAATAAAATCGAGTTGACTGTCGCGCGTAAAGGTTACGGCGCGGTCAATAAGAAGCGAACCTATACCCGTGCCTCTTAAAGAGGGAGCCACCGCGACGTTGTTTATATAGCCCTCGCCCGCCACCGCGGTAACGCCGATATAACCGGCGAAGCCGGGGCTTAACGCCTTAAAGAACACGGCGCCGTGTCGCATTGATTCAAGTATTGCGTTCTCACTCCACGGTGAGGAAAAACATTGCTTTTCGAGGTCGGCGATTTGCTTTATATCGCTTTCGTCGGCGCGAAGAATCTTTACGGGCAGTATTTCGCCACCGTAAAGGCAGTTATCAACGGCGCCGATTATTTCATCACGGCATTTGCGGTAGACTGTGATATCGCCGCCGTAGGGGTCGGATATCCCGCCGGACAGAACCGATATTTTGCTTTCGTCCGCACCGGCGCCGATAAGTATTTGTTTGTGGCTTTCACCCATGCAGAATATCCTGTCGGATAAAATCAAATCTTTTGTTATAACGCGGGAAACCCGGTCGGATATGTCTATTCCGATTTCCTTCATAACCGCGACGGCGTTTTCGGATACGCTTTCGCCTTCGCTCATGAATCCGGCGCTGTAAACGGTCACGCCGCTTATATTCTTTGATTCGAGATACGCCTGCGCCATGGGAGAGCGGCAGGTGTTTCCCGAGCATACGAATAAAACTTTCATTATCCTTTCGCCTCAAGCCAGGTGCGCCCGAAATGAGCGTCGACCGAAAGCTTAACTTTAAGCCGCGCCGCGTTTTCCATTTCTTCTTCAAGTATTTTGCAAACCGCCTTTGCGTCGCTTTCTTTGCATTCGACTATCAGTTCGTCGTGTACCTGAAGTATCAGACGCGCGTCTTCAACCTCACGGGAAAGGCGCTCATGTACTTTTATCATGGCGATTTTGATTATGTCCGCGGCGGTACCCTGTATCGGCGCGTTACGCGCCACGCGTTCGCCGAAAGCGCGCAGCATTCCGTTTGAGGCGGAAAGCTCCGGCAGATATCTCCGGCGACCGAAAAGCGTGGTGACAAAGCCGTCGCGCCTGGCGTCCTTTATAACCCTGTCCATATAATCGCAAACGCCTTTGTAGGTTTCAAAATATCCGTTTATATACCTTTGCGCTTCGGCGCGGCTTACACCTATGTCTTTGGCGAGCGAAAAGGCGCCGATACCGTAAACTATACCGAAATTGACCGCTTTCGCTCTGCTTCTCATTATAGGCAAAACCATATCTATCGGTATATTGAAGACCTCGGAAGCGGTAAGGGTGTGAATGTCAACGCCGCGGTCAAACGCATCGGTCATAACGGCGTCGTCGGCAAGCGACGCGAGCACGCGCAGTTCTATTTGCGAATAGTCGGCGTCGCAGAGAACGAATCCGTCTTTTGCAATGAAAAACTCGCGGAAACGTTTGCCCTCCTCGGTGCGGACCGGGATGTTCTGCAAATTCGGTTCAAGCGAACTTATCCTGCCGGTGCGCGCCTCGGTCTGGTTGAAGGTCGTGTGAATTCTGCCGTCGTTGTCGACAGCGGCAAGCAGACCTTCACAGTAGGTTGATTTTAATTTTGCAAGTCGGCGGTATTTAAGTATCAAATCGACTATCGGGTAATCGTAACGTAAATCTTCTAAAACTTCCGCGTTGGTGGAAAAGCCGCTTTTGGTCTTTTTCTTTGAGGGAAGATTAAGCTTTACAAACAGTATTTCACCGAG
>JAFZIW010000165.1 GCA_017554125.1 Clostridia bacterium | reverse complement strand
ATACGTGGATAATAAAGAGGGCGCGCTGACCTTCAAAATACCGGTATATTCGAGTATGCCCGAAAAGGTCTACGACGCGCCGAGCATTGAAAATATGCCGAATACCGGCGGTCAGGAGCAGCCGGGGCAGGGCGGTACGACCGCGGGCAAAAAGGGCGATATCAGCGGTGACGGAATTGTAAACGGTAAAGATATGGCGATACTTAAATCTTACCTTCTCGGACTGCGTACGCTCACTTCCGAAGAGAAAAACTATGCCGATGTCAGCGGCGATAAGGAAGTGAACGGCAAAGATCTTGCAATTATAAAAATGTATCTTTTAGGGAACAGGACACTGTAATTTACGGGGGTGGCATTGTGAAAAAAGCCGTATGCGCGTTTTTGACAGTAATATTGGCGTTATGTCTGCTTACCGTGCCGGCAAGCGCCGCGGTATATAAAGACAGCCTGCAAATTTCTTTGAGCAAAAAGGAAATAACGGTGGGCAGTTACGTGAACGTTACCTTGACGTATACCGCAAAATATCAGATGACGGTTGTCACGGGGCAGTTAAAATATAACCGCGCGGTTTTACAGCTCGCGTCAGAAAGCAATAACTATAACGATACCGGCTCGCTTATAAATATCGCCGAAGATTTCAACAGGGCGAACAGCCGAAGCATACAGTTAAAGTTTAAGGCGATAGCGGCGGGCGAAGGGTCGCTTTCATGCAGTATGCAGGGCTTTTCCGGCGGCGCCGGCGCCGATGATAACGAGGGAAGTGCTTCCGCCGGCGTCACGGTCAACGTAGTTGAGGTAAAACCCTCGTCAAACACTAACCTTTCATCCATTAAACTGAGCGAGGGTACGCTCGAACCCGCGTTCAGGCAGGGAACTACAAACTATACCGTTTTGCTTAAAAACAGCGTTGAAAAGATAACTGTAAGCGCAAACGCGGTTGCGGGCGATTCTACTGTTGACGGGCTCGGCACGTTCGACCTCGCGGTAGGCGAAAACAAGTACGCGATTACCGTCAAGGCAGCGTCGGGCGATAAGAAGACCTATACGATAACCGTCAAACGTATGACCGAGGAGGAAACGCGCGAAGCGGAAATCAAAGAGAGGGAGAATAACCCTCTGCTGTTCGTGGAAAACGGCGTTGACCGCTACCTCGTCGCGGATATTTCGGCTATCGGCGTACCCGATGGGTACCGCCTTTCCTCGGTACAGCGCAAAGATACCGAGATAGGCGTACTTGAGGATATCTACGGTAAATACAAGCTTTTCTGGGCGACCGATTCAAACAATGCCGACGGCGCGTTTTACACGTCGGACGGGGATGATAATTTTACCCGCGTGAATTCGATACTTTCGGGCGGCAAAATTTATATAATTGAGCCGTTTGATGAGGATATCACGGTAAATGAAATGTTCGTACCCGGTAAGTATGAAGCCGGCGGCGCGTCGGTCGACTGTTATAAATACGCCGATGAAAAGCTTTCCGATTTTTACGTCTTCTATTGCTATGTGAACGGCGAATACGGGTACTATATCTTTGACGCGGCGCAAAACACCATACAGCGCGAGCCGCTTTTGCTCGCCGATACCGCGGTCGCTTTAAGCAGTAAAGAAGAAAAAACCGAGGAGAAATCTTTGGTTGACCGGTTTCTTGAACTTGATAATTCAAGAAAGGCTGTGGTATTGCTGTTTGCCTTTGCGGCGCTCCTTGTTTTGGTTTTAATAATTATGCTTTTTGTTACTTTGCTGAAACGTGCCGGAAGAAACAGCGGTATGCGTGAAGAAACGGATATTTCGCGTTTTCAGGATGAGAATGAGTATATTGATATAGGAATGCTTACGGAAAAGAGCGCCGACGGTAATAAGCCGGAGAACGACGGCTTTTAGAAATGCGCCGTTAAACATTCGGTTATGTATGAAATCATTGACACAAGTGTTTCGGAATGTTATAATAACTTTACGGGTGTTTTTACACGTTTAATTTATTTTTGGAGGAAAGCTTAATGAAAAAGAAACTTGCGATTTTACTCGCATTACTGCTTGCGTTCGTTATGGTGTTTATGGCGGGTTGCGGCGATGATGACGAGGACAGCGGCAGCAAAAAGAAAAAGTCCAAAAAAGAGGAAGCGACCGACGTCGCCGATGACGATTTGGACCTTGAAGACGTTATCGAAGGCGAATGGACCGCGGAATTTGATCTTTCAAAATTCATCAAAAACAAGATGGAAGAGGAAGACACCGACACCGCGGAAATGTTGGAGTATTTTGACTTTGACGGTTTTTCGATGAAGATGAATTTTGAATTTGACGACGGATAAGTTAATATATCCATTGATAAAGACGCCTTTATGGAAGATTTCTCCGAGCTTATGAAAAATGCTTTACAAAAGTATTTTGCCGATCATGAAGATGAACTCGGCGGCTCTCTTGACGACATTTTGGCAATGAGCGGCATGACGCTTGACGATTTGATCGACAGCATGATGAGCGAAGACGATATGTTCGAGGATTTCGAGGATTTCGAGCAGGACGGCGTATATGAAGTCGACGGTAACAAAATCTACTTTGCCGAAGATGAGGATGAACTCGGCGATGAAGAAAATTATATCAAAGTCAGCATCGAGGGCAAGAAAAAGTTAAAGATAGTCGAATGGAAAGACGACGGCAAGGATATAGAAGAAATGAAAGATTTCTTGCCGGTAATAATGAAGAAGAACTGATTTTCGGCTTATAAATCTTTCGCCCGGCCGCTTCGGCGACCGGGCGTTTTTGTATATAAAACCGAATTTCAACTCATAATTATAATTGGTGTGGGTTTGACATTTTAAGTATGGCATGTTATATTATTTTTGAAATAACACATATCGGAGGTGTACCGTGCGTAAAAAGATATTGCCGTTTATCGCCGCGATAATCGCCATAGCGCTTTTGGCGGGTTGCAGTTCGGCGAATTCATCTTCAAAGGCTGACGTAAAACCGGAAGAAAAAATATCCGCCGGGGAAATAATCGTCGGCACCTGGTATGCCGAGATAGATATGTCGTATCTTGAAGAACGGCTCTTCCAAAACGAAAAAGAATTAAACGGTTATTTTATTCCGGAAAGTTTTACCGTGCCGTTGGTCTTTGAGTTTTCTTCAGACGGCGGGTATACCGTTTCGCTTAAAAGCGAGGAAACAAAATCTCAACTGACGCTTCTTACCGAAAAGATAAAAAACGCTTTGAAAAACTATTTTACAGACGCGTTTTCACTTGAAAACTCCGCTGACGCGCTCGATAAATTTTTAAGAGAACAGAAAATCTCAATAGACGATATGACCGAAGACGTATTAAATAAAAACGCCTTTGTCAAAACGCTTTACGGTGTCGAATATCAAGGGCTGTATAAGATACAGAATGATAAATACTTTTTCGGCAGGGATGAAGCGGAACTCGATTCCCTGCAAAAATACGCGGCTTTCGAGATAAAAGGGAAAACCGAAATAAGTATAGTCGAAATAGTCGAAATCGGCGACGAGGGAATAGAAACACTTAAAAAAGCCTTGCCGATAACAATTAAAAAACAGTAAGAAAAAGTCCGGTCACACGACCGGACTTACTTATTCCGTAAAGAACTGTTTTAACTTATCTATGAAATTCTTTTGCTTTTTATAATTCTTTTCGTTGGTTGAGGCTTCAAATTCCTTGATTTTTGCTTTCTGCTCTTTAGTAAGGTCTTTCGGCACCTCAACTGTTATCTTAACGTACTGGTCGCCCTTGCCGGGGTAGTTAAGGCGCTGGATGCCCTTGCCGCGGAGTTTGAATTCGTCGCCGGGCTGTGTGCCTTCGTGTATCTGGAATTTAACCTTGCCGTCGAGGGTCGGAACGGTTATTTCGTCGCCCAAAGCCGCCTGCGTGAAGGTTATCGGTATATCGCAGTAAACGTCGTAACCCTGTCGCTCGAATATCGGGTGGGGTCTTACGTTGACGTTAACGTGAAGGTCGCCCGAAGGACCGCCGTTTACACCGGCGTCGCCGCCCGAGCGCACGTTAAGCACCTGACCGTCGTCTATACCCGCGGGAATATCTATCTCGCGCTCAATGGTATGACGTATTCTGCCTTTGCCGGCGCACTTTTTACAGGGCTTATCTATTATCTTACCGCTTCCGTGGCAGTTGTTGCACACGGTCTGCGTCTGCATCTGACCGAACGGCGT
>JAFZIW010000164.1 GCA_017554125.1 Clostridia bacterium | reverse complement strand
TCGGGGAAAAACTGCGCCGTAAGCGTCACCGCGTTTGGCGCGAATCTCGAAAAGATTAAATCGGAAAAGTATGAATTTATACCTGATAATAAAGTAAACCGCATAGGAGATTTTATACTCGACGCCGAAGCGAAAAAAGGCGTTCGGTTGCTTGAAATAAGGCTTTACGCCGAAGACGTTTTAATAGACGCCACGTTCTGTTTTCAAAATTATAAAGACGACCTCGGTTGTTATAAAAGACTGCCGGTGGCACAAATCGATTTCTCGGTCGAGGGCGATACCGCGGTGCTTAAAAACACCGGAAACGTCCCGGCGGTCGGGGTGTTTATCGAGTGTCTGTCAAACGACGGTGAGTTTACCGCCGCGGATAATTTTATTATGCTCGACGGCGGTGAAACCAGACGAATAAAAGTAAACCGCGACAGCGGTTTGACGGTCAGAGGGTTCAATATATGAGTTATGTTAAAAAGGCAAGGGGACTTGCGCGGATTACCGATTTGGCGGCGTTGCCCGTGCTTGATTACGGCTCTGAAATCAAGTACGAGGGGAGCATTTCCAAAACAGGCGATAACGCCGACTGGGACTGGGGAATGTACCGTGACCAAAACGGCGAATGGGTGCTTATGGAGGCGGACGGACCCGGTTGTATATTCAATTTTACTCAGCATCGCTATCCTACGAGTGAGGTGCCTGTTTTCCGCTTTTATTTTGATAACAGCGATAAACCGCAATTTGAAATAATACCCGAGCAGTTCGGTAAAAAGAAACCGTTTATAAAGCCGCTTTCCGATATTTTCATCGGTCCCGAGGATAACGGAAGAGGACCTATATGGGTCGTCCGCTCGTTTGTACCGATGGAATTTCGTACTCACTGCAAGGTCACTTCGAGCATAAAACTCGAGGGCGCCGATAAAGAAAAAGGTGAAGGCGGTTGGGGTCATATTACTTATCATCTTTACGATTCCGCCGATAATATCGGTACGTTTAGCGCGGATACGGATTTGACCGAAATCGCCCGTACCTACGAAAAGGAGATTTCGCTTAAAAGCGACCGCGTTTACACCGACGCTTTTTCGGCAAAACCGGGGGAGAGAAAAACGGTATTTGCCGCGTCTTATCCGGCGACAGTTTGCGGCATTAGGCTTTCCCTTAAAGATTTTTTGCCCGAAATGCTTGAAAATACGGTAATCAGTATCGATTTTGACGGCAAAAACCGCGTTTGCGCCCCGATAGGCACTTTCTTCGGTTGCGAATACGCGAAAACGCCGGCGAACCTTAAAACCGCGCTGATTTCGGCGGACTTTTCCTCAAAAGACGCGCATTTTTCAAACAATTACCCGATGCCGTATTTTGAAAGCTGTAAAATAGAGTTTATCAATAATACAAGCTTCACTTTGAATCTTGAAACCGAAACGGCGATAAACACAACCGTCGAATATGACCCGAAAAATACCGGGTATTTTACGTCATCCGCGTATTATCCGAAGACCGATAACACAGAAGGTAAAAACTCCGTAATAGCCGACGTTTCCGGCTTCGGTCATATGGCTTACGGTGTGATTTCGGGCGAGGATATCGCCTGCGGCTGTGAGGGCGACGTGCGCGTGTTTACAGACGGGCTTTCCTCGCCCGCGGTCGAGTCCGACGGCAGTGAAAGCTGGGGCAGCTACGGCTGGGGCTTTGTATGCCCGCCGCAGTGCAACCCGTTTTCAGCGTATAACGGCGTTCCCGATATCAATGATACCTGGTCTGAACTGCGCCTTACGTTTACCGATAATTATCCTTTCAAAAGCCGTTTGCGTTTTGAACTTGAACACGGCTGTCAGAACGACGGCGGCGGTAAACACAGCGGTCAGATTTTTTGCTATATGAAATTCGAACCGGCCGAAAAATTTGTCGGCGCGTTTGAGATAGCCGACACAAAGACCGAAAGGATACGCGACCGCTTTGAAAACGGTATACACGAAAACTATCAAAGCTTTAATATGAGGAAAACAAACGAGCCTTTTATAATAAAGGCCGATATACCGAAAGAAAACCGCGGCGCGGTAATAAAGAGGGTTTCGCTTCAAAAACAAAACAAAATGACGGCTCTCGTTAAGGTCGACGGCGTTGAAATCACCGAGAGAAAGTGGTTTTATCCCGACAGTAACACCTTTTACAGTCTGCTTGAAGATTCATTCTATATTCCTGAAAAATACACGTCCGGTAAAGATAATATCACGGTCGAAATCGTGCCGTTATCAGAGTCCTGGAACGAATGCGGATATAAACTGTTTGTATTGGAGGTATAATTATGTCAATTAAACCCGAATTTGCGGAAGAAAGACAGAACAGCATTCTTTCATTGCTTAAAACTGAGGAAAAGCTGCTCGTAAACGAGCTTTGCGAAATCTACGGCGTTTCACCCGCCACGATACGCAACGATTTGAACACTCTCGAAAAGAAGGGACTGCTAAAACGCACGCACGGCGGCGCGATAGCAAAATTCAAAATCGGCTTTGAAGAAACGTCGGTCGAAAAATTCAATATGCTTTCAGAACAGAAAGAGCGCATAGCGGAACGCGCGGAAAGCTATATCGAAGACGGCGACGTTATTGCCATAGATACGGGAACTACCGCTTACGCGCTTGCAAAGATGATTTCCGGCAAGCAGAAAATAACCGTCGTGACTACCGACCTGAGAATAGCCAACCTGCTCGAAGGCTATAACGGCGTTTCGGTCGTAATAGCCGGGGGTACGGTGCGAAAGGGCTTCGGCTGTACTGTCGGCGCGGTGGCGAATAACGTGCTTATGGCTATGAACGTCGACAAGGTTTTCCTTGCCACAAATTCCGTCGGCGCCGACGGCAGACTGTCCACGCCCGACCTTGAACAGGCGCAAATCAAGAACAGCCTTATTAAAATGGGTAAGCAGGTATTTCTTATTTGCGACAGTACCAAATTTACTTCAAGCAGCTTTGCTAAATTCGGAACGCTTGACGACGTCGATATAATTATTACCGACGACGGTATTGACGAAAAGATTTTAAGCAGGCTTACATCCGCCGGGCATATCGTTGAAACGGTCTGATTTTTTATACTTTAAAGCATAAAAAAATGTTGCTATATGCGCGGCATTCCTTTATAATAATTAAAAACAGTCCGATGGGGTGAAACGCTTGTATTATTTGGCGATAGATATCGGCGCGTCAAGCGGCAGACATATTTTAGGCAGCGTCCGAAACGGTAAACTGCAACTTGAAGAGATTTACCGCTTTGAAAACGGCATGGAAAATATCGGCGGCGCGCTTACGTGGAATATTGTGGCGCTTGAAAAAAACGTTATTGCCGGTATAAAAAAATGCAAAGAGGCGGGAAAGATTCCCTCAACCGTCGCAATAGATACTTGGGGCGTTGATTACGTCCTCTTAAACGGCGATAAAGAGCCTATTCTTCCGGTTCACGCTTATCGTGACCCGCGTACCGACGGTATGCCCGAAAAACTGGATGAGATTATTTCACGCAAAGACCTTTACGCGCGCAACGGCATACAGTCGCTTAATTTCAATACGGTATATCAGCTTTACGCCGATAAGCTTTCCGGTAAGCTCGATAAAGCGCGGTATTTTTTGATGATGCCCGATTACCTTTCGTATAAGCTTACCGGCGTTATGGCAAACGAGTATACAAACGCCACTACAGGCGCGCTTGTGAATGCCGCGACAAATGACTGGGACTATGAACTGATAGAAATGCTCGGTCTTAAAAAAGAGCTGTTTTTGCCCCTTTCAGAACCCGGAACGCCGCTCGGCAAATTTTCCGCGGAAATCGAGAGGGAAGTGGGCTTTTGCGCTCAGGTTATTCATGCGCCGAGCCACGATACCGCGTCGGCGGTAGCCGCTTGTCCCATTGACGACAAAAGCGTTTACATTTCTTCGGGTACCTGGTCGCTTATCGGCGCGGAGAACAGTCGCCCTGTTCTTGATTTTGCGGCGAGCGAAGCTGGATTTACAAACGAGGGCGGCGTTCAGTACAGATACCGTTTCCTTGAAAATATAATGGGTATGTGGCTTTTCCAGAACATACGCAAAAACCTCGATAAGAAATATACGTACGACCAAATGATGGATATGGCGCGTCAGAGCAAGTATGAAAAACTGATTAACCCTAACGACCCGTCGTTTACCGCGCCTGAAAGTATGATAGAAGCCATAAGGAGCTATTTACGCGAGCCGGAGCTTCCGATAGGCGATTTGCTTAAAAGCGTTTATCTTTCGCTTGCAAATTCCTATGATACGGCGGTTAAAACCATTGAAAGGTTTTCAAATAAAAAAACAGAAAAAATATTTATAGTTGGCGGCGGCAGTAAGGATAAATACCTGAATGAACTGACGGCGCAAATCACCGGCAAAAAGGTTGTTATAGGTCTTGACGAGGCGACCGCCACCGGCAATATACTGTCACAGATAATGTACTGCGACGGCATTGACCTTGACGCGGCGCGAAAAACAGTTGAAAATTCATTTGATATAAAGGAGATATCCGCATGAGCAGATACGAAAGCGCAAAAGAGATTTACGCAAAGTACAAAGTGGATACCGATAAGGCACTCGAAAAGCTTAAAAACGTGACTGTATCGGTGCATTGCTGGCAGGGTGACGACGTCGTCGGTTTTGACAACCGCGAGACCCTTTCCGGCGGTATTCAAACGACGGGTAACTATCCCGGCAAAGCCAACACGCCCGAGAAACTTATGGCTGACCTTGATAAAGCGTTTTCGTTGCTGCCCGGCAAAAAGAAACTGAATCTTCACGCCTGCTACGCGATAGGCGAGCCGGGCGAGAAAATTGACCGAAGTAAAATCGAGCCGCGCCATTTCAAGGCTTGGGTAGATTACGCGAAAGCGCGTAATATGGGCATTGATTTTAACCCTACGTTTTTCGCTCATCCGAAAGTAAAGGATAATCTGACGCTCTCATCGCCCGATGACGGTACGCGCGATTACTGGATAGAACACGGCAAGGCGTGTATCAGAATATCCGAGTATTTTGCGAATGAAACGGGCATACCCTGCGTTATGAATATATGGATACCCGACGGATATAAGGATATCCCCGCCGACCGCTTGGGCCCGCGCGCGCGCTTTAAGGATTCGCTCGATAAAATTCTCGCACAGCCTTACGATAAGAAAAAAGTGTACATAACCCTCGAATCAAAGGTTTTCGGTATAGGTCTTGAAAGCTATACCGTCGGCTCGGGCGAGTTCTG
>JAFZIW010000163.1 GCA_017554125.1 Clostridia bacterium | reverse complement strand
GACGATAACGTCAGCGGCGCGTTTTTGGGACTTGACGCGACTTCCGATACCGGCGTTATGTTCCGGGCGATTATGGAATCTGTCGCTTTTGAGTATAAAACGTATCTTAATATACTGTTGCGCTCCGGCGCGCTCGGCGGTCTTAATTGCGTTTACGGTGTGGGCGGCGGAGCAAAAAGCCGTTTGTTTTCACAGATAAAAGCGGACGTGCTCGGCGCTGATTACGTTTCTCTCGCAAACGCCGATTCCGCTCCCGCGGCAATGGCGCTGCTCTCCGCGGCGGGTTGCGGATATATTGAAAAGAACTATAAAAGAATCTTTTCTCACGACGGGTCGGCAAATAAGACCTGTTCACCGAACGAGACTTGTAAAGAGGAAAGTGAAATCCGCGCAAAAAAATATCTTAAACTGCTTAATAATTATTCAAACTATATTTTATGAGGTGGTATTTATGAAAAATCCGGTTGGCATTTATTACGCGTATTGGGAAAAGGAATGGAACGCCGATTTTATTCCTTATATCGGTAAAGTAAAATCGCTCGGCTTTGACGATTTGGAAATAAATGCGGGTGCGATAGTCGATATGACCCCGGCTGAACGTAAGCGCCTCGCCGAAGCGGCGCGCGACGCCGGCATTACGCTGAGCTACTGCATAGGTCTTCCGGGTGAATACGACCTGTCAAGCGAAAGCGCCGCCGTTCGCAAAAACGGTATCGAGTTTGTCGGCAAGATACTCGACGGTATGAACGAGATGGGCGGTAAAACGCTCGGCGGCATTATTTACGCCACCTGGCCAATGGTCGGCTCGCCTACTTACGAGGAGAAAATGCAGATGCGCACGCGGTCGATAGAGTCGCTTAAAGAAATACTTAAAAAGGCGGAGCAATATGATATCAACTACTGCCTTGAAATCGTAAACCGTTTTGAGCAATGTATTCTTAATACCGCCGCCGAGGGCGTGGATTACTGTAAGGAACTCGGCAGTCCCAACGTAAAGCTGTTGCTTGATACTTTCCATATGAACATTGAAGAAGATTCGATAGGCGACGCCATCTGTTCGGCAAAAGGCTATCTGGGGCATTTCCATATAGGCGAGCCCAACCGTAAAACTCCGGGCACCGGCAGAATGCCGTGGGGCGAGATATTCGGCGCGTTAAAGGAAATCGAATATGACGGTATGATAGTTATGGAGCCGTTTATAAGGGTCGGCGGTCAGGTCGGCAAGGATATAAAGGTTTTCCGCGATTTGAGCGATAACGCGACGCCGGAAAAAATGGACGAAATGGCTGCCGCGGCGGCAAGCTTTGTAAAGAGGGGATAAAATTATGAAAAAAATCAAAGTCGGTTTGCTTACAATGTCCGACGGCAGAGAGTATCTGCATAAGACTTTTGAGGAACTCAATTTCACAAAACAGCACGCTATTGCGAACGCTCTTACCGAAACGGGACTTTTTGAGGTCGTTGAGGGTGAGCGTATAATCGGCAGTAATACCGTGGCGAAAGAGGAGGGCATACGCCTTAAAGAAAACTCGGTCGAAGTCACGATTTTCAACTACTCTATATGGTGCTATCCGCAGTATACCGTTGTTGCGCGCAACTTCGCGCCCGGACCTTATATTCTGTTTTCAAATCTGCATCCGTCGCAGTGCGGAATGGTGGGAATGCTCGCGGCGGCGGGCTCGCTTGACCAGCTGGGAGTAAGATATACCAAGCTGTGGGGCGATATAAGCGACGAAACCGTTAAAACCAAAATGATTTCGTATCTTAAAGCGGCGGCGGCGGTAAACCGCCTTCGCGGACTTACTTTCGGTAACTTCGGCGGCAGACCGCTCGGTATGTATACCGCGGTCGCAAATCTCGAACAGTGGCAAAAAGATTTCGGCATCGACTCGGAAAACATCGAGCAGGACGATATAATCCGCGCCGGAGAAAAGGCTGATGAGGCGGAGGTCGAAAAGGCGTTTAAGTGGTTAAACGAAAAGGTGGGCCTTATAAAGTATGACGGAAAGGTGCTCACCGAAGAAAAGCTTCGTACTCAAATCCGTTCTTATATAGGGCTTCGTGATATTATCGCACAGAAAAAGCTTGATTTCGTAGGCATTAAGGCACACGGCGACCTTACCGACCGCTACTGCACAATGGATATAGCCGAAGCGCTCCTTAACGACCCGTACGACTGGAACGGTCCGAAAGAACCTACTGTTGCGGCGACCGAAAGCGATATGGACGGCGCTCTTACAATGCAGATATTCAAGACGCTCAGCAACACGCCCGTTCTCTTTGCCGACGTCCGCCATTATGACGCCGAAAACGACATTTGGTATTTCTCGAATTCGGGTACTCACGCCACCTATTTCGCGGGTGCGAGTTTTGACCCCGACGTAAATCTGCCGCTTGTCGATTTACTGCCCGAAACACCCGATTATCCCGCGGGCGGCGCGGCTGTGCACCACTTTGCGAAAGAGGGCAAGGTCACGCTTGCGCGCCTCGCCCGTAAGGACGGCAAATATAAACTTACGGTTGTTCCCGCTGAGTTCGTTACGTTTGACAGAGAGAAAATGGTTAAGCTCGGAAGTGTTACAACCCCGCAATGGCCGGTGGCTTTCGCAAAGCTTAAAGTAACGCCCGATAAATTTATAAACGATTACCCCTGTAATCATATACACGGAGTTTACGGCGATTACGTCGACGAACTTATAAACGTTGCAAAAATACTGGATATTCCGGTTGAAATATTCGAATAAGGAGAAATAATTATGAAAACAAATTTAACACCAGAACAACTTGCAAAATACTTTGACCAGACGCTTCTTAAAGCCTATGTTACCGAGGACGATTTCAAGGCTTTTTGCGAAGAGAGCGACCGCTACGGTTTCGCTATGGTGGCGATAAATTCAGCTCCCGTAAAATTCTGCAAAAACGTGCTTAAAAACAGCAGCGTCCACGTCGGCGCGGCGATAGGATTCCCGCTCGGTCAGACTACTGTTGAAGATAAGGTTTATGAAACCGAACAAGCCATAAAAGACGGCGCGGACGAAATCGATTACGTCGTAAATCTCGTTAAGCTTAAAAGCGGCGACCTCGATTACGTTGAGGATGAAATGCGCCGCATCGTTGACGCTTGCAATAAAAACGGCAAGATTTCAAAGGTTATTTTCGAGAACTGCTATCTTACCGATGAAGAGAAAAAGACTCTTTGCAAAATCGCGCTTAAAGTGAAACCGACGTTTATAAAGACAAGCACCGGCTTCGGCACACCCGCCGCCGGAGTTCCCGTCGGAGCGACCGTTGAAGACGTACGCCTTATGAAATCCATGGTCGGCGACGCCGTAAAGGTTAAAGCGGCTGGCGGAGTACGCACCCTTGCCGACGCGCTCGCCATGATAGAAGCGGGCGCCGAAAGAATCGGCACCAGCGCGGGCGTTAAAATCGTTGAGGAATTAAAACAGCAAAACTGCTGATACGGGAGTTATGATATGAAAAACATATCGCTCGAAGAAAAAGAAAGGGTAAAAGGCGCAAAAGCGCCGTTTGAGTACGCGGCTTCGGAAATTACCGGGACCGCGCCCTTTCATATGCCGCAGGGCGACCGTAATACGGTGAGCCTTTGCGGCGTTTATGAGATGCAAGAGGGCAAAAGTGAAATACCGTCTTTTGAAAATGCGATTAAGGCAAACATTCCCTCCACCGTTCAGACCGCGCTTTTTGAGGCGGGAATAATACCAGACCCGATGGTGGGAAGAAACGATAAATTTGCCAGAGAAGCCGCTTATAAAACCTGGTGGTTTAAGCACAAATTCACCTATGACGGCGGTTTTGCGCAGCCGTATCTGTGCTTTTCGGGCGTTTGCTATCACGCGCATTTCTATCTTAACGGCGTGTATCTGGGCGAACATAAAGGGATGTTCGGCGGTCCGGAATTTGACGTCGGCGGCATTATAAAACCGAATAATATACTGATAGTAAAAATAGAAAACGCGCCCGCCGATATAAAGCATTATTCGGATTACGCCGATTTTGACGAAGGGTGGAAATACGGCGCGGTCGTCAACTGCGTTTACGGCTGGCATTACGCCTGTATACCGACGCGCGGAATTTGGTCCGACGTTAAGCTTATTGATAAAAACTGCTTTAAGTTTGAGCGCCCCTTTATTTATACAAAAAGCGCAAAAAGCGGGGAAATAGGTATATCGTTAAAATCCGAAACGCGTGTTGACGGTGAAATAAAAATCACGGTTGAGCCTCATAACTTTGAAGGTAAGCGTCAGTATTTCGCGGCGCGTTTTTCCGGGGAAAAGGGCGAATATCTTAATTACGCCGTAAAAATAGACGACGCCCGCCTTTGGTGGCCGAGCGGTTACGGCGAGCAATTCCTTTACGATATAAAAATCTGTGCTTTGTTCGGCGACGGCGCGGTTTACAACTACGAAGACACCGTCGGTATCAGGGAAATAAAGATGTTGCCGGTCGAGGGACTGAACATAGAGGAAAACTACAACTGGCAATTTACCGTCAACGGCGAAAAGATATTTATTAAGGGTACAAACTGGTGTACTCTCGACGCGCTTTTGCGGTTCGACGCCAAGCGTTACGACCGCTTTCTCACCCTCGCAAAGGAGCAAAACCTTCAACTTTTGCGCGCGTGGGGCGGCGGTATGCCCGAGAGCGACTATTTCTATAAAAAATGCGACGAACTGGGACTGCTCGTACAGCAGGAATGGCCGACCTGTTGGGATTCGCCGAAGACTCAGCCTTACGACGAGTTGGTTGAAACGGTATATTACAATACCGTGCGGATAAGAAATCACCCGAGCCTTGTAAGATGGGCGGGCGGTAATGAGCTCAGCGCGGTGGATGAACCGTCGATAGAGAAAATGGCGGAGCTTTCGGTCACGCTTGACGGTACGAGACCGTTTCATAAAACGTCGCCTTACGCCGGCTCGCTTCATAATTACGATACCTACTGGATGATGCAGGATATGGATAACGCCATAAATCTGCGCGCGCCGTTTATCGGCGAATTCGGTATGGCGTCCTGTCCGAACCGCCAAAGCGTGGCGCGGTACGTGTCGCAAAGCGAACTCGATTTACCGGTGTCGCGCGACGCGATAAATGATTTCAACTATCATATGCCGCGTTTTAACGCTTTTCTGTGGCCCGAGCAGTATAACGATATGGACCATTTGCTCATGCGGTCAAAGGAATTTTTCGATATTAAAACGCTTGACGATTTTATACTCGGTACACAGCTTGCGCAGGGAGTTGCCATCTGCCATACCCTTGAAGCGGCGCGCGCCGATTACCCGAAAGCGACCGGAATATGCTATTACAAGCTGACCGACGTGTACCCTGCGTGTTCGTGGTCTACCGTTGACTATTACGGTGTGCCGAAAATTCCGTACTATATGATAAAAAGAGCCTATAAGCCGGCGCACGCGATGCTGATTGTAAAATCTATAAACGCGGCGGAAAGTTATCCGGTGTTTATGCTCGATGACGTGTGCGAATATTCGGGGAAAAACTGCGCCGTAAGCGTCACCGCGTTTGGCGCGGATCTCGAAAAGATTAAATCGGAAAAGTATGAATTTATACCCGATAATAAAGTAAACCGCGTAGGAGATTTTATACTCGACGCCGAAGCGAAAAAAGCCGTTCGGTTGCTTGAAATAAGGCTTTATGCCGAAGACGTTTTAATAGACGCCACGTTCTGTTTTCAGAATTACAAAGACGACCTCGGTTGTTATAAAAGACTGCCGGCGGCACAAATCGATTTCTCGGTCGAGGGCGATACCGCGGTGCTTAAAAACACCGGAAACGTCCCGGCGGTCGGGGTGTTTATCGAGTGTCTGTCAAACGACGGTGAGTTTACCGCCGCGGATAAT
>JAFZIW010000162.1 GCA_017554125.1 Clostridia bacterium | reverse complement strand
AGAAAAAATTACGAGCCGCCGCAAAAGCGGCAACCCGTAATTTGGTCGAGGTGACAGGACTTGAACCTGCGGCCTCTGCGTCCCGAACGCAGCGCTCTACCAAACTGAGCCACACCTCGATAATTCAATTTTACTAACTTTTCTTTTTGCCTTGCGGTTTCTGTTTCGCGCTGCTACGCAGCACACTTGCGGTTCCCAAACACGCGCTCGCTTGGAGCGCGGCGCCTTGTTTGACCGCGGCGACAATTCGCGTTCCCTTTTTCTGCCACCGGCAGCGGTCTCGCTCATTGCTACCAAACTGAGCCACACCTCGATTCAGATGTCAGATAACGGATATCAGACGGCAGTGCGTCTGTGTGCCTGCGGCGCGTTTTCAGGATCCGTTGTCTGTTTTCAGCCCTATAATTATATATAAGCGGGTGGGGTTTGTCAATAAGTTTTTTTAAGTGAATTTTGTATTTTTTCTGTCGGCGGGAAAATTATCAACTTTTTTATTGAAATATTGTTAATTATATGTTATACTTTATAGGTATAATATTTTCTAATGTTTATATATAATAATATTTAATATAAAGGCAGGGAAAAAAATGAAGATAAATTCCATAAACGACGTATGGAACGCGGTTTGCGAAGAGTGTAAAAAAACCGTATCGGAAGTTGCTTTTGATACCTTTTTCAAATTTCTTAAACCCGAAAGCTTTGACAGTAACGAGTTTGTTCTTTCCGCCGAGTCTGAATATCTTAAAACCACGGTGGAAAATCTTTATAAAGACATTATCGGCGAAGCCATAAGAACGGTTATGGGTATTCCGATAAAACCGGTATTTGTTGTAGGCGATGATGAAGAATCGATTAAAAAGGCGGAGCAGGAGAGCGAGGGTCTTACCTTCGAATCTTTCTTTACTTTTGATAATTTCATCGTCGGCGCTTCAAACGAGTTTGCGCATGCCGCGAGTCTTGCCGTTGCCGATACCCCGAACATAGTATACAACCCGCTTGTTATATACGGTCCGTCGGGCGTTGGTAAAACTCATCTTCTTTTGGCTATCAAAAATCATATTAAGAGAAAGTTTCCGTACAAAAAGGTTGAATACACCCGTTGCGAGGAGTTTACAAATCAACTGATAATATCGTTAAACGAAGGTAAGCTCGGAATGGGTACCATTGACGATTTCCGCAACAAATACCGCAACGTCGACGTTCTTCTTATAGACGATATACATTTCATTGCCGGTAAGGAACGCACGCAAGAGGAGTTTTTTAACACCTTTAATACACTTTATCAGAACAACAAACAGATAGTCGTTACAATAGACCGTCCCTTAAAAGAAATCAAAACTCTCGACGAGCGCATCCGCTCCCGCCTTTCCGGCGGACTTTCGGCTGATATCCAGCTTCCCGATTTTGAAACGCGGGTAGGTATTATAAAGAAAAAAGCGGACCAGTGCAGTATTTCTCTTGATGAAAATATCGTTTATTACATAGCCGAAAACATAAAGAGCAACACAAGGCAGATAGAAGGGCTTATAGTTAAGCTTCAAGCGTATATCGCAATTCAGAAAAAAATGCCCAATATTTCTATCGCCCAGAATTTTATAAAGGACGTTATCGCCGACAGCAAACCCGAACCAGTTACCGTTGAAAAGATAATAGAAGAAGTCGCCCGTTCTTATAATATTTCTGAAAGCGATATTATTTCAAACAGAAAAACGGCGAAACTCGCGCTTGCCAGACAGGTCGCCATGTATATAGCCCGTCAGACTACCGACCTTTCATATAAGGCAATAGGCGAAAAATTCGGCAGAGACCATACGACGGTTCTTTACAACTGTAACCGCGTTGAAGAGTTTTTAGCGGACAAGCCCAACGAAAAAGAGCTCGTAGACGACATAATTAAAAACTTACAGCGCGAATAAAATTATTAACATTTTTCACTAACATTAACTCACTCTTATTCACTATTTTTTTTAAGTCTTTATTATCGCGTTTTTTATAAACATCTATAAACATTTTTTTTAACACAAAAAATGCTTTAACAAAGCCGTTTTTAACATTTACTGAACGTTTTAACACCCTTTATTATTACTGTTAAAAAACTTTTATCCTTTTTTTAATAAAAAGGCGAACGGAGGAACAAAAAATGAAATTTACCGTCAGCAGAGATTCTTTTCTCGAAGCAGTATCAAAGCTTTCAAGAGTAGTCGGAAGCAAAAGCACAATGCCGGTTTTAGAGGGAATACTTATTTCCGCCGAACAGGGCAGAATTACGCTTGTCGCTTACAATCTTGAAACGGGAATGAAGAAAGAGATTTACTGTAACTGCGAAAAAGAGGGAGATATTGTAATCAAAGCCCGTCTTTTATCCGATATTTTAAGAAAGCTTTCGGGCGCTCAGGTGGAAATTGAAGTAGACGAAAAACTTATGTGCCATATAAAGAGCGACGATACAAGTTATGACATTATGGGTATGGCGGCGGGTGATTTTCCCGAAATGCCGAGCGTTGCCGACGGCGAAAAAATAGAAATTGACGGAAAAACACTTTGCGATATGGTAAAGGGAACTATATTCGCGGTTTCTCAGATAGAGGGAAGCAGACCGATTTATACCGGTATTAACATATCGACCTCAGGCGGTGTTATTCAGTTTGTAGCGATAGACGGTTACAGACTCGCAATAAGAAAAGAAAAAACCGATATAAAGAAAGACGTCAATTTTGTTGTTCCCGGAAAGGCGATAAACGAGGTAGTTAAAATAGCCGAGGAGGAAAACGAAAACGTCGAAATAATAATAGGCGCGCGTCTTATATCCTTCCTTGTAGGCGGTTATTCCTTTATAGCCCGTCTTTTTGAGGGTGAATACGTTGATTTCAAAAAGGTTCTTCCCGAAGAATTCAAACAGGCGGTAACTGTAAATAAAAACGAGCTTGTAAATTCGGTGGAAAGAGTATCTCTTCTTATAAACGATGCTTTTTCGACGCCTATAAGACTTTTGCTTGACGAAAGCGAGGCGACGCTCAGCTGCGCTACCTCGATAGGTAAATCAAAAGAAACTTTCTCAATAAACCTTTCTGGTTCGCCGTTTGAAATAGGGCTTAACAGCCGTTATCTTCTCGACGCGCTTAAAGCTTGCGACGACGGAAACATAAATATAAAATTCAACGGACCTAACGCGGCGGTAACGATAGAGCCCGAGGATGAAAAAGACGATTCTTTCCTCTATCTTATAATGCCGCTCAGATTAAAATAATGGTAAAAGAATTAAGCATAAAAGAAAAATACATAAGGCTTGACAGTGCCCTTAAACTCGCCGGCTTCGTCGGAACGGGCGGTCACGCGAAAACGGTTGTTCAAAGCGGTGAGGTAAAGGTAAACGGTGAAATTTGCCTTCAAAGGGGTAAAAAGCTTTATAAAAACGATACCGCTGAATATGCCGGAAATACTCTGTTTATAAAAAATGCTGGTTAAAAAAATTAAAATAAAAGATTTCAGGAATATAAAAAACGCGCAAATTGAATTTGACCCGCAAATGAACGTTATTTGCGGCGAAAACGCGCAGGGAAAAACGAATATAATCGAAAGTATATGGCTTTTCTGCGGCGCTAAAAGCTTTCGCGGCGCGAAAGATTCCTCTTTTATAAGATTCGGTGAAAAAAGGGCGGAAACACAAATAGATTTTATTTCCGGCGGCATTGAGCATAGCGCGAAAATGATTTTTGATGAAAGACGCGCGGCGGTTTTAGATGATAAAAACTTAAAATCTCCGGGCGAACTTGCGGGGATTTTTAACGCGGTTGTTTTTTCACCCGCCGACCTTTCGCTCGTCACCGGCGGTCCTGAAAAAAGAAGACGGTTTTTAGACCTTTTTATAGGTCAGATATACCCGAATTACATCGAAATTCTGCGTGAATACGCCCGCGCGGTAATGCAGAGAAACAGAATCATAAAAGATTATAAATACGACCCTTCCGTCGCTATAATGCTCGACGTTTTTGAAAAAGAAATAAGCGAAAAGGGCGTAAAAATAATAGAATACCGCAAAAAATTTCTCGGAATGCTTAATAAATATATCCCGAATATTTTTTCGGGTCTTTCCGGCGGCAGAGAGAAAATTATGGCGGTGTATGTCGCAAACTGTGATGCTATACTGCTTGGCGATGAGTTAAAAAAAGCCCGAAAAGACGATTCTTTTTCGGGCGTCACCTCGGCGGGCCCTCACCGCGACGATATAGATTTGCTGATAAACGGCATATCGGCGCGACAGTACGCTTCGCAGGGGCAAAAGAGAAGCGTTGCCATTACGCTTAAACTCGCCTGCCTCAGCGTCCTTCACGAGGTTTCGGGCGAATACCCCGTCTGTCTGCTTGACGACGTTATGAGCGAACTTGACGAACACAGACAGAATTATATTCTTAACAGCGTACGCTCATGGCAGACCTTTATAACCTGCTGTGACCCCTCGACCGTAACGCGGCTCGGCGGCGGTTCGGTATTCAGTATTAAAGACGGCGGTGTTTTCTGAATGTATATTCATTTAGGCAATAATTCGATTATAAAAACCGAGGAAATAATAGGGATATTTGATTTGGATAATACGACGGTTTCGGTCAGAACGCGCGAATACCTCGCAAAAGCGCAGAAAAACGGAAACGTGACGGTCACCGGCAACGAACTGCCCAAATCTTTTATAGTCGCGGCGAATAAAAAGGGCGAGAACAAGGTTTATATTTCTCAGCTTTCTCCCGCGACGCTTACCAAACGTAAGGGATACTAAGATTTTTAATATTTAAGGAGACAGAAAATGAGCGATCAGAAATCTTTGCCTGTAATGGAAACCTATGACGAAACTTCCATACAGGTCCTCGAAGGACTTGAAGCGGTACGCAAGAGACCGGGTATGTATATCGGCTCAACCGGCGAACGCGGACTCCACCATTTGGTTTACGAAATAGTGGATAACTCGATAGACGAGGCGCTCGCGGGTTATTGCGACAAGATTCTCGTGGAACTGCTGGATGACGGCGTGGTCCGCGTGACCGATAACGGACGCGGCATACCGGTAGGAATTCATCCGCAGAAAAATATGCCGACGGTCAGCGTGGTATTTACCATTCTTCACGCCGGCGGAAAGTTCGGCGGAAGCGGCTATAAGGTGGCGGGCGGCCTTCACGGCGTCGGCGCCTCGGTCGTAAACGCGCTGTCGACCTGGCTCGAGGTAGAGGTGCGCGACGGTAAACACATTTACCATCAGCGTTACGAAAAGGGCAATATAGTCGACGACCTTAAAGTTATAGGCGATACGAAAGAGACCGGAACGACGGTTTCCTTTAAGCCCGACCCGGCGATTTTCACCGATACCACGCATTACGATTATGAAACCTTGCTTACGCGGCTTCGTGAGCAGGCGTTCCTCAACGCGGGTATAAGAATAGTGCTCAAAGACGAGAGAAAGGATACCGAAACGCCCGACAGGGAAGATGACCTCTGCTACGAGGGCGGTATCCGTTCCTACGTTGAATATATCCTCGCGGGCAGCAGGAAAGACCGCCTTAACAACGAGGTTATATACCTTTCGGGTCAGGATAAGGACTCGACCGCCGAAATCGCGCTTCTCTGGAGCACCGGATACGACGCGAAGATACTCTCTTTTGCAAATACCATACATACCGCCGACGGCGGCACGCATGAATCTTCCTTCAAAACGAGCCTGGCGCGCGTTGTAAACAAATACGGCAGAGCGTTCAAGTTCTTAAAGGAAGCCGACAGCAACCTTAAAGGAGACGATATTTTCGAGGGTCTCGTCGCGGTGGTAAGCGTTAAGCTGACCGACGCGCAGTTTGAGTCTCAAACCAAGGCGAAGCTCGGCAACACCTCAATAGGAACGCTTGTAAACAACATAGTGGCGGATAAAATGTACCACTATTTAGAGGACCACCCGGCGGAAGCCAAGATAATACTCGATAAATCGATAGCCTCGTCAAACGCCCGTGAAGCGGCGCAGAAGGCGCGCGACCTTCAAAGAAGCAAATCGGGTATAGGCTCTAAATCGAGAATGCCCGAAAAGCTTACCGACTGTATCTCAAACGACCCGACCAAGACTGAAATCTTCATCGTCGAGGGCGATTCGGCGGGCGGCAGCGCGGTCGAGGGCAGAAATTCGACCTATCAGGCGATTCTCCCGCTTTGGGGCAAGATGTTAAACGTTGAAAAAGCGAGGGTGGATAAGGTTTACGGCAACGATAAACTGACGCCCGTAATAGTCGCGCTCGGAACCGGTATCGCGGAAAACTTCGATATAAGCAAGCTCCGCTACGATAAAGTAGTTATCATGGCGGATGCCGACGTAGACGGCTCGCATATCAGAACGCTTCTTCTTACCTTCTTTTTCAGATATATGCCCGAGCTTATAGAAACGGGGCATATCTACCTCGCACAGCCGCCGCTTTACAGAATATCGAAGGGCAAACAGCACTTTGACGCCTTCACCGATGAGGAAAAGGCGCAGTATATAGAGCAACTCGGCGGCGGAGCCGACGTTCAGCGGTATAAGGGTCTCGGTGAAATGAACCCCGAACAGCTTTGGGAAACCACCCTCGACCCCGAAACGCGCACGATGCTCCGCGTAACCATGGCGGACGCCGAGCTTGCCGACGAAACCTTTACGATACTTATGGGCGAAGAGGTTGAGCCGAGGCGCAAGTTCATAGAAGAAAATGCGATTTACGCTACCGATTTGGATATTTAAGGAGAAACAAAATGGCTAAACAGGAAAACGTATACTGGCCCGAAAGCGAACAAACAAACATAGTTCCGGTTGAAATCACCGACGAGGTCAAGCAGAGTATGCTGCAATATTCGATGTCGGTACTGGTCGGACGCGCCATACCCGACGTGCGCGACGGTCTTAAACCCGTTCACCGCAGAATACTTTACACAATGTACGATAACGGCTATACGCCCGATAAGGCTTACGTTAAGTGCGCCAAGACGGTAGGCGCGGTGCTCGGTAACTTCCATCCGCACGGCGACGCCAGCGTTTACGACGCCATGGTGCGTATGGCGCAGGACTTTTCGCTGCGTTATCCGCTTATCGACGGTCACGGAAACTTCGGTAACATAGACGGTTATCCCCCCGCGGCATACAGGTATACCGAATCGAGGATGAACCGCCTGTCACTGCATATGCTCGACGATATCGAAAAGGATACCGTAAATATGCTGCCGAACTTTGACGACAGTATGAAAGAGCCGGAAGTTCTGCCGGTAAGATTCCCGCAGCTGCTCGTAAACGGCTCGTCGGGTATCGCCGTAGGTATGGCGACCGAAATACCGCCGCATAACCTCGGCGAGGTTATAGACGCGATGTGCTGTCTTATCGACAATCCCGAGGCGGATATGGCGGAGCTTTGCTCTTTTATCAAGGGGCCCGATTTCCCGACCGGCGGTATCATTATGGGCAGAAGCGGCATACGCGCCGCCTACGCCACCGGCAGAGGCAGGATAGTGGTACGCGGTAAGGCGGAGATAGAGGAAACTTCAAACGGCAAATTCCGCATAGTGATTTCCGAACTGCCGTACAAGGTACGCAAGAAAGACCTCGTAAAGCATATTTACGACCTTGCGGCGGATAAGAAAATAGAGGGTATCGACGACGTTGTGGACTATTCCTCAAAGCGCGACGGCGGCATCAGGATAGTGGTTGACATAAAGCGTGACGCTAACGCGCAGGTGGTGCTCAACAAGCTCTATTCGTATACCTCGCTTCAAACAACCTTCGGCGCGATATTGCTTGCCATTGTCGACGGCAAGCCGCAGATGCTCACCCTTAAAGATATGCTCCAAAACAGCATAGATTTCCAATGCGATATAATTCGCCGCAGAACGATTTTCGACCGCAACAAGGCGGCGGAGCGCGCGCATATACTCGAAGGTCTTAAAGTCGCGCTCGATTATATCGACGAAGTAATAAAGATAATCAGAAATTCAAAGACAATACCCGAAAGTAAACAGGCTTTGTCCGACAGATTCGGGCTTGACGATATTCAGACCACCGCGATAGTACAGATGCCGCTCGGCAGACTTGCGGGAATGGAAAAACAGAAAATACTCGACGAGCTGGATGAAAAGCACGCATTTATCAAGGAATGCGACGAGATTCTCGCCGACCATTCAAAGATTCTCGATATCGTAAAGACCGACGCGCTCAACCTCCGCGACAGATACGCCGACGCCCGCCGTACGGAGATTTCCGACGTTGCCGGCGAGGTCGATATCGAAGACCTGATTCCGGAAGAGGAATGCGTTATCACCAAATCGACGGCGGGTTACATAAAACGTCTGCCCGCGGACACATACAACGTACAGCACCGCGGCGGCAGAGGCATTACCGGTATGACTACGCGCGAAGAAGACAGCGTGGAGAATATGTTTGTCTGCTCCTCGCATGACCGCATTATGCTTTTCAGCAATTTCGGCAGAGTTTACAGAATAAAGGCGTACGAGATACCCGAAAGTTCGCGTACCGCCAAGGGTATGAACCTTATCAACGTAATACCGCTTATGCCGGAGGAAAAAATCAGAATAATCATTCCGGTTACCGCCGAGGATGAGGACGAGCGCTATATCTGCATGATAACCCGCAAGGGCGTTGTAAAGCGCACGAGACTTTCCGATTTCAAGAACACCCGAAAGAGCGGTATTATCGCCATATCCATTGACGAGGGCGACGAGCTCGCTCACGTCCGTATGACCGACGGCAGCGATAATTTGCTTGTTGCGACGAGAAACGGTAAGGCTATCAAGTTCAACGAAAGTCAGGTCCGCTCAATGGGCAGAACGGCGAGAGGCGTCCGCGCGCTTAATATGAGCGAGGGCGATATAGTGGTCGATATGGCGCTTTGTAAAGAGGATACGCGCATTCTTACCGTAACCGAAACCGGCTACGGCAGAATAAGCCCGATATCGCATTACCGCTTGCAGTCGCGCGGCGGTAAGGGCCTTACCAACTACCGCACCGAGAAATACGGCAAGGTTGCGGCGGTGCTCCCGGTCGAAGATAACGAGGATATCATAATGATTGCCTCAAACGGCATAATAATAAGGATATACGCCGGCGATATTTCCGAGTTTGCCCGTCCCGCAAAAGGTGTAAGAGTAATGCGCGTCGCCGAGGGCGAACGCATACTCTCGGTTGCGAAAGCCGAGCATGACGAGCAAGAGGTAAACGACGTACCCGAAGCGGCGGAAGCCGACGCGGGCGACATAGGAAACGAGCCGGAAGAAACAGAAAATACGGAAGTGGAGTAATATTTTGCAGGAATTTGGTTACAACCCCGACCCGCGCGGGAATGAAATTTTCCTTGCGGAAAATACCGAAAAAAGAAAGCTGAGCCGTGCCGCGATAGCGGTCACGGTTCCCTGCTTTGTCTTCTTTCTCGTAACCGAGTTTTTCAGGGATATCGCGCTTTTTATCGGCGCGCGGCTCGGTTACAACGAGGAAAAAACCTTAACCTTTTTAAGCGACCCGGTTAATTTGCAAACGGTGCAGATAGCGCTGTCGCTAACGTTGCTTATCGTGCCTTTCGCGATTTGCGTGAAGATTTACGGTTTTAATATTTCCAGCGGCGCGGCGCTTAACAGACCCCAAAAGGGCACAAGGGTCCCGTTCTATCTGTTCGGCGTGGGCTTTTGCGCGTTCGCCAACGTCGCTGTAGCGGCGGCGGGGCGGATTTTTGAGCGGTTCGGGCTTAAAGATTCAAGCGTGGGCGAAACGAAAATTGACGGTATATGGGGCCTTTTGATTTCATTACTCGCAACGGCGATAGTGCCGGCGATAGTGGAAGAATTCGCGTTCCGCGGAATAGTTCAGGGTATACTCCTGCCGTTCGGCGAGGGGCTTTCGGTAATCGGCTCGGCGGCGGTTTTCGGTATACTTCACGGCAACTTTGAGCAGATACCGTTTGCCTTTTTGGTCGGTCTGGTGCTCGGCTTTGTAAGAACAAAGAGCGGCTCTCTCGCCATTTGCACGGCGATACACGCGACGAATAACGCGGTTGCCGTCCTCGCCCTTTACTCGGGCGTGTTGCCGACCGCTATTGCAAACGTTATTTACTCGGTTTATATTCTCCTCGCGCTGACCCTTGCGATTTTGGGCGTCGCGCTCGTGAAGAAGAAAGATTCGTTCAGTCTTTCGGCTTATGAGGGCGTGTTGCCCGCCAAAAAACGTTACGTCGGCTTTTTCTTCTCTTTCCCGTTTTTGGCGTTCTTCCTTGTGTTCTTGTTCCGCGCCGTTTCAAAGCTTTTCTGAAAGCGGCGTTTTTGTCTTTGCCGGAGGTGAAAGTATCATGGATAGCCGGTTTATGTACCGCGCGATAGAATTGGCAAAGGAAAGCCGCGCGGAGGGCGAGATACCCGTCGGCGCGGTGATAGTAAAAAACGGCGAGATAATCGGCGAAGGCAGAAACCGGCGCGAAAAAGAAAACCGCGCTCTTTCACACGCCGAAACCGAGGCGATAGAGGCGGCAAACAGGGCGACGGGCGACTGGCGGCTCGACGGTTGCAGTTTATACGTAACGCTCGAACCCTGCCTGATGTGTACCGGCGCGATAGCGGCGGCGAGGCTAAGCGAGGTTGTCTTCGGCGCGTACGATACCGAGCGCGGATATACGGTTAGCCGCGCCGATATAAACAAGCTCGCCGATACGAGTATTTCGGTATTCGGCGGCATAAAAGAGGATGAATGCAAAACTCTCCTCGATGAGTTTTTTAAGGAAATAAGGTAATATTGATTTGTATGTGCAGGGGCGATTATCAATCGCCCCTTTAATAACGCGGCGGGTTTTCCCCGCCTACATACAATACATTTTTGATATCATGATATCATGATATCAAAAGAAGCGGAAAAACGCGGCGGAAAACCCGCCGCGTTTCTATATGTCTGACGTCTGATATCTGCCGTCTGCCGTCCGGCTTACGAGATATCCTCAACAATTAGATTTCTTATTTCCGAAGCGGGCGTAGGTTTGCTGTCGCGCTCTTTTAAGAACTTTTCGGCGACGGCGGGGAAAAGCGCATAGCTTAACACGTCCTCTTTCGTTTTCCCTATGCCCTTTTCTTTCATTTCGGCGGCGTAATTTTCAAGCTCCGGTTTGAGCAAATCGGCGGGACGGCAGGTTATTACCTCGCTGTCGCCTATCGCCTTTTTGCGAACCTCCTCATTTACCTCGCCCGGCAGTTTGCCGTATTCGCCGCGCAAAAGTCCCTTTGATTCCTTCGGGACCATTTTATATCGCTCGCCCGAAATGACGTTCATAACCGCCTGAGTGCCGACTATCTGGCTTGTCGGCGTTACGAGCGGCGGGTAGCCGAAATCTTTACGCACGCGGGGCACTTCGTCGAGCACCTCGTAGTATTTATCCTCTTTGCCCGCCTGTTTAAGCTGGTTTATCATATTTGAAAGCATACCGCCCGGCACCTGGAAAATAAGCGCCTTGGTATCGACCGAAAGCACTTTCGGGTCGAGTATGCCGGCGGTTTTGAGCCGCTCGGCAACGCCGCGGAAATGCGCCGCCACGTCGGAAAGCGCGGTAAGGTCAAGCCCGGTATCGCGCTCGGTACCCTGCAAAGTGGCGACAAGCGCCTCGGTCGAGGGCTGTGAAGTTCCGTTCGCAAGGGGAGAAAGCGCGGTATCGACTATATCAACGCCCGCCTGAGCCGCCATAAGGTTGGTCATATCGCCCGTGCCGGTGGTGTTGTGAGTGTGCAGGTGGATAGGCACTTTTACGTTCTCTTTTAACCGCTTTACGAGCGAGTAGGCGTTAAACGGCAAAAGCAGATTCGCCATATCCTTAACGCAGATAACGTCCGCGCCCATGCTTTCAAGCGTTTTGGCGAGGTTTACGAAATATTCTTCGTTATGCACGGGGCTTACGGTGTAGCTCATCGCCGCCTCGCATATTCCGCCGTATTTTTTGCATGATTTTATCGACTGCTCTAAATTCCGTACGTCGTTCAGCGCGTCGAATATTCTTATTACGTCAATTCCGTTTTCAATGGATTTTGCCACGAAAGCGTCCACAACGTCGTCGGCGTAATGCTTGTAGCCGAGTATGTTCTGACCGCGGAAAAGCATTTGCAGTCTGGTGTTTTTAACGTGCGCCTTTATTGTGCGAAGCCGCTCCCACGGGTCCTCGCCTAAAAAACGCATACAAGCGTCGAAGGTCGCGCCGCCCCAGCATTCGAGCGACCAGTAACCTATTTTATCGAGCTTTTCGAGCGCGGGGAGCATATCGTCAAGCGTCATTCGCGTTGCCGCCTGCGACTGGTGCGCGTCGCGGAGTATGGTATCGGTGATAAGCAAGGGTTTTTTGGTCATTGTTACGACTCCTTATAATTATCCGAATAATGTAATCAGTACGCCCGCCGCGATAGCCGAGCCGATAACGCCGGCAACGTTCGGACCCATGGCGTGCATAAGCAGGAAATTCGAGGGGTTCTCTTTCTGACCTACCGACTGGGAAACCCTCGCCGCCATAGGAACGGCGGAAACGCCCGCCGAGCCGATAAGCGGATTTACCTTGTTCTTTGTAAACAGATTCATAAATTTCGCAAGCAGTATTCCGCCGGCGGTACCCACGGCAAACGCCGCGATACCCATAGCGAGTATTTTAAGGGTGGAGAGCTTCAAAAACGCTTCCGCCGTGGCGGTGGCGCCTACCGAAATACCGAGGAAAACGGTAACGATATTCATAAGCTCGTTTTGCGCGGTCTTGCAAAGACGCTCGCAAACACCCGATTCTTTCCAGAGGTTGCCGAGCATAAGACAGCCGATAAGCGGCGTCGCCGAAGGCACGAGCAGAGCCACGAAAACGGTAACGACTATCGGAAAGATGATTTTCTCGGTCTTTGAAACGCTGCGAAGCGGCTTCATAACTATCGCGCGCTCTTTCTTTGTCGTGAGCAGCTTCATAATGGGCGGCTGAATGACCGGAACGAGCGCCATATACGAATACGCCGCAACCGCGATGGGTCCGAGCAGGTCGGGGTAAAGCTTACTGGTGGTATAAATGGCGGTAGGACCGTCCGCGCCGCCGATAATGCCTATCGAAGCCGCCGCTTCCTGCGGGAAAGCGAGGAAGATACAGCCGAGGAAGGTCGCAAATATGCCTATTTGCGCCGCCGCGCCGAGTATTAACGACTTCGGATTTGAAATCAGCGGTCCGAAATCGGTCATCGCGCCGATACCGACGAAAATCAGGCAGGGATAAATACAGGTCTTGACGCCGATATAAAGGAAATCGAGCAGACCGCCTTCCGATAGGATATGCCCGTAGGAATGGGAGAATTCGCCGTCGCCCATAAACTCCGCCCAAAGGTCGGTATGGTAAAGCGCGTCTGTTCCGGTAAACGCCGTAAGGTTCGTAAGAAGCATACCGAACGCGATACCGACAAGAAGCAGAGGCTCAAACTGCTTCTTTATGCCGAGCCACAAAAGGAACAGCGCTACTATTATCATTACAAGCGAGCCCCAGTTTTCACCAAGGTTGCCGAAAAGCATGAAAAAGCCGGTGCTTTTCAAAAAATCTACTATTTTTTCTAACATACGTAATCTCCAAACAGTTAAAAACAGTCAGTATCAAATATTATTTTATCGTGCAGAGAACGGCGCCGGTTTCCACCGCGCTGCCCTTCGGAATTATTCCGGAGACTTTGCCCGCCGCGGGCGCCATGATCTCGTTTTCCATTTTCATAGCTTCGAGAATCATGAGCACGTCGCCTTTTTTAACGGTCTGTCCCTCGGTCACGTTTACCGAAAGGATGTTGCCGGGCATGGGGGCGAGTACGGCCTCACCGTTGCCGGCGGGAGCCTCGGCGGGGGCGGCTGTCGCGGCGCTTGTCTCCGCCTTTGCGGGAGCGGCGTCGCCGCTTATTTCTTCAAGTTCGATTTCGTAAACGCTTCCGTTTACCGTAACTCTGTATTTTTTCATAAATTTATCCTCGCTTTATATTTTTTTGAATGAAACCACTCTGATACGGCTGACGTCGGCGCCCATATCCTCCGCGCAAGCCGCGCAGACCGCCGCGAGTATCTTTTGCCGCTCGCGCGGGTCCTCGCCCGACGTGACGTTCTTTTTTACCGGTTTGGCTTTCCTGTTGCCGAAAAGCGCCCCGGTTATAAGGCAGATAACGATTATCGAGATAAGCCCGACAAACACCGTGCCTATCCCCATTGTGACGGCAAACCAGTTGGGTATTTTCTCACCCGCCGTCGCCGACAGAAGAATGATACTGTTCAAAACTATCGCCTCCGAATGAAAACGCTTGATTTCCGGGAAATACCGCGCCGCTTTTTTATGCGCACCATATTCCCCCAGTTTAATAAAATTATATTACTTTTCCGCCGGTTTTGCAACAGAAAAATTCAATAAAATTTATAAATTTGAGCTTTCTTGACAGAGAAAAGAATTTTGCCGCGCCGCGCATAAAAAACGCGCGGCAGTGTTTGCTGCCGCGCGAAGAAGAATCTATGTATTATATTTTCTCGGCGATTTCAAAAATTCTTGCCGGAAGGTCTTTTTCATCGCAGGAAACGGTGAAGATGAAATCAACGTCGTCGATTTTTTTGAGCCTCTCGAGAAAAGCGGCAAGCTCGTCGTAATCGCGGGTGCCGATGCGAAGCGTCGCGTCGCCGAAGATATGGGTCACGTCGTGGTTGCCCGCCTTTACGCCCGCGAGCAGACCGTAATATTCGCCGTAGCCGGAGATGGCGCAGGCGTCCGCGTCTATAAGGCGCGCCTTATGGGTAACGGAAAAGGTGAGGGTGTCGCCCTTTTCAACGCATACGACGTTGCCGAGACTCTCGTTCGCCGCCGTGTTTACAAGGTCAACGAGTTTTTTTGTTTTTCCCGAACCTTTGTTTCCGATAATAAGCTTAATCATTTGAAACACTCCTCTTTTTATATTAGACCGCCAAAGCGGTTAGCTTACGTTAGCCCTTATCTCCCGCGGAAGGCTGATCTTCCGCGGGCTTTTTCATATTAGACCGCCAAAGCGGTTAGCTTACCTTTTATTTTGAAAGACGTTTTTCAAGCTCGGCTTTCATTTCTTCATAACCCGGTTTGCCGAGCAGAGCAAACATATTTTTCTTATAACTCTCAACGCCCGGTTGGTCGAACGGGTTTACGCCGAGCATATAGCCCGATACGGCGCAAGCCTTTTCAAAGAAATAAATCAGTCTGCCGAGGTTTTCCTCATCCGCCTTATCAACCGTTATAACGAGATTCGGAACGCCGCCGTCGGTATGGGCGAGAATGGTGCCCTCAAACGCCTTTTCGTTTACGAACGACATTGGCTTTCCGGCGAGGAAATTAAGCCCGTCGCCGTTAGTTTCCTCTTCTTCGATATAAACGTCCTTGCCGTTATCGGTGATATTTACCACAGTTTCAAACATAATACGGGCGCCGTCCTGAACGAACTGACCCATTGAGTGCAAATCGGTGGAGAAAATGACCGAGGCGGGGAAAAGACCCTTGTTATCCTTGCCCTCACTCTCGCCGAACAACTGCTTGAACCATTCCGCCATCATGGTAAAGCGCGGCTCGTAGGAAACGAGAAGCTCGACCGCCTTACCCTTACGGTAAAAAGCGTTTCTTATCGCGGCGTAACGGTAGCAGGGGTTGTTTTCGATTACCGGGTCGCCGTATTCTTTGCGCGCCTTGTTTGCGCCAGCCATCAGCGCGTCGATATCGCATCCCGCCGCGGCGATAGGCAGAAGACCTACCGCGGTAAGCACCGAAAATCTGCCGCCGACGTCATCCGGAACCACGAAGCACTCGTAGCCCTTACTGTCGGCAAGGGCTTTAAGTGTACCGCGCGCCTTATCGGTGGTGCAGTAAATGCGCGCCGCCGCCTCTTTTTCGCCGTAACGCTCTTCGAGCATTTTGCGGAAAACCCTGAAAGCTACCGCCGGTTCGGTAGTCGTACCCGATTTTGAAATTATATTTACCGAAACGCGTTTGCCTTCGCAAATCTCCATAATATCCGCGAGGGCGCTGCCGCTTATGCTGTTGCCGGTAAAGTAAATCTCCGGAACGCCGCTGCGCAGGCGGTTATAATTCTGTCCTTTTAAGAACTCTATCGCGGCGCGGGCGCCGAGATACGAGCCGCCGATACCTATAACGAGTAAAACGTCGGTATCCGCCTTGATTTTTTCCGCCGCTTTCTTTATGCGGGCAAATTCCTCTTTATCATAGTTTTCGGGCAGGTCGACCCAGCCGAGAAAATCGTTTCCGAGCCCCGATTTATCCTCTATTGCCTTATGCGCGGCGGCGACCTGACCGCGAAGCCCCTCTATATCGTTTTCGCGTAAAAACGCGCTTGCAAAACCGCTGTCAAATTTAAGTCCCATCTGAGAGCCTCCAAATATTTTCTTATACGTCTATTTTACATTATGCGGCGCTCTTTTTCAAGGGGTAATGTTAATATTTGAAAATAAATTTACAAATTCGCTTTACGCCGTAAAAAGCGCGGCGAGAACTCTTAAAAAAGAAGCCCAGAACGTCAGTTTACGAACACCCTCGCCGGCGGTGACGGCAACCGTGCCGATAAGCGTTTCGCCCGAGTATATTTCGACCCTGCCTATTTTTTCATCCTTTTTTACGGGGGCGAAAACACTGTCGGGCAGAACCGTTTTTTGGTTTACGTCGCTTTTCTCACTCTTTTTTATAAGTATACCGAGTTCGCCGTCGGCGTTAAGCGGCAATTCGCGCGACGTACCGCCCTTGACTTTTATTTTCGTGCCGCTTTTCAGTTCGGGTTTTATTCTCTCAAACGAGAAATTCGCAAAGCCGTAATCGAGCAGTTTTTTCGCGCCCTCAAACCGCGCCGCCGAGCTTTCGCCGCCCATTATCACGGCAACGAGTTCAAGCCCGTCTCTCTCTGCCGAGGCGGCAAGGCAGTATCCCGCGCCCGAGGTCGTTCCGGTTTTAAGCCCGGTAGTCCCCTCGTAAAAGCGGACGAGCTTATTGGTGTTTACAAGCTCGCTTTCGCCGTCGCGCAGGCTATCCATCCAGACGGTCGAATACTTCTTTATAAGCGGGTGTTTAAGCAGCTCGGCGGACATAAGCGCCACGTCGTGCGCGGTGCTTAAATGCCCCTCGGCGTCAAGACCGGTGGCGTTTTTGAAAACGGTGTCTGTCATCCCGAGCAACTGCGCCTTTTTGTTCATCAGCGCGACGAAGCCCTCTTCGCTTCCTGCGACCTTTTCGGCGAGCGCCACCGTCGCGTCGTTTGCCGAGGCGATAACGGCGGCTTTAAGCAGGTCGT
>JAFZIW010000161.1 GCA_017554125.1 Clostridia bacterium | reverse complement strand
CGGTGAGGAAAAATGGGGATTTGCCGCGGCATATAATTCCGGTATTGAAACCGCCACGGGCGAATACGTTGCCTTCCTCGATCAAAACGATGAGTTTGTACCGGATAAGATCGAATGCCAGTTGCTTGAAATGCTTGCAAACGGTTCGGCGTTTTCTCATACAAATTATTATGACGCGCTTAAAGAAACCGATACGGACGTTTCAAATATCTGCGGCGACGCGATTACCGACGTTATGACCGACAGGCGTATTTCGATATCTACCGTTATGGCAAACGCTCATTATTTGAGGGATAACGGTATTGCTTTTGTCGCTTCTCCGAGATTCGGAGGAGATATATGCTTCTGCCTTGACTGTCTTAAATACGGGAAAATTGCTGTAATAAAAGAATCGCTTTCACGAATAAATGTGCATGGCGGAGATTATAAATTGAATAACGCAAACCGTTTGACTGCTCTTAAAGCGGTAATAAATCATGTTTTGGCACAGCCGGAGTTTTCAAAATATGACGATTGCCTTACGCGGCTTTCTACCGAGTTTATTTCGTTTTATTACGATGAAAACGTAAATAAAGACATTCTTGAATCGCTTTTCGGCGATTTTACACGAAAGAAACGCAGTATTATACGCCGTACGCTTTCCGCGATTAAACATCGCGGAATCATCGCAACCTTAAAAGCGGGAATCGGTAAAATCAAAAGGCGTTTAATACGAAAATGAACCCTTTTGTTGAATAATAAATGTAAATTATCACATTGCACATTGTCTTTATTTATGATATACTGTTAATGTAATACTTGTTGAGGTGACTGAATATGAAGAACATCGATTTAGCAAAATACGGCATTTCTGGTACTTCCGAAATAGTGCATAACCCTTCGTTTGAGGAACTTTTTGCCGAGGAAACAAAACCCGGTCTTGAAGGCTTTGAAAAGGGTCAGGTCAGCGAACTCGGCGCGGTAAACGTTATGACCGGTATTTATACCGGACGTTCGCCCAAGGATAAGTTTATCGTTATGGATGAGAACTCAAAGGACACCGTTTGGTGGACGAGTGACGAATACAAGAACGATAACCATATCGCGAGCGAAGAAACCTGGGTAGCGGTAAAGGATATCGCTGTAAAAGAACTGTCCAATAAACGCCTTTTCGTTGTCGACGCGTTTTGCGGCGCAAACAAAGATACCCGTATGGCTATCCGCTTTATAATGGAAGTTGCCTGGCAGGCGCACTTTATAAAGAATATGTTTATCAGCCCCACCGATGAGGAACTCGAAAACTTTGAGCCCGATTTCGTTGTTTACAACGCTTCAAAGGCGAAGGTTGAAAACTTTAAGGAATTAGGACTTAATTCCGAAACGGCGGTCGTTTTCAATATCACCAGCCGCGAGCAGGTCATAATCAACACCTGGTACGGCGGCGAAATGAAAAAAGGTATGTTCTCGATGATGAACTACTATTTGCCGCTTAAAGGCATCGCCTCGATGCACTGTTCAGCGAACACCGACTTAAACGGCGAGAATACCGCTATATTCTTCGGGCTTTCCGGCACCGGCAAAACAACCCTTTCAACCGACCCGAAGCGCCTTCTTATAGGCGACGATGAACACGGTTGGGACGATAAAGGCGTATTTAATTTCGAGGGCGGTTGCTACGCCAAGGTAATAAACCTTGATAAGGACGCCGAGCCCGATATCTACAACGCGATAAAGCGCAACGCTCTTCTTGAAAACGTAACGCTTGACGAAAACGGTAAAATTGATTTCGCTGATAAGAGCGTTACCGAAAACACCCGTGTTTCTTACCCGATAACACACATAAAGAATATTGTTCGTCCCGTTTCCGCGGCGCCCGCGGCAAATAACGTTATATTCCTTTCCGCAGATGCGTTCGGCGTTTTGCCGCCGGTTTCGATTTTAACGCCCGAGCAGACGCAGTATTATTTCCTTTCGGGCTTTACCGCGAAGCTTGCCGGTACCGAGCGCGGCATTACCGAGCCTACACCCACGTTTTCCGCGTGCTTCGGTCAGGCTTTCCTCGAACTTCACCCGACAAAGTACGCACAGGAGCTTGTAAGGCGTATGAATAAGAGCGGCGCGAAAGCCTATCTTGTAAATACCGGCTGGAACGGCACGGGCAAGCGTATATCCATTAAGGATACCCGCGGTATAATAGACGCCATATTAAACGGCGATATTCTGAACGCGCCCACAAAGAAATTGCCTATATTCGATATTGAAATTCCTACCGAGCTTCCCGGCGTGGATACCGGAATACTCGATCCGCGCGATACCTATGCCGACCCCGCGTCTTGGGAGGAAAAGGCAAAGGATCTCGCGAGCCGCTTTATTGCGAATTTCAAGAAATACGAGGGTAACGAAGCCGGCAAAGCGCTGGTTTCCGCCGGTCCTAAACTTTAATACCGTGGCGGGAGATTTCAAATCTCCCGCTTTACTTTTTTTATGGCTTAGTGTAAAATATGCCTGTCGGGAGGTGGAAAAATGCGCGATATCGTTATAATCGGCGGCGGCGCGGCGGGTCTTATGGCGGCGGTCGCGGCGAAGAGCGGCGGCGCAAGGGTTACGGTTGTGGAAAAAAACAGCCGCCCGGCGCGTAAGGTTATGATAACCGGCAAGGGCAGATGCAACGTTACGAACAACTGCGACCTTGATACCCTTATTTCAAACGTAGCGCGAGGCGGGAGGTTTCTTTATTCCGCTTTTTCCGCTTTTGATTCAGGCGATACCGTGCGGTTTTTCGAGAGCAGAGGCGTACCGCTTAAAACCGAACGCGGGAACCGGGTTTTCCCGATGTCAGATAAAGCGGTGGATATTGTAGACGCGCTGACAGCCGCGGCAAAGGAAAACGCCGTGATAAAAACGGGCGCTGCCGCGGAAATTCTGACTGAAAACGGCGCCGTCAGCGGCGTAAGACTTACTTCCGGCGAAGTACTTCCGGCAAACAGCGTTATTGTAGCGACCGGCGGCAAATCTTATCCTCTGACCGGTTCGACCGGCGACGGATATGCACTTGCTCGCGCTCTCGGTCATACCGTAGCGCCGGTAACGCCATCGCTTGTGCGCCTTGAAGCGCGAGAGGGGTTTTGTACCCGCCTTGCCGGGTTGACGCTTAAAAACGTAACTCTGTCGCTTTATAAAACGGGCGCTAAAAAACCGGTGTATAAAGGACTCGGTGAACTACTGTTTACACATACCGGTATATCGGGACCGCTCACTCTTTCCGCTTCGGCGTACATAAGCGGCGACCCGAAGGAATACTTTGCGAATATTGACCTTAAACCCGCGTTGAGCGCCGAAATGCTTGACAGTCGGCTTTTACGCGATTTTGAGGATGAAAAAAACCGGGATATCATTAACGCGCTCGATAAACTGTTGCCTAAAAGCATTATTCCGGTTATAATCGGTAATGCCGGGATTTCACCGCGTACAAAGGTGAATCAAATCACCAAAAGCGACCGCCTGGCGCTTATCGGCGCAATTAAAGAATTGTGCGTTACCGTTACTGATTTAGGTCCTATTGAAGAAGCGGTCGTAACGCGCGGCGGCATTTGCCTTAAAGAAATAAATTCTTCGGATATGTCGTCGAAGCTTGTTAAGAATCTTTATTTCGCGGGTGAGGTAATCGACGTCGACGCCTTCACCGGCGGATTTAATCTTCAAATCGCCTTTTCAACCGGTTTTCTCGCCGGGAAAAGCGCCTCAAAAAATAACGAAAGTTGGGTATAGTATGATTTCAATAGCACTTGACGGCCCCGCCGGAGCGGGGAAAAGCACGCTCGCCCGCGCGGCGGCAAAAAAACTCGGTTATATATACGTTGATACCGGGGCGCTTTATCGCGCGGTGGGACTTAAATTCAGCCGTAAGGGTTATGGTACCGAACTTGATTGCGATATCGAAAAAATACTCGAAGACACGTCGGTCGACATCAGGTTTATTGGTGAGGAACAACATGTCTTTTTAGACGGCGACGACGTAAACTCGCTCATCAGAACGCCCGAAATATCCATGATGGCGTCGGCGGTCAGCGCAAAACCGCCTGTGCGCGCTTTTCTGCTGGAACTGCAAAGAAAGCTTGCCCGTGAACATAACGTTATTATGGACGGCAGAGATATCGGTACTGTCGTACTGCCCGACGCCACGGTCAAGGTGTTTGTGACCGCGACGCCCGAGACGCGCGCGGACCGCAGGTATAAAGAGCTTACCGAAAAGGGTATGAAAGTGAATTACGACGAAATCCTGGCGGATATCAAAACGCGCGATTATAACGACAGTCACCGCGCCGTGGCGCCGCTTAAAGTCGCGGACGGCGGCATAGTCTTTGATACCGACAGCCTTGATTTTGAGGCGGCGCTTTGCGCGCTTATGAAGATTATCGAAGAAGGGGTAAAACAGTGAAAATTACACTTGCCGAAACGGCGGGCTTCTGCTTTGGAGTAAACCGGGCTGTCAAAGCGGTATATGACCTTTTGGATAAAGGCAAAAAGGTTTGTACGCTCGGTCCGATAATTCATAATCCGCAGCTTGTGGACGAGCTGTCGTCGCGCGGTGTGCGAATTGTCGAATCGCCGGATGAGGTCGAAAGCGGGGAAGTGCTTGTTATCCGCTCGCACGGAGTGGGCGCTGATGTGTATAAAGCCGCCGCCGACGCGGGTATTAAGATTTGCGACGCAACCTGTCCCTTTGTTGCCAAAATTCATAAAATAGTCAGTGAAAATTCCGCCGCCGGAGATACTGTTCTTATCGCCGGCGACCCGCTTCATCAGGAGGTCAGGGGCATAATCGGGCATATTCCGGGTGATTATTTTGTATTTTCTTCATTGGAAGATTTGGAAAAACTTATGGAAAATGACCCGAAAATCGTCGAAAAACCCGTCTCTGTCGTCTCTCAGACCACCTTTAACGCAGAAAAATGGAAAAAATCGCAACTTTTTTTAAAAAAAGTATGTACAAATCTGAAAATATTTGATACAATATGTGGTGCGACGGCTGATCGTCAAAGTGAGGCAAAGCTTCTCGCCGCCGAAAACGATGCTATGATAGTCATCGGTGGGAGGCACAGTTCAAACACGCAGAAGTTATTCGAAGTGTGTTTTGACCTTTGCGGGAAGACCTATGCTGTTGAAACAGCGGCAGAGATAAAACCGGAATTCTTTGCCGGTGTCTCAAAGGTAGGCGTCGTGGCGGGTGCATCCACACCTGCCGGTATAATAAAGGAGGTTATTAAAACCATGTCGGAAATTTTACAACCGGTTGATGAACAGGTCGCGGAAAACGAGACTGTTCAAAAAAGCTTTGAGGAAATGACGGATGAGGAAGCGTTTGAAGCATCGCTTAATTCTCTTACCGGCGATCAGAAGGTGGTAGGTACCGTAATTGCGGTCAATCCTTCTGAAATTACCGTTGATATCGGAAGAGGAGTTACTGGCTATGTTTCCAAAGACGAGTATTCTTCTGATGACAGTGCGGATCTTTTAAGCGAAGTCAAGGTTGATGATAAGTTGAATCTTATCATCATGAAGATTAATGACCAGGAAGGAACCGCTATGCTCTCAAAGCGTCGCTACGATGCTATTGCCGGTTGGGATAATATCGTTTCCGCCAAAGATTCAGGTGAGATTCTTCACGGTACGGTCAGCGACGTAGTAAGAGGCGGCGTTACGGTTTATTCCGATAACGTGCGCGTGTTTATTCCCGCTTCGCAGACAGGTGTGCCGATTGACGGTTCTCTCGATGAGTTAAAGGGTCAAGATGTCGATTTCAGAATTATCGAGATCGGCAGAGGACGCAGGGCCATCGGCTCGATAAAGAGCGTTCTTCGCGATACCCGCCG
>JAFZIW010000160.1 GCA_017554125.1 Clostridia bacterium | reverse complement strand
TACGGTGATGAAGAAAAGACCAACGAAACGTGGAAAGACGGACTTTACCATACCGGTGATACCGCCTGGCGCGACGAGGACGGATTCTACTGGTACGTAGGTCGTGTTGACGACGTTATCAAGTCTTCAGGTTACCGTATAGGACCGTTTGAAATCGAAAGCGTCATAATGGAACTGCCGTACGTGCTTGAATGCGGAGTTTCCGCCGCTCCCGACCCGATACGCGGTCAGGTCGTCAAGGCGAGCATAGTCCTTGTCAATGGTAAAGAAGGCACAGAGGAACTCAAAAAAGAGATTCAGGACTACGTCAAATCCAAAACCGCGCCGTATAAGTATCCGAGAATCGTTGTTTTCCGCGACGAACTTCCCAAGACCATAAGCGGTAAAATCAAACGTAACGAGTTGTAAGTGAGTGTTATGGATTATAAGCGAATAACAATAGTTTGCGGTCATTACGGAAGCGGGAAGACAAACCTTGCTCTGAATATGGCGTATGAGCAAAAAGCGGCAGGGCTTAACGTTTCCATTGCCGACCTTGATATTGTAAATCCGTATTTCAGGACAAAGGACAGTATAGATGAGTTGAATCGCCGCGGTATAAATCTTATTTGTTCCGATTATGCCGGAACAAATCTCGATATTCCGGCATTGCCCGATGAAATGTATGCCGTTACTGACAGAAAAGACGAGAATTTCGTTCTCGATATCGGCGGCGACGACCGCGGCGCGCTGGCTCTAGGACGTCTTGCTCCGCAAATTATCGCCGAGAACGATTACAGTATGATTGCCGTTGTAAATATGTACCGACCGCTAACGCGTGATTGTTTGTCCACAGTGGAGGTGCTCCGCGAAATTGAGTATGCCGGCGGTATAAACTTTACGGCTATTATAAATAACTCGAATCTCGGAACGGATACAACCGCAAGCGACGTAAAAAAATCAGTTGATTACGCCCGCGAAATATCGGCTATGATGAAATTGCCGATAATCGCGACCTCCGCCGACGCCCGCTTAAAGGGCGAACTTGACGGGGAAATTGATGATTTGTTTTATATTGAATTGCAAAATTCACTTGTTAATAAGGAGTGTTGAATATGCCAAAACTTACGTTCAAAACCGACAACTGTAAGGGGTGCGGACTATGCGTTGACGTCTGCCCGAAAAAAGTGCTTGCATTATCGGCGGAAAAAATCAACAAAAAGGGTCATCATCCCGTAGAAGCGGTAAATCCGGATGACTGTATCGGATGCGCTTTCTGCGCTACGATGTGTCCCGACTGTATTATTAAGGTAGAAAGGTAGTGTGCGATATGGCTGATAAAGTTCTTATGAAAGGCAACGAGGCCATTGCCGAAGCGGCTATTATTGCCGGTTGCCGTCATTATTTCGGCTATCCGATTACACCGCAGACCGAGGTTGCCGCCTATATGGCAAAAAAAATGCCGAAAATCGGCGGTACTTTCCTTCAGGCTGAAAGTGAAATCGCCGCAATTAACATGGTTTACGGCGTTTCAAGCGCGGGTAAAAGGGTTATGACCTCTTCGTCGAGCCCGGGTATCTCGCTTAAAAGCGAGGGTCTTTCATATCTTGCAGGCGCGGACCTGCCCGCGTTTGTTGTGAACGTTCAGCGCGGCGGACCGGGACTTGGCGGTATTCAGCCCTCGCAGTCGGACTATTTCCAGGCTACGCGCGGCGGCGGACACGGCGATTATCACATGATAGTTTATGCTCCGGCTTCGGTTCAGGAAATGGCTTCGCTAACGGTTAAAGCTTTTGAAACCGCCGATAAATACCGTATGACCTCTATGATTTTAGCTGACGGTACAATGGGCCAGATGATGGAACCGGTTGACCTTGAATCTCTTAAAGTAAACCCTGCGCCCGAAAAGCCCTGGGCGACTACCGGAACTGAGATGAAACGGGAACACAATATAATCAATTCGCTTTACCTTAAACCCGAACAGCTTGAGAAAGTAAATTTTGAGCGTTATGAACGTTATAAGACAGTTGAGGCAAACGAGGTAATGTTTGAAGAATACCTTATGGATGACGCCGAGATATGCGTTGCCGCGTTCGGTATCGCGGCGCGCGTTTCAAAGAACGCCATTAACGCCGCCAGGGCAAAGGGTATAAAAGTTGGTATGATAAGACCTATCACGCTTTGGCCGTTCCCGAAAGACGTATTCAAAAAATACGCACAGCAAGCTCATACGTTCATAAGTGTTGAGCTTTCAATGGGTCAGATGATTGAAGACGTAAAACTTGCTACCGAGTGCAAGGCTGAATATTTGCTTTGTAACCGCGTCGGCGGTATGATACCGCTGCCTGAGCAGGTTTTGGAGGATATTGAGAAAGCCGCGAAAGGAGGCGCAAGATAATGGTAGTTTTTGATAAACCGAAGGCACTTTGCGATGTGCCGCTTCATTATTGCCCGGGCTGTACCCACGGTATAGTCCATAGACTGGTCGCGGAAGCTATTGACGAGTTCGGCATAGAAGGTAAGACTATCGGTATAGCGCCGGTCGGCTGTTCTGTTATGGCATACGATTATTTTAATTGCGATATGATTGAGGCGGCTCACGGCAGAGCTCCGGCGGTAGCAACCGGCGTTAAACGCGCCGACCCGAGCAAAATTGTGTTTACATATCAGGGCGACGGCGACCTTGCTTCTATCGGTATGGCTGAAACGGTACACGCCGCGGCAAGAAACGAAAACATCACCGTAATATTCATTAACAACGCAATTTACGGTATGACAGGCGGTCAGATGGCACCGACTTCGCTTCCCGGTCAGGTGACCCAGACTTCGCCTTACGGCAGGGACGTTAAACTCTGCGGTTTTCCGGTAAAGGTCTGCGAAATGCTTTCAGAGCTTGACGGCGCCGAATACATCGAGCGCGTCGCGGTCAATAATATCAAAAATATCAACGCCGCAAAAAAAGCTATCAAAAAGGCGTTTCAAAATCAAATTGAGGGCAAAGGCTTCTCACTTATCGAGGTTATTTCAAGTTGCCCGACCAACTGGGGCCTTACACCGCAGAACGCGCTTAAATGGATAGATGAAAAAATGATTCCTTACTATCCGCTCGGCGTATATAAGGACAGATCGGCGAAAGGGGAGCGTTTAGTATGAAAACCACACAGTACTTATTTGCCGGTTTCGGCGGTCAGGGCATACTCTTTGCCGGTAAATTTGCCGCATACAAAGGACTTATTGAGGATAAGCAGGTAAGCTGGCTACCGTCCTACGGTCCTGAAATGCGCGGCGGTACGGCAAGCTGCAGCGTTATTATCGGTGATGAGCCGGTCGGCTCGCCGATAGTATCAAAACCGGATGTGCTTATTGCAATGAATCTTCCGTCGCTTGACAGATATGAGGATAGCGTAGTTCCCGGCGGTATGATTTTCGCCGATTCCTCGCTTATCGAGCGTAAAGTTTGCCGCGACGACGTTAAGGTGTTTTACATACCGGCAACGAAGCTTGCAGACGAAAACGGCGTCGGTAAACTTGCCAATATGATTATTGTCGGTAAAATTCTTAAAGAGACCGGCGAGTACAATGAAGATGCGGTTATTGCGGCGCTTAAAAAGGTTATTTCCGCTAAACACGCGGATATGCTCGATATAAACCTTAAAGCAATTAAACTTGGATATGAAAATTAGGAGGTATATTTATGAATATCACCGTTAAACTTACAAATTCTCCGAAACAAAAACCTGACAGTTCTGTTTTGGGATTCGGGAAATACTTTACCGATCATATGTTTATTATGGATTACGTTGAGGGCGAAGGCTGGAAAGACGCGCGCATAGTTCCGTTTTCCAATATTTCGCTTCATCCGGCTTCAACGGTTCTGCATTACGGCTCCGAAATATTTGAGGGTCTTAAAGCATACCGCCGCGCCGACGGAAAGGTTCAGTTGTTCAGACCTATGGAGAATATCCGCCGCATGAACCGTTCCGCCGACCGTATGTGTCTGCCGCAGATACCCGAAGAAGATGCGCTCGAAGCGCTCACAAAGTTTGTTGAGATAGAAAAAGACTGGACGCCGAGCGCGCCCGGTACGTCGCTTTACCTTCGTCCCTTTATGTTCGGCAACGATGAATCATTGGGCGTTCACTCTGTAAAGAACGTAACGTATATTATAATAGCGTCTCCGGTCGGCAGTTATTATAAAGAGGGCATTAACCCCGTCAGTATTATGATTGAATCCGAAGACGTACGTGCCGTTCGCGGCGGTACCGGCGAAGCAAAATGCGGCGGTAACTACGCGGCGAGCAACCGCGCCGGAAAACGCGCTGAGGATAAAGGTTATTCTCAGGTGCTTTGGCTTGACGGCGTAGAGCGCAAATATATTGAAGAGGTCGGCGCGATGAACGTAATGTTAAAAATTGACGGTGTTATAGTGACTCCCGCGCTTCTCGGCTCAATTCTACCCGGTATCACCCGTAAATCCTGCATCGAAGTATTAAAGGGTGAAGGTTACAAGGTTGAAGAGAGAAGAATCAGCGTCGAAGAACTTGAGGAAGCGCTTGAAAGCGGCAAACTCGAGGAAGCATGGGGTTGCGGTACCGCGGCGGTTGTATCGCCCATCGGTGAACTTAACTATAAGGATAAAAAATTCATCATAAACAACGGTAAGATCGGCGAGGTAACACAGCACCTTTATGATACACTCACCGGCATTCAGTGGGGCAAGACCGAGGATAAATTCGGCTGGACTTACATGATCGGATAAAAAAATGCTTGCAAAAAGCAAACATATGTGTTATACTACCAGTTGTTCAAATGCGATGAAGGAACTATTTTTTGTAAAAAATGTTTTTAGAGAGTCGGCGGTGGGTGAAAGCCGGTAACTGTTTTACAAAGAAGTCTCATTCCCGAGCAGAGCCTCAGAATTCAGTAAGAGGTTACGGCATGCTCCGTTATCATGGCAAAAGGCTTATTTGAGCTTTCCGAGTGGCAGGTTTTAATCTGCAATCGGGGTGGTACCGCGAATTATATTCGTCCCCGAAGTCGCTTTTGCGGCTTCGGGGATTATTTTATTTTTAGTGAGGTATTTTTATGAAAAGAGTAATCGTAGCTGATACGACGCTTCACAGTAACGCTACTGGCTTCGGCTTTAACGAAAGTATCGAAATCGCGCGGCAACTTGAAAAACTCGGCGTGGATGTTATTGAACTTCCGCCGGTTATAAACGATGCTAAGGACGTTTTGCTCATAAAAACGGTCGCGTCCTTCGTTAAGTCCTGCATTCTTTCGGTTGACGGCGGCACTTCCGCCGGACAAATTGATGTCGCGGCAAATGCGCTTTCATCCGCCGAAAAGGGTAGAATAAGGATATCATTACCCGCGTCGGACGTTGGTATGGAATACGGCTTTCATAAAAAAGGTCCGGCAATGGTTAAACTTACCGGAGAACTTATAAGCCACGCGGCTTCAAAGTGCGCCGACGTGGAGTTATGCGCGCTTGATGCTACGAGAGCGGATAAAAACACACTTGCCGAGATGATAAAAGCGGCAATATCCGCCGGCGCGCGTACCGTAACGCTTTACGATAACGAAGGTATTTTCTTCCCGGATGAGATGTCGGCTTTTGTATCTGAAATCCGTGAAATTGCCGATATCCCGGAAGAGGTCAAAATCGGTATTTGCTGTTCCGATATTACGGGAATGTCGGCGGCATCGTCTTTTACAGTTGTCAGAGGCGGCGCCGATCTTATTAAAACCGGCGTCGGTTGCGGTATTACCGAGCTTAAAACCGCGACGCAGATACTCAGGACCTGCAAGTTCCACAGCGCGCTTCAAACCGATATTGATTTTACGTCGTCCGGCCGCATTATTTCACGTATTGAATGGATAATCGGCGGCAGGGAAGACTATGCCGCCGAAAATCAGAGCGATAGCGGTGAATTCGTGCTCGACAGTAACGACGGTATTGAAACGGTCACCGCCGCTGTGCTTAAACTCGGATATGATTTATCTGAAGATGATATAAAGAAAGTATATGATGAGTTCAAGCGTATTGCCGCTAAAAAAAGCGTTTCCGTAAAGGAAATGGAGGCGATTATAGCTTCAAGCGCGTTGCAAGTACCGCCAACGTATACGCTTGAACAGTATTCGATACAGTCGGGCAATATAATGACTTCGTCGGCGCAGATAAACATGACCAAAGACGGCGCCACCGTTACCGGTATCGCGGTTGGAGACGGTCCTATCGACGCCGCTTTCCGCACTATTGAGCAGATAACCGGCAGACACTTCGAGCTTGACGATTTTCAGATTCAGGCGATTACCGAGGGACATGAGGCAATGGGCAGCGCCGTTGTCAAGCTTCGCGTCGGAGGTAAATCATATTCTGGAAAAGGACTTTCAACCGATATAATCGGAGCAAGTATTCGCGCCTATATCAGCGCGCTTAACAAGATTCTCTACGAGGAGGCGTAAGCTATGAAATTTGCTTTTTCGAGCAAAGGTTGGCATGACGCAAGCTTTGACGACATGATAAGCATAGCCAAAGAGCTTAAATATGACGGCATCGAGCTCCATAATACTCACGGCTCGCTTTTTACCGAAAAAGACGGCGCTTTTTATGATTATAAATCAGCCGCCACGGCGCGAAAACTTTATGAAATTAAGCTTAAAATCCCTTGCGTTGATTCTATTTGCAAGACGGGTGAGAGCGCCGATTTTGAAAACAGCGTCAATGAGATTAAGCATTGCATTTCAATAGCTTCCGTGCTTCATATTCCGTATGTAAGGGTAAAAACCGATGAAAACGGTAAGGAAGACAGTGTGAAATCAGTAGTCGATGCGGTTTTACCGTTTGCAAAGGCGAGTAAAGTTACTTTGCTTATCGAAACCTGCGGTATATTTGCCGATACGGCGAAGCTCTGTGATTTTTTGAACTATTTTTCAACCGACTGTGTAGCGGCGCTCTGGAACGTCAGCGCCACCTGGTTTTTTGCAAATGAAGAGCCCGAGCGTACTATAACTAATCTCGGCATTTACGTTAAACACGTTCACGTTTGCGACGGTGTGTTAAATGGCGGAAAACTTGATTACTGTCTGATAGGCGAGGGCAATTTGCCGGTCGGCGACGTTATGTCCGCGCTAAAATCAATAAACTATGACGGCTTTATTTCGCTTGAATGGGATCCCGCGTGGTTCAAAGAACTCGACGATATGGAGATAATATTTTCTCATTTTATCAATTTCATGCGGCAATTCGGCGATACCGCCAAGGCAAAGAGCAGTCTGTATTTTAACAGGGCGCATACCGGAAATTTCGTTTGGAAAAAGGAATTGCTCATCGAAAATACCTTTCCGCAGGTGCTCGACCGTATGGTTGAGGAATTCCCCGACCAGTATGCGTTTAAGTATACGACACTTGATTATACAAGAACTTACAGCGAATTCCGTGATGACGTTGATACCTTTGCGCGTTCGCTTGTTGCGCTTGGTGTAAAGCGAGGTACTCACGTCGCGGTGTGGGCTACCAATATCCCGCAGTGGTATATTGCTTTTTGGGCGGCGACCAAGATAGGCGCGGTGCTCGTGACCGTAAATACCGCGTATAAGATTCACGAGGCGGAGTATTTGTTCAAACAGTCTGATACGCATACGATAATAATGATAGACGGTTATCGTGATTCGGATTATTCGGCAATTATCGCTGAACTCTGCCCTGAACTCGCAACAAAAAAGGCAAACGAGCCGCTTTTCAGCAAGCGTCTGCCGTTTTTGAGAAACGTAATAACCGTGGGATTTGAACAAAAAGGCTGTATTAAGTGGGAAGACGCGATAAATCTCGCGTCGAACGTGCCGATTGAAACCGTATATAAAATGGCAAGCGAAGTCGATAAGGATGACGTTTGCAATATGCAGTATACTTCGGGTACGACCGGCTTCCCGAAAGGCGTTATGCTTACGCACTATAACGTTGTAAACAACGGCAAGTGTATAGGCGACAGAATGGACCTTTCAACCGCCGACCGTATGATGATACAGGTGCCGATGTTCCATTGCTTCGGTATGGTGCTTGCCATGACCGCCTCAATGACGCACGGTACAACGCTTTGTCCGCTTCCGTATTTTTCGCCGAAGCCGGCGCTCGCCTGCATAAATTCAGAGCATATTACGGCTTTTCACGGAGTTCCCACAATGTTTATAGCGCTGCTTGAGCATCCCGATTTTGCCAAAACCGATTTCTCGTATATGAGGACCGGAATTATGGCGGGAAGTCCGTGTCCGATTTCGGTAATGCGCGACGTTGTGGACAAGATGAATATGACTGAAATCGTTATCGTTTACGGTCAAACCGAGGCGTCGCCGGGCTGTACCATGAGTTCAACCGACGACCCGCTCGAAGTGCGTGTCGGCACCGTGGGAGGACCAATGCCCGAAATCGAATGTAAAATCGTTGACCCGGAAACCGGTGAGGAGTGTCCCGATGAGGTAACGGGTGAATTTGTCGCTCGCGGTTATAACATAATGAAGGGCTATTATAAAATGCCTAAAGCGACCGCCGCCGCTATTGACAGTGACGGTTGGCTTCATACCGGCGACCTCGCTTGTAGAACGCCCGAAGGCAATTTCAGAATTACCGGTCGCCTTAAAGATATGATTATCCGCGGCGGTGAAAACATTTACCCGAAAGAAATTGAAGAGTTTATTTATACCCATGAAAAAGTAAAAGACGTTCAGGTTATCGGTGTGCCTGATGAGCAGTACGGCGAAGAAATATATGCCGCTGTTATTCTCAAAGACGGCGAAAGCATGACGGCTGACGAATTGAAACAATACGTAATGACGCATATGGCTAAGCATAAAGTTCCGCGGTATATTGAGTTTGTCGATGCGTTCCCGATGAACGTCGCGGGAAAGATTCTTAAATATAAAATGCGCGAGGATGCGATAAAAAAATTGCACCTTGAGAAAGCAGACAGTACGGTGACGGCATAATGGTAAACGGAAAGTTTTATTGTATAGACGCGCACTGCCACGTTTATCCCGAGCAGATTGCCGAAAAGGCGGCTAAGGCTACCGGTGATTTTTACGGCGAAATGCCCTTTGGTAAAGGTACTATCGCCGACTTGACCGAAAACGGTAAAAAGGCGGGTATAGATAGGTTTATAGTGCAATCGGTGGCAACTACAAAGGCGCAGGTAAGAAAAATCAACGAATTTATCGCCCGCGAGGTGGCGGCACATCCCAATACGCTTATCGGGCTTGGTACAATGCACCCCGAATCGGATGATATCGAGGCGGATTTTGAGCATCTCAAATCTTTGGGGCTTCACGGCGTTAAGCTTCATCCCGATATCCAAGGCTTCAAAATCGACGATTACCGCTGTCTTAAAATGTATGAGTTATGCGAGCGTGACGGTCTGCCCGTACTTCTTCATACCGGCGATTACCGTTACGATTTTTCAAACCCCAACCGCCTTATGCCGATTTTGGAGATTTATACGGGACTTACGGTAATCGGCGCGCATTTCGGCGGCTGGTCCATATGGGATGAGGCGTCAAAAAAACTTGCCGATATACCGAATCTGGTCGTCGACTGTTCGTCGAGTCTTTCGTATATACCGGCAAATACCGCAAAAGAAATAATTAAACGTTACGGTACCGAGCGTGTGCTTTTCGGTACGGATTATCCGCTTCATTCACCGGTCAACGAAATGAATATTCTTCTTTCGCTCGGTTTCACCGATGAAGATTATAAAAAAATATTCTCCGAGAATGCAAAACGGATTTATAAAATCGACTGAATGAAAAATACAAGTCTTTCTTGTCGAAAACAAAAAAATATTTTTGGTTTATAAAAATGCCCCCGGGTAATAATTCTATTGTGATTATTATCGGGGGTGCTTTTATGTATATGAACAAGGTCGTTATTTGCGGCGTGGATACAAGCAAACTGCCGTTGCTTAAAGAGGCGGAAAACAAAGAACTGCTGAAATCGGCAAAGAGCGGCGATAAAATGGCGCGGGAAAAACTTATAAACGGCAATTTGCGTCTGGTGCTGAGCGTCGTCAAGCGTTTTAACGGGCGTGGTGAAAACCCGGACGACCTGTTTCAAATCGGGTGTATTGGTTTGATTAAATCTATTGATAATTTTGACACGAATCAAAACGTTCGGTTCTCGACATACGCCGTCCCGATGATAATCGGTGAGATACGCAGACACCTGCGCGATAACAGCCCGGTGCGCGTCAGCCGTTCAATCAAGGATACGGCATATAGGGCTATGCAGGTTAAAGAGCAGCTCCTCGATAAACTGAAACGTGAACCGACTGTCGCGGAGATTGCAAGTGAACTGAATGTACCGCGCGAAGACGTTGTAATAGCGCTTGAAAGCATTGTTGAGCCGGTATCGCTCTATGATCCGGTTTATTCGGATAACGGCGATACAGTTTACGTACTTGACCAGATAGGCGATAACAATGACGATAAAAACTGGCTTGACGAAATATGCCTTAAAGAAGCAATAAAGAATCTGAGTGCCAGAGAGAAAACTATATTAACGTTAAGATTTATGCAAGGTAAAACGCAAATGGAGGTTTCAAACGAAATAGGTATTTCGCAAGCACAGGTGTCCCGCCTTGAAAAAAACGCAATGAATAAGATAAGAAACTGATTCAAGTAAATTGATTTTTGTTCATTGATATCTAAATAGTATTACTTTCATACAACTGAAAAGTAGCGGTTAAAAAGTCAATTAAAAGTCAACTATCAATGCCGTATTTTTGGCGCGCTGAAAGGCTCGCTACGTCGCAACTGTTGCGGCAATCCGCCCACGCACTTGCTAACCGTCCACAGGAAGGTCGGCATTTTGCTTCGCAAAACCGTGCTTTTCGAGTCCTTTTCTGCAAAATAACATAATAATAAAGAGCAATACCTTACGGCACCGCTCTTTATTTTTGGCGCGCTGAAAGGGACTCGAACCCCCGACCCTCTGCTTAGAAGGCAGATGCTCTATCCAGCTGAGCTATCAGCGCGTGTGACATATCGTCAGCCTATGTATCATAGCACAAAATCCGGTAAAAATCAAGGGCGAATATTAAAGTTCAAAACTTATTTTTTTACCGGTGAATTTATGCTCACGGTAGGTTACTCCGGCGCTCTCAAACATACGTTTTGAGGCGCGGACGCCATCGGTTTCGGAATACTTATCGCTCATATAGACAACCTGTTTTATACCGGATTGAATAATTGCCTTGGCGCATTCGTTGCAGGGGAACAGTGTGCTGTAAAGCGTACACCCTTTGACAGTACCGTAATGTGTGTTCAAAATTGCGTTCAGCTCTGCGTGGCAGACATAAAGGTATTTTGAATCAAGACCATCGCCTTTGCCCCAGGGGAACTCATCGTCACTGCAACAGTGTGGCATACCGTTATAGCCGACCGAAACGATTTTGTTATCGTCATCAACTATACATGCGCCGACCTGAGTTGACGGGTCCTTACTTCTCATGGAAGAGAGGACTGCAAGACCCATAAAATATTCATCCCAATTCAGATAATCATTCTTTTTCATAATCTGCACCTCAAATGTATTTTACTTCAAAAAATCAATTATGGCAAGTAATTCTTCCGGCTTTTTGATAATTGATTTTGCGCCGCCGGCAATCAGCTCATCTTCTTTTCTGAATCCCCAAAGAACACCGACCGGATAAGCGCCGCTGTTAACGCCGGTCATTACATCCATTTTACTGTCTCCGACAAAAACGCATTCGTCGGGTTCCACTCCCAGCGTCTTCATTGCCATAAGCGCGGCGGTCGGGTCGGGTTTCGCCGGAATATCACCGCGTTTGCCGAGTATAAGGTCAAAGCGGTCGCCGTACAGCTTCGTGACAACCTTATCAGCCATAGGTTGTGATTTGTTAGTCACCACGGCAACCTTGATCTTGCGTGAACGTAAAGCGTCGATAAGTTCAACCCCGCCGTCATAAGGCTTTGTTGTATCGCAATAATGCTCGCCGTAATATTCTAAAAAGACCGGCAAAATTTTGTTTACAGTCTCGGTCTTATTGCAAATTTCAGGCAGGGCTCTTTCTATCATTTTCGGCATACCGTCGCCGGCAAAATACTTGTAGCATTCGGTTTCCCGTTCAGGGAAGCCGAAGCGTTTTATGGCGTAATTTGTGGCACAGGCAAGGTCAACAAGAGAATTTGCAAGCGTACCGTCCAAATCAAATAAAACAGCTTTTATCAAAACAAACCTCCGAAACTAAAAGAAAAACCGCGGCATAAAACCGCGGAAACTCTTACATCAAAACAATTAAATTGCTCTGGTAACCTTGCCGGAACGCAGGCAACGCGTGCAAACATTTACACGGCAGGGAGTTCCGTTTACAATAGCTTTTACTTTTTTAACGTTCGGTTTCCAAGTTCTGTTTGAACGTCTGTGTGAGTGAGAAACCTTGATACCAAAAGCAATTTCTTTGTTGCAGATATCGCATTTTGCCATGGTATTGCACCTCCTTGATTTTGAGTAAGCGGTCTTGTTGACCACATAGCAAACTATATAATAGCAGAAATATTCTCATTTTGCAAGCATTTTTTTTGTTTTTATAAAATTGTGTGTTTTTATTGACAATGTGCTGACTAAGTTATAGAATGAAATAAAGTTAATCAGGAGGTAATTATGTTTAGAGAGCAGTATCAAAACTGGCTGAAAAACGCTACGATCGACCCTGATTTGATTACGGAATTAAAATCTATTGAGAACGATGATAATGCGATTAACGATGCGTTTTATACCGACCTTTCATTTGGTACCGCCGGGCTTCGCGGAGTAATAGGTGCCGGCACGAACAGAATGAACGTTTATACGGTGGGTAGAGCAACGCAAGGACTTGCGGAATACGTCAAATCCGTATCTGAAAAGCCGAGTGTTGCCATTGCGTATGACAGCCGCATCAAATCAGACGTTTTTGCCCGGATATCCGCCGAGATTTTGGCGGCAAACGGTGTTAAGGTTTATATTTACAAGGAACTTATGCCTACGCCTATGCTTTCTTACGCCGTGAGATATTTCGGCTGCGATTCCGGTATAGTAGTTACCGCTAGTCATAATCCTGCAAAATATAACGGCTACAAGGCGTACGGACCCGACGGCTGTCAAATGGGACCCGAGGCGGCTGATTGCGTTATGTCGATTATGAAAAAAATCGACTTTTTCAAGGATATTAAGCGCATTGATTTTGAAACCGGCATTACAGGCGGAAATATCGAGTATATCGGCGACGAGGTAATCGAATCATATCTTGACGAGGTTGAAAAATGCCGAGTGAACAAAAATCTTGATTTATCAGGAATAAAAATACTTTACACGCCGCTTAACGGAACCGGCAATAAGCCTGTAAGAAAAATTCTTTCACGAATCGGCGCCACTGACGTTACCGTGGTAAAAGAGCAGGAATTGCCTGACGGAAATTT
>JAFZIW010000159.1 GCA_017554125.1 Clostridia bacterium | reverse complement strand
CATGATTTCGCCGAGTACGTAAGCGACGGCAACGCTACCTGCACTTCTGACGGCACCAAGACCGCCAAGTGCACCCGCTGCGAAGCGACCGATACGGTAACAGACGAAGGCAGTATGCTTGATCATACGCTGGGCGACTGGCTGAGTGACGCTGACGCGCACTGGCGCCATTGTTCGGAATGTGACGGCAACTTTGACCGCGGCGCTCACGAGCTTATCTGGAAAGTGACAAAGAAAGCCACCGCCGAGGAAAACGGGCTTAAAGAAGAAATCTGCTCAATATGCGGATATAAGACCGGTAACAGCGAAACTGTTGAATACGGCGGTCACGAGCCCGGCGATATCAACAACGACGGAAAAGTCAATAATAAAGACCTTACGCGTTTGTTCCAGTATCTCTCCGATTGGGACGTTGAAGTAAACGAGGATGCGCTCGACGTCAACGGCGACGGCAAGATCAATAATAAAGACCTCACCCGCCTGTTCCAGTATCTCTCTGATTGGGATGTAGAGATATTCTGATTAGCGGCTTTGCCGCACCTAATTCACATATAGAAAAAGAAATCCTGCTTTGGCGGGATTTCTTTTTGCTTGATAAAATATAAAACAAATGCTATAATTCTTTCGGTGATATAAATGGATGAAACCGTTTTTTCAAGAACTGAGATGCTAATCGGCAAAGATGCGTTATCAAAACTTAAAAAATGTCGTGTAGCCGTGTTCGGCATCGGCGGTGTGGGCGGTTACACCGTGGAAGCCCTTGCCCGCTCGGGAGTGGGCGCTATCGACCTTATCGACAGCGACAGGGTATCGGTCAGCAATATAAACCGTCAGATAATCGCGCTAAACAGCACGGTAGGACAGTATAAGACCGAAGCCGCAAAAGCGCGCATACTTGATATAAACCCGGAATGTAACGTCGTTTGTCATAACGTTTTTTTTACACCCGATACGGCGATGAGCTTTGATTTTTCGGTATACGATTACGTTGTCGACGCGGTCGATACCGTGACCGCCAAAAAACAGTTGATTCTGTCCTGTAAAACGGCGGGCGTGCCGATAATATCCTCAATGGGCGCGGGAAACAAACTCGACGCGACGCGTTTTGAGGTCGCTGATATTTACAGTACAAGCGTTTGCCCCCTTGCTCGCGTAATGCGCGCAATTTGCCGCGAAAACGGCGTTGAAAGTCTTAAAGTGGTTTATTCCAAGGAAACGCCGAAAACGCCCGAGAAGACCGAAAAAAACGGCGGGAAGGACGTACCGGGCTCGGTGGCGTTTGTGCCTTCGGTTTGCGGGCTGATAATCGCGGGCGAAGTTATAAAAGATTTGATAAAATGAAAAACAGGCGGGCGCAGAATACGCGCCCGCCTGAGTATTCGTCAGAACTTATTTTGCCGAGTTGGCGTATAAAGCGCAAATCTCATCGGCTTTACCTATCATTTTGATTTTGCCGCTCTCTATCCACGCTACGCGGTCGCAGAGGCGCGTTATCTGATCTATTGAGTGTGAAACAATAATAACAGTAGTTCCGCCGGACATAAGCTCGTTTATTCGCTTTTCGCATTTTTCCTGGAACAGGAAATCGCCGACGGCGAGTATTTCATCAACTATAAGTATATCCGGCTTCGTAATGGTCGCAATTGCAAAACCTACACGCGCCACCATACCGGAAGAATAGTTTTTCATGGGTACGTCGAGGAACTGGTGCAGTTCCGTAAAATCGACGATTTCATCAAATTTTTCATCTATATACTGCTTTGAATATCCGAGAACCGAGCCGTTAAGATAAATATTTTCCCTCGCCGTAAGGTCCATATCAAAGCCGGCGCCGAGCTCGATAAGCGGCGCGATGGTGCCGTTGACCTTAACCGAACCGGTGCTCGGCTTATATATGCCCGAAATGATTTTAAGAAGGGTAGACTTACCGCAGCCGTTAAGACCGATAAGCCCGAAAACCTCGCCTTGTTCAATATCTATGTTTATATCGCTGAGCGCCATAAACTCTTCAAAAAGCAACTGCCTTTTGAAGAACTTAATAATGTATTCTTTTATACTGTCGACCTTTTCCTTCGCCATATTAAAGCGCATGGAAACATTTTTGATTTCAACTGCGTTAGCCAAAGCAATATCCTCCGGTTTACATATAAAGGACAAACTTGTCCTGTCGGTTTTTGAAAATCAAAACGCCTATTATCAGCATACCGAATGAGAACGCGAGGCATATAAGATTATCTTTAAGGTTCGGTATGGCGCCGTAAATAGTAACGCTCCTGAAATATTCCACGTAGTGAAACATCGGATTAAACTTCATAAGGAACATGAGCTTCGGGCGAGATTCTAAAATGCCTATCGGGTAGATTATGGGGGTAGCGTACATCCAGGCGGTCAGAAATACGCCGTAAAGGTGGATGATATCGCGGAAAAACACCGTAAGCGCCGAAAGCATAAAACTCATACCGATAGAAAAAATCAGCGCGTAGAGTATCGGAACGGGCATAAGGAACATCGTAAGGTGAAAATCCACACCCGAAAAAATCATAACCAAAAATACTGCGATAAGCGAAAACAGCATATTTACAAACGAGAAAAGGCATTTTTCAAGCGGGAAAATGTATTTCGGAATGTAAACCTTTTTAATAAGCTGTGAAGCGGAATACACCGACATCATCGAGGTTGACGTCGCCTCGGATATGAAATTGTAAATGGTAGCGCCGGTAAGGTAATAAATGTTAAACGGTACGTTAAGTCCGCCGAATCTGCCGCCCATACCGAAAAGCGCCGAAAAAACCGCGGAGAGCACAAGCATCATCAGAAGCGGATTAAGAACGCTCCACAGTATGCCGAGTATCGACCTGCGGTATTTAACTTTGATATCGCGCCCGATAAGATTCGAGAGCAGATATTTATATTTAATAAACGTTTGAAAATATTTCAAAGGTATACCTCCAAAGCAATATCTTCTTTCATAATGTGTAATTATAACACATAGTTTATTTAATTACAAGTATGAACATTGACAACAAATGCAAACGTTGGTATAATGTAAAATGTCAGATTATGTTTACGGTTATTCTTTTTTGTTAGGAGTTTTTTTAATGGTAAAAGCAGTAGTCGGAGCCAACTGGGGCGACGAGGGAAAAGGTAAAGTTACCGATATGCTGGCTGGGAAGGCGGATATCGTCGTAAGGTTTCAGGGCGGCGCGAACGCCGGGCATACCATACATAACGAGTATGGCAAATTTGCCCTTCATACTATGCCTTCCGGCGTTTTCAACGCGGGTGTTATAAACTGTATCGGCAACGGCGTTGCGCTTGATGTTGACAAACTTCTTAAAGAGTATAACGATATTGTCTCGCGCGGTGTTCCGAAACCGAAACTCGTTATAAGCGAGCGTTGCCAGATGGTAATGCCGTATCACGTCCTTTTTGACGTTTACGAGGAAGAGCGCCTCGGAAAAGCGAGCTTCGGCTCGACTAAATCGGGAATCGCTCCTTTCTATTCGGATAAATACGCAAAAATAGGTTTTCAGGTTTGCGAACTCTTTGACGAAACCGCGCTGAAAGAAAAAATCAGGCGTGTGCTTGAAGTTAAAAATATTCTGATAGAAAACCTTTATCATAAGGCTCCGATTGACGCGGATGAGTTGTTTGATAAAATGATGACCTGGCGCGACGGTATAAAGGAATTTGTCGGCGACGTTCGGAAGCTTTGTTTTGAAGCGGATAAAGCGGGCAAAACGATTCTTCTCGAAGGTCAGCTCGGTACGCTTAAGGATACCGACCACGGTATTTATCCGATGGTAACTTCCTCTAACACTATCGCGGCGTACGGCGCGGTAGGCACAGGACTTCCGCCGTATTCGATTAAAGAAATATACACGGTTATAAAAGCGTATTCATCCGCGGTTGGCGCCGGCGCGTTCGTAAGCGAAATATTCGGCGAGGAAGCGGCGCAGATGCGCAATCACGGCGGCGACGGCGGCGAGTACGGCGCCACAACCGGCAGACCCCGCAGAATGGGTTGGTTTGACTGTGTTGCGACCCGTTACGGCTGTGACGTTCAGGGTACCACCCATCCGATACTTACGGTGGTTGACGCGCTCGGCTATCTCGATAAAATCAAGGTTTGCGTCGGATATGAAATCGACGGCGAAATAACAAAAGATTTTCCCGTTACAAACAAACTTGAAAAGGCGAAGCCCGTGCTTTATACGCTCGACGGTTGGAAATGCGATATCTCCGGTATACGCAAGTATTCCGATTTGCCGGAAAACTGCCGTAAATATATCGAGTTTATAGAGGAGCAGATAGGCTATAAATTCAGCATGATAAGCAACGGTCCCGCGAGGGAAAATATAATCATAAAGGAATAATGCCATGAACTTAAAAGAAATTGACAATAACGGCAAGGTCGAGGGCTTTTGCCTCGTAAAGAGCGTTGAAAAGAAAACCTCGTCAAAGGGCGACGTTTATCTTGATTTTATGCTCGGCGACGCGAAGGGCGAGATAAACGCGAAACTGTGGCGTTATTCGCCCGCGGAGCACGGCGAGTATAAAGTGCAGGATATCGTTAAGATACGCGGCACTATAAGTCCCTATAACGGAACGGATCAACTGCGGATAGACCGGATAAGAACCGCCTGTCCTCAGGATAACGTCGATATGAACGACCTTGTGCGCAGTGTAAACTATTCGGGCGAGGAAATGTTTGACGAGCTTATGAGTATGGTCAGCGAATTCAATGACGGCGAGCTTAAAAGCATAGTTTCGGCGATTCTTACGGATAACAAGGATAAGCTCCTTTACTGGCCCGCGGCAAATAAGCTTCATCACGCGGTCCGTGCGGGACTTCTTATGCACACGCTGTCAATAGTCCGCCTGTGCGAAAGCGTATGCAAAATTTATACCTTTGTGGAT
>JAFZIW010000158.1 GCA_017554125.1 Clostridia bacterium | reverse complement strand
CTTGGCGACGGCGCGCGCCGCTTCATCAGATTCCCAGGTGTTATAATCGCAACCGGAATATTTTTTGACCGCCTCTACCATTGTAAGACGCTCCCAGTGACCCATATCAATTTCCTTGCCTTGATAGGCGATTTTTTTACTGCCGCATATTTTTTCGGCAAGCATGGAATAAAGCTCCTCAACAAGGTCCATTATCCCGTGATAATCAGTATACGCCTGATAAAGCTCAATAGTCGTAAACTCCGGGTTATGCTTCGTATCCATACCCTCGTTGCGGAATATTCTGCCGACCTCGTAAACCTTGTTCATACCGCCGACAATAAGACGCTTCAAGTAAAGCTCGGTCTCAATGCGTAAATACATATCCATATCAAGAGTGTTGTGATGCGTCTTAAAAGGACGCGCTGCGGCGCCGATTTCAAGAGGTACAAGTATCGGTGTATCAACTTCCAAAAAGCCTTTGGAGTCAAGATAAGCGCGTATTTCGCGGAGAATCTGCGAACGCTTTATGAACGTATCGCGCACCTCGGGATTCACTATCAAATCAACATAGCGCTGACGGTATCGGGTATCGGTATCTTTAAGCCCGTGGAATTTTTCAGGGAGGGGCAAAAGTGACTTGGCAAGCAACTCAATGTGCTGAACGTGGATGGTAATTTCACCTGTGCGCGTCTTAAAAACAAAACCTTTAATACCGATTATATCGCCGATATCCCATTTTTTGAAGGCGGCGTAATCTTCCTCGCCGGCGTCATCGCGTGAAACGTAAAGCTGAATATCGCCCTCGCCGTCGCGTATGCCGGCAAAGCTTGCTTTACCCATAATTCGGCGGCTCATAATTCTGCCGGCGACAGAGACTGTTTTGTTCTCAAACTCTTCAAAATTTGCTTTAATTTCAGCAGAATTCGAATCAATTTCATATTTGGTCTTCACGAACGGGTCATTGCCCGCTTCACGCAACGCCGTAAGTTTATCACGGCGAACCTGTAATATTTCACTTAAATTGACCTCTGTGTCGCGGATTTGTTCATCAGCCACAAAAAGCACATCCTTTCAATTTAGAAAAAGGGCAGTAAACACTGCCCGAAAATCACTTTGATATACTGAGAATTTTAAATCTGATTTCACCGGACGGCGCCTCAACAACGGCTTCCTGACCGGATTTTTTGCCTAAAAGCGCTTTACCGACGGGCGATTCATCCGAAATCTTATTATTAAGCGGGTCAGATTCGGTAGAACCGACAATGTGGTACTCATACTCCTGATTAAGTTCAATATCAAGGACCTTAACTTTGGCGCCGACTTTCGCTATTTTCGGAGCGCCTTTTATATCGCTGATTATTTCGGCGTTTTTAAGCATTGCCTCGATTTCAACAATACGCGCTTCGATTTTAGCCTGCTCATTTTTTGCTTCATCATATTCGCTGTTTTCGGAAAGATCACCGTAGCCGCGGGCTGTCTTGATCTTTTCAGCAATTTCAGCGCGACCTTTAGTTTTTAACAGTTCAAGTTCTTCTTCGAGTTTTTTCAGACCGTCTTCAGTCATTTTAACAGCTTTAGCCAATTAAAAAACCACCTTTATTTCATTTTAGGTCACCAATGGATAATATTATATATATACGCGGCAAATATGTCAAGTGCGAATAATTTATTTCTTCTTCATCTTTTCAATCATTTCGCCCGCCGCCTTATAGTGGGTGACAGCCTTTTTATTCTTTTCAAAAGTTGTACCGTCGATTATACGGCGCGAAACAGTCAGATCCTTCGGAATTTCAAAAAGGTCGTCGCTGTCGCCGTCACATTCTTTATAAAACTCGTCGTCTAACTGTATGGAACAATTCTTTTCAAGTAATTCGCCGGTATTTGAAATTGAGTTCAGATAATCGTATGTGTTTTTATCCGTTATAAACAGTACAACATCATATTCAGCGGCGATGATTGACTGAACTTTCGTATTATTGGTAATGATAGTATTTCGATTACCTTTTTCGCTGTAAGAACAGTTAATAACCTGAACGTCGACACTACCGTTTCCGTTTACGTCATCACAGTATTTTTCAAAATACTTTTCCATTCGTCCGCAGTCCTCATCACTGACCGGACTTGACGTATACACGACAACGCGAACGTCATACTTAATTTTTGAAACACATTGTTTAACACAAATTGCAATTATGATGGCGATGAACACAACAGCCAAAACAGCCCAACGGTAGTAGTACCAAAAGTTTTTTGCTTTTTCTTCGGCGGTTTTAGGTTCAACTGCTTCGGCGCTCGGGGGAGGGGGAGCGGAAATCTCACCGCTTTGAATGCGTTTAAGTTCCAAGAATTCCTCACGCGCTTTGCGTTGCTGACTTAAAGTATCGCTATCAACTTTTTTCTTATCAGACATTACTATACACCCTGTCTAAGACTTTTGAATATGTCGGAATAATACAGTTTAACCGCCTCGCAAACGGGGACAATTATCAGTGCAAGTCCGAATGATTGCACTATTTGACCGAATGTCAGCGCCGACAGACCGAAAATGCTTCCCGCGGGGGTAAGACACAAAAACACGAGTATAAACACGGCTACCGCCGATGAAATCACCATAAACTCGTTGTTTTTATACCTCGTAAATATCACGGAACGATTAGAGCATAAATTGAACGAATGAATGATTTGTGAAAGTGTAACGGTTACAAACGCCATCGTGTATGCAACCGTAATACTGTCAGCTTTACCGATGATAAATGCCAGAATGCCGCATACCGTGAGCGTAACTGCTTCAATGGCGATGCCTGCTATGGTCCTTACGTCAAACAGGCGACCTTTCAGCATCTTTTCTGACGGAGAAACTGTTTTACTGTCAGCCGATTTAGTTGCGAGAGATATAACGGGTACGGCGTTAAGAAACAGATTCAAGAGTAAAAGCTCAACCGCTGAAAACGGTGGCGTCTTAAAAATCGGGAAGATTAACAGATAAATAAGCACAACGGATAAACTGCAAGCTAACAGAAATCGAACGGTTTTTTTAATGTTTTCAAAGAGTCCGTGACATTTTGTAAAAACGTCAACGACTGCCGAAAAACTGTTTTTCTTTATAATTGCGTCGGCATTGCCGCGCGCCACGTCGTTTACGTCGGCCCCTATTGAAAATCCAACGTCGGCAACCGAAAGAACGTCGGCGTCGTCAAGACCGTTACCGGTTACGGTTACAGTATCGCCGTTATCCTTGTAGGCTTGTACGATGCGTAATTTTTGCGCCGGAGAAATACGGGCAAATACACAGTAATCACGAACGCACTGTTTTAATTCATCATCATCCATTTCTTCAAGCTCTGCGCCGGTTATGGCTTGCCCGTCATCTTCGATTATTCCGAGATTTTTCGCAACGGAGCAAGCGGTAGTGATATTGTCGCCGGTTATCATAACAACGCGAATTCCGGCGTTTTTACAGGTTTCGACGCTATCGACCGCCTCAGAACGCGGCGGATCTTCAAGACAGATGATTCCGGCAAATTTCAAATCACATTCTATCTCTTCCGCGCTTGGATTTGCGGGTATTTCTTCAAGCGCTTTAATTGCAATGCAAATCAGGCGAAGCGATTTTTCGGCAAGTTCATCACAAACCTTTTGCACTTTTTCCATATCGATACCGGCGCACTTGTCGAGAACGGCTTCCGGCGCGCCTTTAATCAGGGCAAACGGCTTTCCGTCAATCATATTGATACTTGTCATCATCTTCCGCTCACCGTCAAACGGTATGCTGTTTAAGCGCGGATAAGCGTTATCAATATCAGATTTTGACATATTACTGTATTTTATGCACGATTCTTCTATCGCCGTCTCGGTATTATCGTTTTCGAGCATTGAGCAGGCAACCGCAAGGCGTAAAACCACCGTGCTTTTTTGTTCTAAAACGCCGCCTACGGGATATACCAGCGTTTCACCGTCATATATCGAATTCAGATACATATGGTTCTTTGTAAACACGCCGGTTTTATCGGCGCACAAAACGGTAGTTTTCGCAAGCTTTTCTATTGTGGCGGTATCTTTAATAATAATACCGTCACGTATAAATCTCGCCGCGCCGAGTGAAGTCGCAATAGAAGCGACGTATGGCATTATTGCCGGAAACGCTGAAAAACCGAGCGCGGTCGCATTGAGTAACACCGTTACGGTAACTGCCGCAAAAGGCTCGTTGGAGTGTCTGCCGGTAATTATACCGAACAGGAAGATGACAACACTTACAATAAACAGAATAATACCGACGATATGAGTAGTGGCGCTGAGATTTCGCTCAATACCGGAAACGGTATTGCCGGGTTTTGAATTAAGCGTGTTGGTTTTACTTATCTCGGTATTGATACCGGTTTCGACTACGACTGCTTTCGCGCTGCCGTGTGTGACGTTACAACCGCAAAAAACCATATTCTTCCTGCCGGTACAAGGCACCATATCATCAAGAACGATATCGGCGTCTTTTTCAACCGGTATAATCTCACCCGTAAGAGCTAATTCGTTACACCTAAAGCCGTTGGTCTCTATTAAACGCGCATCCGCGTTTATATAGTCGCCTTCGTTCAGAATAATTATATCGCCCACTACCAGTTCATTAGCGGGAATACTTCGCTTAATGCCTTCACGTATTACCGTACACGTCGGTACCGATGCATTTTTCTGAAAGTAAACGGCGCGGTCGCAAGCGTGCAAATGATATGCGGAAAGAAGTGCGTTTACAACCACAAGCATAACAATTATTATCGGATAATAAAAGTGTTTCTCGCCGTAAATTAAAGAAATAATCAAACTCAGCGCCGATATTATCGCCAGAGCATAAACAGTCTTTTTGTTCAAGAGACTTAAAAAACGTTTTATAAAGCTCATCGGTTTAACGTCGGCAACCTGGTTTTTGCCATAAGTTTCAAGACGTTCGTAAGCAACGCCGTTGGCAAGTCCGTTGTTTTCGTCAACGGTTAGTTCTGATAATACGGAGTTGATATCCGAGCTATGCCAAATCATTTAATCACACCTTTAAGCTGATTTTATACGTAATCAGTAAATCGGGAAATTTTTGCAGAGTTCGCAAACTCCGGCTTCAATATCGGATTTGTTCGCTTCAAAATCATTTATCGCAAGATACAGCCATTCGGCGATTTTTTCCATTTCTGGCTCCTTAAAACCGCGTGAGGTAACAGCGGGGGTGCCGATACGAAGACCGCTTGTTATAAACGGACTTTCCGGGTCAAACGGAATCGTATTCTTATTTGCGGTAATATGAACCTCGTCAAGATTATGTTCAAGTTGCTTTCCGGTAATGCCGGTACCTATGAGTTTTAACGTCATAAGATGATTATCCGTACCGCCGGAAACGATATCAATATTTCTTTTTTTCAGCTGTTCGGAGAGATATTTTGCATTCTTAACTATCTGCTTCTGATAATCTTTGAATCCATCGGTAAGCGCTTCACCCAAAGCAACGGCTTTTGCGGCAATTACGTGCATAAGCGGGCCGCCCTGAGTACCGGGAAAAATCGCTTTATCTATCAATTTGGCATATTTTTCCTTGCAAAGAATCATACCGCCGCGTGTACCGCGGAGTGTTTTATGTGTCGTCGTCGTAACAACATCGGCATAGGAGACGGGAGAAGGATGAAGTCCGGCGGCAACAAGACCGGCAATATGCGCCATATCAACCATAAGATATGCGCCGACGCTGTCGGCAATTTCTCTGAATCTCTTAAAATCAATTACTCGCGAATAGTTACTCGCGCCGGCAATTATCATTTTCGGTTTGCACTCATTGGCTATTTTCTGCACTTCATCGTAATCAATACATTCGGTTTCACGGTTCACGCCGTAAGGCACGACGTTAAAATACTTACCGGATATATTGACCGGCGAGCCGTGTGATAAATGACCGCCCTGGGCAAGATTCATACCGAGGACAGTATCTCCCGGCTCGAGAAAAGCAAAGAACGCGGCGAGATTAGCGTTTGCGCCGCTATGCGGCTGAACGTTTGCATGCTCCGCACCGAAGAGCTTTTTGGCGCGTTCACGCGCTATTTCTTCAACGATATCAACTTTTTCGCAACCGCCGTAGTAGCGCTTGCCGGGATAACCCTCGGCATATTTGTTTGTAAGTATCCCGCCCGCGGCAAGCAGCACCGCTTTTGATACAATGTTTTCGGACGCAATAAGCTCAATATTTCCGCGCTGGCGGTTAAGCTCCTGCTCACAGGCATCGGCAATTTCTCTGTCATAGTTTTTAAGTTCTTCAAAAAAATTCATTTTAATTTTCCTTTCATACTTGCGGTTCAAATTTTATATCATCGGTACAGTATTTTGATATAACAGGTTGAGCGTATTCTGACAAAAACTCATCAACCTGAGAAACTGATCTGCCGATATATTTTTCGGGTTTCATACTTTCAAGCATTTCTGACTTTGAAAGCGGTATCCGTTCATCATGCGCCAAACGGTCTATCAAGTCGTTTGATTTACCTTCGAGCTTGACCGCCGCGGCCGCGGCGTGGGAATGTTCACGAATAATCGCATGAATATACTGACGGTCTGCGCCGCGCTTTACCGAATCCATCATAATATTTTCGGTTGCCATGAACGGAAGCTTTACAAGAACTCTGCGATTTATGACTTTATCGTATACAACAAGTCCTGAACTTATGTTTATGTAAAGATCTAAAACACCGTCGAGCGCTAAAAAGCCTTCGGATATACTTAAACGCCGGTTTGCACTGTCGTCAAGAGTACGCTCAAACCACTGGGTTGACGCGGTAACGGCGGCGTTCTGAGCATTGTTGATTATAAAACGTGAAAGGGAACATATACGTTCGCTGCGCATAGGGTTACGCTTATACGGCATTGCCGAAGAGCCGATTTGTGAACTGCCGAACGGTTCCTCAATTTCTTCAAAAGACTGCAAAAGGCGCAAATCGTCAGCAAATTTATATGCGCTTTGGGCAAATGCGGATAATGCCGACAGGAATGAATAATCAACCTTTCTCGAATAGGTTTGTCCCGAAACCGGAACGCACTCGTTAAAGCCGAAATATTCCGCGATTAAACGTTCACATTCCTTGACTTTATTCTCATCGTTACCGAACAGTTCCATAAAGCTCGCCTGAGTACCCGTCGTACCCTTTGAGCCGAGAAACTTGAGACTGTCAAGGTTGTACTGCAAATTATCAATATCGCTTATAAGGTCGTTTATCCAAAGCGTTGCGCGTTTACCGACCGTTGTCAACTGTGCCGGTTGCAAATGCGTATAGGCAAGGCATGGCATAGATTTGTATTTATTCGCAAATTCAGAAAGATTCTTAACTACCTGCGCGGCCTTTCGCAGTATTAAGCCTGACGCTTCTTTCAGAATAATTAAGTCGGTATTATCTCCGACAAAGCAACTCGTTGCTCCGAGGTGAATAATCGGTTCGGCTTTTGGACACTGAACGCCATATGCGTAAACATGACTCATAACGTCATGGCGCACTTCTTTTTCACGCGCTTTGGCCACGTCAAAATTTATATCATAAATATGCGACTCCATTTCGCTTATCTGCTCATCAGAAATATCAAGCCCGAGCTGTTTTTCAGACTTGGCAAGAGCTATCCACAAACGGCGCCAGGTTGAAAATTTGAACTCATCCGAAAACAGATACTGCATTTCCTCGCCGGCATACCGACCTGAAAGAGCCGAAACATAACCGCGATGTTTATCCATAACAACACTCCTTTTGGCACATTAAAAACCAGTATATATAATAGCATTATAATTTATAATTGTCAAATAAATATGCGCATTTTTTGTAGCCGACACTTTATTTTTTTCAAAAAATATGTTATCATATTACTGAAAGAGCGGTTCGGTGGTGAAATTAATGACGATATACGATATTATCAAAAAGAAACGCGACGGTTTTACGCTGAGCAAAGATGAAATATTTACATTTGTCGAGGGGTTCACAAGCGGAAAAATTCCGGATTATCAGGCTTCGGCACTTTTAATGGCGATTTACTTTAACGGGATGAACGATGAAGAGACCGCATACTTAACAAAAGCTATGACGAATTCCGGTGAAACAGTTGACTTATCTCTATTTTCGGAGCTTTCCGTTGATAAGCACAGCACCGGCGGAGTAGGTGATAAAACAACGCTGATTGTTGCGCCTGTCGTAGCTTCGCTTGGATGCGTCGTTGCAAAAATGTCGGGCAGGGGGCTCGCCTTCACAGGCGGGACAGTTGATAAGCTTTCGTCCATTCCCGGTTACAGAATAAATCTCGAAAGGAATGAATTTTTGAAAATCGCGCAAAACGTTGGTGTTTCGGTTATAGGTCAGTCCGAAAATCTGACACCTGCCGATAAACTAATTTATGCACTGCGTGACGTGACGGCGACCGTGGACAGTATACCGCTTATCGCTTCAAGCATTATGAGCAAAAAAATCGCCACCGGTTCAAGGT
>JAFZIW010000157.1 GCA_017554125.1 Clostridia bacterium | reverse complement strand
GAGAAAATCGATGAGGCGATAGACTGTAACGTGCCGTCTATACTGGTGCTTGATTTCGGCGGCGTCAGCTTTATGGACAGCTCCGGAATAGGTCTTATTATGGGCAGATACCGGAATCTTCAAAAAATCGGCGCGAAAATGCACATAACCGGCGCTTCGCCGCAAATCTCCAAAGTTTTGCGGCTTGCCGGAATGAACCGTCTTGCAACACTCGACTGAAAGGAAGTTGTAAAAATGCAGATAATCAACAAGTTTAATATGAGCCTCTTTGCGCGCTCGGCTAACGAGGGCTTTGCAAGGTCGTGTATATCGGCGTTTGCCGCTCAGCTCGACCCGACGCTTGAAGAGCTGAACGATATCAAAACCGCGGTGTCAGAGGCGGTTACCAACTGTATAGTCCACGCCTACCGCGAAAAGCTCGGCAAAATCTACATAACGGCGGAAATAACCGAGGGCGGAATACTTAAAATCAAAATAAGGGATACCGGCTGCGGAATAGAGAACGTGCCGCTGGCGCTTGAACCGCTTTTCACCACGGTCGGCGGCGAACGCGCGGGACTGGGCTTCGCGGTCATGCAGAGCTTTATGGATAGCGTCAGGGTGACCTCAAAACCCGGCAAGGGTACGACCGTTTCAATGAAAAAGAAAATACAGCCGAGAATAACCGTGAATGGTTAAGGACAGAAATCGGGACAAGTTTATAAGCGATAATCTGCGGCTTGTAAATCATCTTTGCAAGAGGTTTTCCGGTCGCGGTATAGAGTATGAAGACCTGTATCAGGCGGGTTGCGTCGGTCTTGTTAAAGCGGCGGACGCCTTCGACAAAACGCGCGGCTTTCAGTTTTCAACCTACGCGGTGCCGGTTATTTTAGGCGAAATGCGCCGCCTGTTCCGCGACGGCGGAAGCGTAAAGGTATCGCGGAGCCTTAAAGAACTGTCGCTTAAAATAAACCGGGAAAAATCTCTGATGGAAAACGAGTCCGGCGCGGAGCCGACGGTGTTTCAGATAGCAAAACGCATCGGCGTTTCCGTAGAAGAAGTAACAGAGGCGATGGACGCCGCAAAACCCGCGGTATCGCTGACCGCGGCGTCTCTCGACGGTGAAAATCAGATGGACGTGCCGGTGGCGTCCGGCGAGCGTGCGCTCGACGATAAACTTATGCTTCAAAGCGCCGTTTCAAAGCTTGATGAAAAAGAGCGGGAGTTGGTGCGTCTGCGCTTTTTTGAACAGCTTACGCAAAACGAAACGGCAAAGCGGCTCGGTTTAACGCAGGTGGGCGTTTCTCGCGCTGAAAAGAAGATACTCTTAAAACTTCGAGCGATTATCGGTCCCGTCACTTGACAAACCGTGGCGCGAGAGTATATACTTTTAAGTATCTCGAACGGGGGTGCGTGCTTTGAAACCCATACTCTATTTTGTCGTTCCGTGCTATAACGAGCAGGAGGTCCTGCCCGTAAGTTATCGCCTTTTTACCGATAAGCTGTCGTCGCTTGTCGGTTTAGGTGTGATTTCCGATAAAAGCAGGGTGCTGTTTGTCGATGACGGAAGCCGCGACAATACGTATGCCGTAATAAAGGAACTCGCCGAAAAAAACAGTATGATTTGCGCGCTTAAACTCAGCCGTAACCGCGGGCATCAGAACGCGCTGCTCGCCGGACTTATGGCGGCAAAGGACAGGTGTGATATAACCGTTTCGCTTGACTGCGACGGTCAGGATGATATTAACGCCACCGATGAAATGATAAAGCAGTATCTCGACGGGTGCGATATAGTTTACGGCGTCCGTAAAAACCGTAAAACCGATTCCCCCTTTAAGCGGAGAAGCGCAAATCTGTTTTATAAACTGTTAAACGCCATGGGCGCCGAAACGGTGAAGAACCATGCCGATTACCGTTTGCTTTCAAGAAGAGCGCTCGAAGCACTCTCGCATTATAAAGAGGTAAATCTCTATCTTCGCGGTATGGTATCGCTTGTCGGGTTCAAGTCGACCTGCGTCTACTATGACCGCACCTCGCGCATAGCCGGAGAAAGTAAATATACGCTCGGCAAAATGGTATCGCTCGCCCTCGACGGTATCACGAGCTTTACGGTCAAGCCTATAAGAATCATAACCGCCGTTGGGTTTATAATTGCAATGATAAGCTTTATCGGTATTATCTGGTCGGTTATAGCGCATTTTGTCGGGGACGCGGTAAGCGGCTGGGCGTCAACCGTGGCGATAATCTGCTTCCTTGGAGGTATACAGATTTTAAGCATTGGTATAATCGGTGAATATATCGGCAAAATATATCTCGAAACGAAGCATAGACCGAGGTATACCGTCGAGCAGGAAATAAATATGGACTGATATACAAAATACTGTTGTTTTCGCCTCGCTTTCGCGGGGCGATTTTTTATTGCATACAATATATTGAGTAGCAATTTTAACCGGTACACAAACCCGCGAAAAAAGTTTGAAAAATCGGCGAAAAAAGTGTTGACAAGCGAGATAGTATGTGGTAATATAATCGAGCGCCCAAAAAACGGGGCGTGAGAAATTGTGCGGCAAAATCGGGCATAAAAGAGCGCGGACAATGAGCTGAAAAGCCAACCTGCTCGTTATCAGTCTTCCGTATGTACCGAGAAAAACCGGACACAAGAGAGAACAGATTATGAGATAAAGGTAATCCTGCTCGTTATCAAAGCTCCCGTATGTACCGAGATAAACCGGACACAAAAAGACGGACCTTGAAAATTAAACAACGACAGACAAGATAAGGACCCTAAGAATTCTTTGAGAAATCTGGAATTAAAATTAAGAATGCGTCAGCATTAAAGTAAGAATGAGTCAAAAGACTGTTCTGGAATCGGTTTTAGCGCCTGAGGGCGTTAAGATACAAATTTTAGAGAGTTTGAT
>JAFZIW010000156.1 GCA_017554125.1 Clostridia bacterium | reverse complement strand
TATTATACAAAAAAGCGATAATGGAGAGTGGCTATATATGGATGAGAAATGTATGAAAACGCCTGTTTATACGGTTGAAACGGTATTCAAGGACACGGTCGAGGTGCCGCTTGATATTGATTTCAGTCTGCCCGATTACTGCCCCGAAATATCGAGGATACTTAAATGCTGCGCGGCGGCGAGAACGGCGTCGAAAAGCGTTTCGGGGCGAGCGGTGACGGTCGACGGTAGCGTTACCGTGACGGTTATTTACAGCGACCCGGACGGTTATATGAATTCATACGAGTATCAGTACCCGTTTTCAAAGAGCTTTGATATCGGCGCGGACAGCGAAAACGGTTACGTAACGGCAAAGGCAAAATGCGAGTATATAAACTGTCGGGCGCAAAGCGAACGGAAAATAGATATTCACGGCGCGGTCGGCGTTACGGTCTGCGCTTATTCGCGTAAAAGCCGGGAAATAATCTGCGATATCGATGATAAAAACATCGAGGTTTTAAGAGTTTCGGTGCCGTCGACCATGCCGATAGGGTACGCCGAAAAGTACGCGATAATCGAGGAGGAAATTGAGGCGGCAAGCACCGACGGCGATATAAAATGCCTTATCAGATACGGCGCCGTCGCCGAAATAAACGAGTGCAAGCTGCTCGAAAACAAGGCGATAGTAAAGGGGAATATGGCGGTAGAACTGCTTTACCGCACCGAAAACGGCGACACCGTTCCGCTCGGCGTTCAAATACCTTTCAGTCAGCTGCTCGAAGCCGAGGGCGCGAATGAAAGCTACCGTTACAGCGCGTCAGCCGATATCGCCTACCTTGAAGTCAAGCCGAAATTTGACTCCGCCTCTGTCGCCCGCGGTTTTACTCTGGACGCTAAAATACTTATAAAAGCCGAGATTTTTTGCAGCGACGATATCAGCGTGATAGCCGACGCCTACTCTAAAAAACACGAGACGGCGATAAAAAGCGAGGAAGCGGTTTTCAGCACACGTGTAAGCAGTGTTCTCGACACCTTTACCGCCCGCGGCGAAGTGGATTTATCGCCCGATTCGGTCATAAAAATATGCGACGTATGGTGCGAGGCGAAAACCGAAGAGACGGCGTTTGACGGGGACTGTATGACGGTGACCGGCTCCGCTGTTGCCAATATTCTGGCGCTCGACGATAACGGCGCCCCGGTATACTTTGAAAAGACGGTGGATTTCAGCTATAACTGTAAAATACCCTGCGACGGCGAATGTCTTACCGCCGACGCCAAAACCGGCGTTATTTCGGTAAGCTATAATCTTCTGTCCGACGGCAAAATGGATTTACAGCTGCAAATGTCGGTTGCCGCCGACGTTTACAAATCGAATACCGTTACGCTTGTCGGCGATATTCAGGTAAACGAGAGCCGACCGGTGGATAAAAGCGGTCGTGCCGCGCTTACGGTGTATTTCGGCGAAGAGGGCGAAAGCGTATTCGATATCGCGCGGAAATATCTGGCGGATATCGGTGAGATAAAACAGATAAACTCCATAGGTGAGGACCGGCTTTCATCCGACCGGATGATACTGATACCGGCAACCTGAAAAGGTTTTAAAGAACGATACGGGGCAAAGGATTTTGCCTCGTATTTTTTGTTGACTTTGAGTGTGCTATAAGGTAAAATAATATAAATAGAATCATATTGTTTAGAGGTGGCATTTATGAAACCTGTTTATAAGCGTGTTTTGCTCAAACTCAGCGGCGAGGTTTTAGCCGGTGAAAAGGGTACGGGCATTGATTTTAACAAGGTGACCGACGTATGCAAAAGGGTAAAGACCTGCGTGGATATGGGCGTTCAGGTCGCAATAGTGGTAGGCGGCGGCAATTTCTGGCGCGGCAGGTCAAGCGGCGATATGGACAGGACTCGCGCCGACCATATGGGTATGCTCGCTACCACCATCAATTCGCTTGCGCTCTGCGACGCGCTCGAACAGCTCGGCGTGACCTCGCGGGTGCAGACCGCGATAGAAATGCGGCAGATAGCCGAGCCGTATATCAGAAACAAGGCGATAAGGCATCTTGAAAAGGGAAGAGTGGTAATATTCGGCTGCGGAACCGGCAATCCCTTCTTCTCGACCGATACCGCGGCGGCTCTTCGCGCGGCGGAAATAGGCGCCGACGTAATATTCAAAGCCACGAACGTTGACGGCGTTTACGACAGCGACCCGAGGAAGAACCCCGACGCCAAGAAGTTTGATAAGCTCACTCACCATGACGTGCTTACACTCGGTCTTAACGTTATGGACAGTACGGCGGCGTCACTTTGTATGGATAACGGCATAAAGATACTCGTATTCAATCTTAACGACCCGGACAATATCGTTTCGGCGATGACCGGCGCGGCAATCGGAACGCTGGTCGAATAAAAAGATATCAATTCAAAATAAGGAGGATATATTATGGAACAACTGTTTAAGACAACCGAAGAAAAAATGAACAAGACTGTCGAGGCGCTCGAACGTGAGTACAAGGCGATAAGAGCGGGCAGGGCTACCGCCGCGGTGCTTGAACGCATTTCGGTAGATTACTACGGCGTATCCACCCCCATAAATCAGATGGCGGCCATAAGCGTTCCCGAAGCGCGCACGCTCATTATTCAACCGTGGGATGCTTCGACCCTTAAAGAAATCGAAAAAGCGATACTTACTTCGGATATCGGCATAAACCCGCAGAACGACGGTAAGATTATCCGCCTTAATTTCCCGCCGCTTACCGAGGAACGCAGAAAAGAAATAGTAAAAGACGTTCATAAAAAGGCGGAAGAGTCAAAGGTCGCCATAAGAAATCAGCGCAGGAACGCTATGGACGACCTTAAAAAACTCAAAAAGAATAACGAAATAACCGAGGATGACGAGTCGAACGGTGAAAAGAAGATTCAGAACCTCACCGATAAGTTCTGTAAGGAAATCGACGGCGTCGCCGCGGCAAAAGAAAAAGAGATAATGGAGATCTGAGCGATACAGTTTATTTTCGGAGGGACGAAAAATTGTTCTTTAAGCGAAAAAAATTAAGCGAGGATATTATACTTCCCGAGCATATCGCTATTATTATGGACGGTAACGGCAGGTGGGCGAAAAAGCGTTCCCTGCCGCGTACGGCGGGTCACGCGGCGGGCTCGCGCACCTTTAAGACGATAGCGCGGTACTGTAACAGGATAGGGATAAAGTACCTTACGGTTTACGCCTTTTCAACCGAAAACTGGAAGCGGCCTAAATCGGAAGTTGACAATATCATGAACATACTGCGCGATTATCTGAAAGATACCGACAATTTCAAGGATGAAAACATAAAGCTTGAATTTATCGGCGACCGCGCGCCGCTTGCGGAAGATATCAGGGAACTTATGCTCAAAGCCGAAGCGGATTCCGCCGACGCTACGGGGCTTCATCTTAATATCGCGCTTAATTACGGCGGCAGGGATGAAATAGTACACGCCGTAAAAAGCATAGTAAACGAGGGTATCAAAGCGGAGGATATAACCGAAGCAACGATAAGCGACAGGCTTTACACCGCCGGTCAGCCCGACCCCGATTTTATCATCCGTCCGAGCGGTGAATACCGCCTTTCAAATTATATGATATGGCAGGCGGCTTACGCGGAATACTGGTTTTCGGATATACTCTGGCCGGATTTTTCTCCGCGCGACCTCGACAGGGCTATTGAAGATTTCAGCCGCCGCAACAGGCGTTTCGGCGGTGTTTGATATAAAAACCGCGTGATTTTCCCAAAAAGTCGGGTAAAAGAATCCCGGAATGTTTCAGGTGAAAAGAATGAAAACAAGAATAATATCCGCGGCGATAATAATAAGCATAGTATTCGCGGTGCTTTTTACGGGTTACAGATATACCACCGTGATAATAACCGTTTTTATCGCCCTGCTTGCCACGGCGGCAAGCTATGAGCTCTTACATCATATCGTAAAGGCGGGGACCGCTTTCAGAAAGGCGGCGGCCTGCGTTTACGCGGCGGTGGCTTTTGTGCTTACGAGCGATATAATGCACGGCGCCTACGATATACTGCGCGGCAAGGGGAGTATTGACGAGCGCGGGGTTAGCTTTTCGATAACGCTTTTACTGCTTTCGGCTATCGTGTATACGGTGCTTTTTACGGTATCGATAATATTCAAGAAAAAAGAGTTCAACATAACCGAGATTTTCGCATTGCTCGGTGCGCCGTTTATTTACAGCGCGGCGTTTGCAAGTCTTGACTGTATTATTACGAGGTCCGGCGGAATATACTATTTACTGCTGGTTATAAACTTTTCAAGCGTCTGCGATACCGGCGCGTATTTTACCGGAGTGTTCTTCGGGCGGCATAAGCTCTGCGAGCACGTAAGCCCCAAGAAAACAATAGAGGGCGCCGTCGGCGGAGTTGCGGCAAGTCTTATAGTAACGTTTGTTCTCGTCTGGGCATACAAGGCTCAAACAAATATTTTCGTTATGCTCGGCGTAACCGTGGTAATGTGTATAGTCGGTATGCTCGGCGACCTCTTTGCCTCGATAATCAAGCGGAGCGTCGGCGTTAAAGATTACAGCAACCTGATACCGGGTCACGGCGGTATACTCGACAGGTTTGACAGTATGCTGTTTATCTCGCCCGCCATGCTTTCTTTAATGCTTTTGGGTGTTATAAAATGAAAAAGATAGCGATTCTCGGCTCTACCGGGTCTATCGGTACGCAAGCCCTTGAAGTAATATCGAAAAATAAAGATTTGAAAGTTGTATCCCTCGCGGCGGGCAGGAATGTAAAACTGCTCGAAAAACAAGCGAGGAAGTTTTGCCCGGCCTCGGTCGCGGTTTATGATGAAAACGCGGCAAAAGAACTTGAAATCGCCCTTAAAGATACCGGTATAAAGGTGCTTTCTGGCGAACAGGGCGTAATCGAAGCGGCGGCTTGCGGCGCGGATATCGTGCTTACCGCCATAGTGGGAATAGCCGGCCTGCGGCCCACCGTCGCCGCCATAAACGCCGGCTCCGATATTGCCCTTGCAAACAAGGAAACAATGGTAACGGCGGGAACAATAATCAACCGCCTTTGCCGCGAAAAGGGCGTCAGGATACTGCCGGTGGACAGTGAACATTCCGCGATTTTTCAGTCGCTTCAGGGCGCGCCGAAGGGCGGTCTTAAAAGAATAATACTGACCGCGTCGGGCGGTCCGTTTTTCGAAAAAACGCGTGAAGAGCTTGAAGGCGTCACCGCCGCGCAGGCGCTTAAACACCCCAACTGGTCGATGGGCGCGAAAATCACGGTTGACAGCGCGACGCTTATGAACAAGGGGCTTGAAGTAATAGAGGCAGTGCATCTTTTCGGGGTAAGACCCGATGATATCGAGGTGCTTATCCACAGACAGAGCATTCTGCATTCGGCGGTGGTGCTGAGCGACGGCGCGGTTATAGGTCAGATGGGTACTCCGGATATGAAGTTACCCATTCAGTACGCTTTTACCTATCCCGAGCGCGGCGGCGAGATAGACCGTTTGAGTCTGTCCGATATAGGCACGCTCACCTTTTGCCGTCCGGATACGGAAACTTTCCGTTGCCTGCCGCTTTGCACAAAGGCGATAAAGCGAGGCGGGCTTTATCCCGCGGCGATAAACGGCGCAAACGAACAGTCGGTTTCGCTCTTTTTGGCGGGTAAGATCGGTTTCTTGCAAATAGCGGAATTAAACGAAGCGGCAATGGAAAACGCCGCCGATAAAAAGGATTATTCGTTAGAAGATATTTTTGAAGCCGACCGTGCGGCTCGGCAATATGTTTCAGACAGGGCGTGATTTTTTGAACGTGGCTAATGCCGTTTCGAATATTTGGGGCAATACCTGGCCGTATCTCGTTGCGATACTGGTCTTCGTACTGCTTATAATTATTCACGAATTGGGTCATTTTCTGGCGGCAAAGAGCCTTGGCGTAAGGGTGAATGAATTTGCCGTGGGTTTCGGTCCGAAGCTTTTGTCGAAAAAGCTCGGCGAGACCGTGTATAAAGTGAATCTGATACCGCTCGGCGGCTATTGCGCCATGGAGGGCGAGGACGCCGACAGCGCCGACCCCCGCGCTTTTTGCAACAAGGCGGCGTGGCGCAGATTTATAATAGTAATAATGGGCGCCGTTTTTAATCTGCTTCTCGGGTTCGCGCTGGTTGCGGTCATTTTAGCGCCGGAGAAGAGCTTTGCGACCACCACTGTCGCCGAATTCAGCCCCGGAGCCCCTAGCCACGTTTCGGGACTTGAGATTGACGATGAAATAATATCGGTCGGCGGGCGAAAGATATATACCACCTACGATTTAAGCTACGCCTTTACGAACGTAGAGGACGGAACGCTTGATATGACCGTTTTACGCGACGGTAAAAAGGTTAAGCTTACCGGCGTAAAATTCAATACCGAAAAGGAAAACGGCGTTAATTATATCAAGCTTGATTTTAAGGTTTACCCCAAAAAGAAAACCGTTTTCTCTTTTATTTCGGAGGTATTCAAAACTGGGATATCTTTTTGCGCGGTCATCTGGCGGTCGCTTATTGATTTGATTTCGGGAAAATACGGAATAAGCGCGGTGTCGGGACCTGTCGGCGTTACCGCGGCGATAGGCAGTATGGCAAAGCAGAGTTTAAGAAATCTTTTGCCGATAGCTTCACTTATTACGATAAATCTCGGCATTTTCAACCTACTTCCGCTTCCCGCGCTTGACGGCGGCAGACTTATGTTTATCGGTGCCGAGATGGTGATAAGAAAGAAAGTTCCCGCAAAGTATGAAGCGGTGATTCATACGGTAGGGTTCATAATACTCATTGTGTTTATGTTGCTTATAACGCTTAAAGATATTTGGTCCCTGACCTTCGGGCGGTGATACTTTGTATACGAATAAAACTACAAAACGCGTAAACGTCGGAAGCGTGCCGATAGGCGGCGGGGCGGATATAAGTATCCAGTCAATGCTCGCCGTTTTCGCCCATGATATTGACGGCAACGTACAGTCGGCAAAGGCGCTCGCCGCCGCCGGCTGTGATATTCTGCGCGTATCGGTGCCCGATGAACAGAGCATAAAAACCCTTGAAAAACTGAAAGAAAGCGTTGATATCCCCATAGTCGCGGATATTCATTTTGACTGGCGTCTTGCGGTAAAAGCAGCAGAGGCGGGCGCGGATAAAATCAGGATAAACCCCGGAAACATCGGGGATGAGGCGGGGGTCAGAGAGGTTGCGAAAACCTGTAAATCGCGCGGTATACCGATACGGATAGGCGTAAACTCCGGCTCGCTTGAAAAAAGCATTCTCGCGCGTCACGGCTCTGCGACCGCCGAAGCGTTGCTCGAAAGCGGGCTTTACCATATATCGCTTTTAGAAAAATACGATTTTGACGATATAGTTTTATCGCTTAAATCTTCAAACGTCGCGACAATGTACGACGCGTACGTCCTGGCGGCGCAGGCGGTGAAATATCCGCTTCACTTGGGCGTTACCGAGGCGGGAACAGAAAATAGCGGCGTTATAAAATCCGCCGCGGGTATAGGCGGTCTGCTACTGCGCGGCATAGGCGATACCGTCAGAATATCGCTTACAGACGACCCGATAAAAGAGGTCGAGGCGGCAAAAAAGCTTCTCGGCGCGCTCGGTATCAGGAAAGACGGCATACGCTTTGTTTCCTGCCCGACCTGCGGCAGAACGCAAATTGATCTTATCGGTATCGCAAAGGAAGCGGAAAAGAGACTTTCCGGTGTAAAGAAAAATATCACCGTCGCCATAATGGGCTGTATTGTAAACGGACCGGGCGAAGCCGCCGCCGCCGACATAGGCATAGCGGGCGGCAAGGGTAGCGGAGTGCTTTTCAAAAAGGGGAAAATAGTCAGCTCGGGCATACCTGAGGACAGGTTGCTTGATACGCTGATTTCGGAAATCGAAAAAATGCAGGAGTAAAAAATGTTTGATTTTAAGGGGCTTTTCGGTGAATACGTAACCGAAGAAACAGCAAAAAAATTTGAAAATGCCCGTGTTATAAACTGTGAGCTCGACGCTCAAAACCGCACGGTCGAGGTCGTGCTTTCGAGCAGTTCATATATAACCTACGGAGATATAAGCGCCTTTTGCGACAGCGTTTGCAAAGGGCTGAAACTAAGCGCGGTAAATTCCGCCGTTTCGTTTGAAATAACCGCGCTGGGCAGTGAAGCGATAAATGATATCATAGACCGTATTCGCGCTAAAAACGTCGTGCTTAACGGCTTTTTTAACGGCGCGGAATATACCGTCGAGGGTGAAAACATAGATATCCGTCTTAAATTCGGCGGTTACGAAAGAATAAAAGAATGCGGATTTGAACGCGCTTTCAAAAAAGAGATAGCCGATAAATTCGGCTTTACGCCCGCGGTGACGTTTTCCGGCGAGCTTGAAATAAAAGCGGAGGATACGCCGATACAGGCGGTTAAACCGACGGAAAGCGCGTCGAAAGCGGAAAGCGCACCGAAAGCGGAAGTAAAAAAAGAACAGGGAATAAAGAAAGAAGCGGCACAGCCGCCCGAGGGAAAGGCATATAATTACAAGCCGAAAGACGGGCTTCCCGTTTATCTTGAAAGCGCGAAACGCTTTTTCGGCAGAAAAATCGACGGCAAAGTTACGCCGCTTAAAAATATCATACCGCCCGCGAACCCCGATGATCAGATAAGGATAAGCGCGTGGGGCGAGGTATCGGGGCTTGAAATTTCCGACCGCAACACGCGGCACGGCAAAAGACTTGTATCCTACAAGTTCAATTTCAGCGACGGGACAAACACCTTCGCCGCGGTTCTCAAAAAGTTTTTTGACCCGAAATACAACGATGATATCGATTACGAGGTCGGTCGCTTCAAGCGTTCGCTTAAACCTCTTAAAGATAACGCCGCGGTGATAGTAAACGGCGATTACGGTTATGACAGCTGGTCGAATTCCTTTATCGTGGAGGTCACGGCGCTCGCCACGCTCGAAAAGTACGAAAAGAAAGACGATCACGAGGGCGAAAAGAGGGTCGAACTGCACTGTCATACCAATATGTCGGCAAAGGACGCCGTATCAAGCGCGGGCGACCTTATAAACACCGCCTATTCCTGGGGGCATAAGGCGATAGCCATAACCGACCACGGCGTTGTTCAGTCCTATCCGGCGGCAGCGTCGGCGGTGAAATCAATACGCAAAAACGGCGGCAGCTTCAAGGTTATTTACGGCGTTGAAAGCTATTTTGTCGACGACGTAAGGCATGATATTTCAAATCTTTCCTCAAAGGAACTGTCAAAGCTGCGTAACCACCAGATAATACTCGTAAAAAACGCCACGGGACTTAAAAATCTTTATAAGCTGGTGTCCGGCGCGCATCTCAACTGCTTCCATACGCGCCCGATCACTTTGAGAAGCGAGCTCGACAAGTACCGCGAGGGACTTATAATCGGCTCGGCGTGCGAGCAGGGCGAGCTTTACCGCGCCGTGGTGGACGGCAAAAGCCGGGAAGAACTGCTCGAAATCGCAAAATACTACGATTATCTTGAAATACAGCCGGTTGCCAATAATGAATTTATGGTGCGAGAGAGCGCCGCGGGCGAGCGTACCGACAAGAACGGAAATATCATACCAAACCGCTTTAAGCACGTTACAAGCGATGAGGTAATAAAAGACTTTAACCGTAAAATCGTCGAAATAGCGGACGAGCTTTCCATGCCGGTCGTGGCGACGGGAGACGTGCATTTTCTGCGCGCCGAGGACGGCGTGATACGCCAGATAGTTCAAGCCGGTCAGGGGTATGACGATATAGAATATCAGGCTCCGCTCTATTTCAAAACCACCGATGAAATGCTCGCCGATTTTGATTATTTCGGCTCGCGCGCGGCGGAGTTCGTTATAGACAACCCGAATAAAATCGCCGATATGATATCGGACGACGTGGTGCCGGTGCCGGAAGGCAACTACCCGCCGACAATAGAGGGCTCGGACGAACTTCTTAAAAAGATATGTTGGGATAACGCCCACCGTATCTACGGTGAAACCCCGCCTGAAATTGTTAAAAACAGACTTGAAAAAGAGCTTAATTCAATAATAAACAACGGCTTTTCAATAATGTATATTTCGGCGCAGAAGCTTGTGGCGTACAGCGAAGAAAAAGGGTATCTCGTAGGCTCGCGTGGTTCGGTCGGCTCATCGTTTGTCGCAACCATGGCGGGCATTTCGGAAGTAAACCCGCTTCCCGCGCATTACGTCTGCCCGAACTGCCACCACAGCGAGTTTTTCAGTAACAGTGAATACGGCTCGGGCTTTGATTTGCCGGAAAAAGAATGTCCGCATTGCGGTATTCTTATGAACCGTGACGGTCACAATATCCCGTTTGAAACCTTCTTGGGCTTTAAGGGCGATAAGGTGCCGGATATTGACCTTAACTTTTCGGATGAGGTACAGAACGACGTTCAGGAATACACCAAAACGCTTTTCGGCGCGGGGAACGTTTACAAAGCGGGAACGATAACCACGATAGCCGAGAAAACGGCGTTCGGTTTTGTTAAAGCGTATGCCGAAAAAATGGGTATCACCGTAAGTACCCCCGAGCTTAACCGCCTGGCCAAATTAGTCGAAAGCTCAAAAGTCAAGGTCACTACCGGTCAGCATCCGGCGGGTATGATAATCGTGCCTAACAATATGACGATTTACGATTTCTGCCCGGTACAGCACCCGGCGGACGACGTGAATTCCGATATAATCACCACCCATTTCGATTTCCATTCCATTCACGATACGATACTTAAACTCGATGAGCTCGGTCACGTTGTGCCTACAACGTATAAGTATCTCGAAATGTATTCGGGAATATCGGTAAACGACGTTTCAATGAGCGACAGAGAAGTTATGAGCCTGTTTGTTTCGACCGACGCGCTCGGCGTTACCGATGAAGAGATTTTCTCGCGCACGGGTACGCTCGGGCTTCCCGAATTCGGTACCAAGATGACAAGGGATATGCTTATCGACTGTAAACCGCAGACCTTTTCCGATTTGTTGCAGATATCGGGACTTTCGCACGGTACAAACGTATGGCACGGAAACGCCAAAGACCTTATCGATAACGGCACCTGTACGGTAAGCGAGGTTATCGGAACACGTGATAACATCATGGTTTATCTCATACAGCAGGGCATGGACGAGGGACGCGCCTTCAAGATAACCGAAACGGTACGTAAGGGTATGTACGCCAAAGGCAAGATATCTGATGAGGACTGGAACAGGATGGCGGAGGATATGCGCGCGGTCGGCGTGCCCGAATGGTACATACAGAGCTGTAAAAAGATAGAATATATGTTCCCGAAGGCGCACGCAGCGGCATACGTTATATCGGCTCTTAAAATCGGCTGGTACAAGGTGCATCGCCCGCTTGAATACTATTGCGCCTACTTTACGGCGAGACCCGAGGACGTCGACGTTGAAACCATAGTCAAGGGACCCGAGGCGGTGCGCGCGCTGATTACCGAAATAGCCGCAAAGGGCAAGGAGGCAACTCCTAAAGAACTCGATATTTACGGCAACCTGCTTATATTCAACGAAATGATGGCGAGGGGTATCGAGGTGCTTCCCATCGATATCGCCCATTCGCACGCCATGAGATTTTTACCGGAGGACGGTAAAATGCGTCTGCCGTTCGGTGCGCTGTCCGGCATAGGCGAAAAGGCGGCGTATTCGATTTACGAGGCGACAAAAGAGGGCAATTTCGTTTCAAAAGAAGATTTTGCTTCCTGCGCCGGCGTTTCAAAAACGATTATCGAGAAGCTGGATTCTCTCGGCGCGCTCGGTGACCTTCCGGATACGAATCAAATGTCGCTGTTCGGATAATTATATAATATATATGTGTGTGCAAAAAAGCCGCCAACCCCGATAAACGCCGGGTTTGCGGCTTTTATCATATGTTCAACCGCGATGAAATAATTAAAAAAAGTAAAAAAAGGTTGCAATTTTGTAACTTTTGTGTATAATAATATAGTGTTGGTTACAAATTTGTAACCGAAAGAAGTTAAAAAGAGGAGCAGTTTTTATTCTTGACAGAATCCCGGCATTTGCCGTAAAAGCGGCAAATGCAGTTAAAAAAACAGTTTGTAAAAACACTAAAAATATAATATCCGTACTGTTTGCGATGATATCCGTTGCCGCTGTTTTTCTCTGTCTGCTTTTCGGCGGCGTAAGGCTCGGCTATAAAGTCAGCATGGGCGGCAAGGTGATTACAACCGTAAGCAGTAAAAACGTTTACTACTCGGCACGCGAAATAGTCGCTCAGTTGGTCGAGGGTGAGGACGTTTTTTCAGTTCTGCCCGAAATGGAAATCGAAACGGTCGTGACCGCCGAAAATACGGTAAACGATTGCGATGAGGTCGTAAACGCGATTATCGACAATACTGATGAGATAGTCTCCGCGTCCCGCCTTTATATAAACGGTATCGCCTACGGTTGCGCCGATACCGCGGAGCTTGAAGCGGCGCTCGAGGAGCGCAGAACGGCGTTTGATATACCGGGTTCACAGTGCGAAAGCAGTTTTGAGGACGAGGTACTCACCGAGGAAGGCTATTTTATTAAAGACGAGG
>JAFZIW010000155.1 GCA_017554125.1 Clostridia bacterium | reverse complement strand
TCGCCTATAGTTGCCTTAACAATATAATCGCCCGCGTCGGTAGGCACTTTATCGCTGAAAAGACCTTTAACGCCGCTTGGAGCATACGTGTAAGTTACCTCGCCGCCACCTGAATTGCCTGTGACAACGGGTTTGTTAGCCTCTTCGCCGTATGTCCAACTCTCAAGCGTTACGGTAGGCTCAATGTTTGCCTTGCCGACCGTGACTTTTACGTCTACGTCGCTGACCGTATTGTAGTTTGCCGTATCGGTCGGAGTGAAGGTCGCCTTAAAGGTGTTGGCGCCCGCGTTTCCGACACTCTGTGAGCCGTTGACCCAAGCCCATCCGGCGGTAAGCGCAACGCCCGAGAGCGTATCGCCGTATGTAGCGGTAAGACCGGTAGGAACGTTGTAAGTCGGGTTTGCCTTTGCGATTTCGTAATCAACCGATGCGGTTACGCCGCCGACCGTGATCTTCGCGGTATATTTGCCCGCGTCGGTGGGAGCGGTGGCGCTCTCCGCGTAAGCTGTGTCCTCTCTGCCGACGTACTTAATATCGTCTTCACTGAAGTCCGTTCCGGTGAGAATCTTAAAGGCAGCGTAATTTTTCGGCAGGTTGCTTGTCAGCGTTGCTTTGCGGTTATCCGTTCCGCCGTAGACGGTCAGCGCCGGTGCGTTTAAGGTAAGCGTGGGCGCGCTCGCGCCGTCATATCCTTCCGCACAGTCATCCTTAAGGCAGGTCGCCGTAACGGTCGCGCCGGCGGCGGCAAAGTTAAACACGTGGTCGTGCAAAGCTAAACGGATTTTCTTATAATCAAATTCCCGTGTTATCTTGCTTTTAAGAATACCTTCCCTGCCCGCGGTCCCTGCGGTATCCGCCCATCCGATGCCGGGGAGGGCGCTCTCAACATAGCCAAATATGGCTTTTTCGCCGCCTGCGGCTGTAACTTCACCGCCGTTAACATACAAACAGGGACTGCCGTCTCCACCGACGGAAATGCCGTTTTCTGTACCTGAAGCATTAACGGTGCCGCCGTTTACGGTGGCGTTGCCGTAAACGTGGATGCCGTTAAATATACCCGCGGCGGTAACGGCGCCGCCGTTTACCGTTAAGCCGTTTTCTGACCAGATTCCGTCGGTTTTGTCACTTTTTGCTATAACGGTGCCGCCGTTTACCGTTAAGCCGTTAACATGAATACCATCTTCGTATGTGCTCGTAACGTCCAGTTTGCCGGTACCGCCGGACTGGCCGTAAACAGTTAAAGCGCCGCCGTTCCTGAAGCTGAAGCCGTCCAGATTCCCGTCATTGTTAACGGTCAGCGTCTTGCCGTCACATAGAATCAGTTTTATATCGCCGTAGATTGTAATATTTTTAGTGATAACAACGTCGCTGTTAAGGACGTACCAACCCGCGTTAAGCTCCGTGCTGCCGGAGTCGATCACGCCGTATTTAATGCAGGCGTCGTCGCCGGTTTTTTCCACAAGTTCCGTGCCGTTCCAGTCCATATAAGGTATGGGGTCGGGGCCTTTTACACCGGACATATACACCTCGGCAAGCTGAAACGTGGGTTTGCCGCCCGCGGGCCACGGATCATAGCCGCCGGCATTGTTTGCCGTAACGGTCAGTCTGAAGGTCCTATATGCCTCTTTATTGCTTATATCGAACTTCTCCGAAGTAATGTTATCGGTAGTAATCGCTTGCCCGGATTTATTATCGAGCACGGTCCACGTATTATCAGGTTTTTTTCCTTCAAGCTTCCATGCTGAAGGGTTCCTCGCGTCAAAAACGTTGGTATCACCGGCAGTTCTTAAATAGTAACTGTGCGGAATTATATATCTTGAATATGAGAATTCAACACTGTAAAAGCCGGTAAAACCGATACATCCTTTCGTTGTGGGTTTGCCGTCAAACATTTTTTCGCCGGAAACGTCATCACCGGGTACAACAAAATCGCCGTCTTCGCTGTTGACGGAATAACCTATAAAATAGACGTCGCCGTTGCCGGCGTCGCTACCGTTTGAAGGAAAACCCGTGCCGACCGGTGTCGCCTTTGCCGATAAGCCCATACACAGCGTCATAAGGAGCAGCGCCATACTTAAAGCCAGGCTTGTTATCCTTGTTTTTGTTTTCGTGCTCATTAAGTGTTTCATAAAATTCCTCCCGGGTTTTCCATTGTTCTTAATATTCAAACAAATATATCACTACACCGCACGGTAACGGTATATTTTATAGTATCATAAACAATAGCGGTTGTAAATCTTTTTGTTGTGCAACGTCAAAGTTTGTGATATGATAACCTTAAACCGACGGCGGTGGAACGCCGCCGAAATGCCGAAGGCATTTGAAAACATGCGTTTTCGTTTAAGAACATTGCATCGTTAAAACCGCCGCGTTGCGACGCGGCACGCGGCTTTGCCGCCAAAAAGCTTCGCTTTCGGTTTTATGATATAATACGGTTCACAGTATCAAAACTATAATGCAGGAGTAAGATATGCTTTTGTTTTTAATTCGCCACGGCGACCCGATTTATGAGCCGGACAGTTTGACGCCGCTCGGTAAAAAGCAGGCGGAAGCGTTGGCAAAGCGGCTGGCGCTTTACGGTATAGACCGTGTTTTCACCTCTACTTCAAACAGGGCTATAGAAACCGCGATACCCATCTGCGAGTGGCTCGGTATCAAGCCTGTCGAGCTGGATTTTTGCAACGAGAGCCACGGCTGGCGCGACTTTTCGATAGTGCGGGACGGCAAACGCTACTGGGTGTTCAGCAATGCCGAGTGTAAGGAGCTTTTTGTTTCAAATGAAGTGAGAAAGCTTGATAAAAAGTGGTATGAGCATCCCGGTTTCGCCGATACGAGATGCAAAGAAGGTATGAAGTTTATAAACAGTGAAACAGATAAGTTTTTCGCCGACCTCGGATATATTCACGACCGTGAAAACAACGTCTTTCACTGTGAAAAGCCGAACGATGAACGCATAGCCCTTTTTGCCCACGGCGGCTTTACGCTGTCTTTTTTAAGCTCGGTACTCGATATACCGTACCCCATGATTTGTACGCATTTTACGGTAAATCAAAGCTCAATGACCGTTATCGGATTTGATAATAAGGAAACGCTGATGCCAAGGGTGCTTACCTATTCAAACGATTCTCACCTGTACCGCGAGGGCTTACCCACAACGGATAGTCAGTATCATTATTTTTAAGCATAGCATTCTTATACAAAAAAGCCCCCTCCACGGGGGCTTGAGAGTGTCGAAAAGTCGACCACTCTCCCGGACGGAAGTTCCGTTCGCCGAAAATTTATATGATTTTCGGACTGCACTCCACTCCCGCCAGTACTACCCACGCCCCTTGAAAACCGCCCTTTTAAGGCGGTTTTCGCCTACAAGGAGTTTTTCCGCCGCACATGTTTTAATCGTATTAACAAACGGACTTATAGCCGGAAGGCTTTAATGAATTTTCGGAGAAGTAACAAATGACACACCGTGAAAAAATGATAAATGGTTTAATCTATGACCCTATGGATAAAGAAATCCTGGATGAGCAATTCCCCTTTTTAGACAGGCTTTGGGAGTTTAACCGGTTAAAGCCGTCTGATACCGGGCGAAAAGAAAAGTATATGAAAGAGGTTTTTGCCGAATGCGGCGAAAACTGTTATATCGAGCTTCCGTTTCACGCCAACTGGGGCGGTCATCACGTGCATTTCGGCTCGGGCGTTTACGCAAACTCAAATCTCACGCTGGTCGACGACGGGCATATATACATAGGCGATAAGGTGATGATAGGACCAAACGTGACGGTAGCCACGGCAAATCACCCGATCGATCCCGAGCTTCGCTCGCGCGGGCTTCAATACAACAGGGACGTTTATATCGGCGAAAACGTGTGGATAGGCGCGGGCGTTATAATCGTACCGGGCGTACGTATCGGCAAAAACTCGGTTATCGGCGCGGGAAGCGTCGTTACAAAAGATATACCCGAAAACGCGGTCGCCGTGGGTAATCCCTGCCGGGTACTGCGGGAAATATCCGACCGGGATAAAGAGTTCTTTTATAAAAATGAACGTATAGACCGGGAAGAAATCGGTTGACAAACGGAATTTGGTGAGGGATGTTATTATGCCGGAACACAGCAAACAAGATTTGGAATACGCGGCAAAGTTGCGTGAAGATATCCATAATGAAGCGCTGGCGAAGGTCAGGGCGGTTTACCCCGGCGCTGACAGAGTTATCGATAAATACCCGGCGGACGCTTATTTCGACGAGGTTTGGGAATATCCGGGGAAATGGTATACGGTGATTTCCACGCCGCCCGGCTCCGGCAGCCGGAAGGACCTGGTTGATACTATCGCGCGCGAAACGATTGAGTATTATAAAAATTCGGGCGCCGCGCATACGGACGATACGTTTACCCGCATACTTAAAGAATACCCGGACAACGTATGCGATTACTGCCTTATAAACGCCGAAAACAGATATACGAAAGAAGCGGGCGTTTTCCCTTATCGCGGGGTCGATTCTCACCGCTTGGCGCTGTCCTGCGCCGCGCGCGAGCTTTTCGACGGCGGCAAAGAGTGGCCTTACGATATAAAAGGCGCAAAGTGCAGGAAGCTAAGCAATAAAGCGCTGTTTGCTCCGGAAAACTCGGATGAGTGGCTCAATTACCGGAAAGCTTTTCTTTCTCCGCCGCACGGAAATTCCTACACCGACGGCGATTTCGAGCGGGTAAACGCGGTACTGTTTCCCGGCGGAACGGAGTGTTTGGAAATTTACAGATGGACGACCGACTGGTCGGAATATTTCGACGAGGGTCACGAATGGTGGGGCGCGCTGTGCCTGACGGTTTATGATAAAACTCTCGACAGGTTTATAGTTTTGATGGCGTCGGCGACGGACTGATACTTTTCAGCCGGCTTAACCTCACGAAAAAGCGACCGGAACGAAGACTCTAACTGTTTCGGAGAACGTCGAATCATAAATCGAACGCCTTGCGTTTAATGCTTCGCGCCTTGTTGCATTCGCCGCGGATTTATGATAAAATATAATTAAAGGTTTTACGGTAAGGAGAGCAGATTCATGAATTATTTATCGTTGGTTTTTGATGACGGACCACATAATCCCATGTGTGAGATGGTGGATAAAATAAGGAGCTTTGGTTGGAACGCCGGTTTTGCGGTTATCGGCGGAAACATAAACGAAGAGACGTTGCCTATGCTTAAATACGCTATTGATAACGGTTTTCAGCTCGTTTCACACGGGCAGACGCACGCGCACATGGAAAAACTCCCGTCAAGAGAAGCGATGAAGGAAGAAATATATATCCCGATAAAAAACGTAAAAGAAAAGCTGAATTATGAAATGACAATGACGAGGTTGCCGTTTTTATCCGAAAACAGCGAGGCTTTGCTTGCGGCAAAAGAGCTTAATCTGCCTGTTTTGGGATACGGAATTCACAACGCGAGCGACTGGGATTCTTCGGTCGTTCCCGAAGCAATCACCGAAGCGGTGCTCGGCTCGGTATGCGACGGAGCGATAGGTTGTCTTCACGTTCGCGGAAACACCTGTAAGGCGCTTGACGGTATTTTGCCGGAGCTTAAAAAGAGAGATTACCGTCTTGTTACCCCCGAAGAGCTTTTCAAAATCAAAGGTATAACTCCGCCCGCCGGCGTTCCGATACACAACGTAAATAATTTCGGAGCAAAGCCGAAAGACTAACCAAAAACACATTAAATGGAGATTCAGGTATGAAACAGTCGTTTCGCTACGAAATGCATTTGCATGATTCCACTTGCAGCGGTTGCGCCCGTTCAAGCGGTGAAAGCTTCGTGAAAATCGCAAAAGAACGCGGGTTTTCGGGATTCGTTATTACAAACCATTTTTACCACGGAAACAGCACCGTTGACCGGAATCTTCCGTGGAGCGATTTTGTGGGCGCCTACGCAAAAGATTACGAAGACGTAAAGAAAATCGCCGAAGAATATGATTTAGACGTGTTTTTCGGTTTTGAAGAGGGATACGGCGGCGGTCAGCACCTTTTGGTTTACGGTTTGTCGCCCGAGGTCGTGGCAAGCGAGCCGCGTTTCCCCGAGATGTCTCTTGCCGAGATATATGATTTTGTGCATAAAAACAAGGG
>JAFZIW010000154.1 GCA_017554125.1 Clostridia bacterium | reverse complement strand
TTGAAAACACATTTTTCATGAAACCGCCGCCGTACGTGCGACTGCTCGGAGCAAGCAAAACGGGTCTTGAAGCCTTAGCTGAAAACGCGACCGACACCGTCACAAAACCGTCGCAGATAAAAGCGCTCGGTGCCGAAGCCGAAAAGGTATTTGAAACCGAATGCAGAGCGACCGATATTTTCACACTGTCAATGAACGTTCCGCTTGAAGCGGGGCTTGAATACAAAAGAAAATTTTTGAAAACGGAGGAATTGAAATGATTACTTTCAAACAAATCGACTCTTACAAAGATTACGGAAAGGCGCTCGAAATAGAAAACGGCGTTATCCGTGCGGTAGTTACCCTTGATATCGGTCCGAGAATAATATTCTTCGGCTTCATCGGCGGGCAGAATATAATGTGCGACAACCGCGAGCTTTTAGGCGGCAAAACCGACGGCGATTACCAAAAGCTGTTCGGCGAAGGTAAAAAATGGGAAAACCTGGGCGGTCACCGCATTTGGGCGGCGCCCGAAGAATGGCCGCTCACCTACACGCCGGACGATATGCCGGTATCTTTTGAAAAAACCGAAAACGGCGCGATTTTTACAAGCGACGCAAGCGCGAACGCCGGTTTTGCGAAAACCCTTGAAATCAAAATGGGCGACGGTGCCGATATGCAGGTGAAAATGAAAATTAAAAACATTTCGGATAAGACCCGCGACTATGCCATTTGGGCGCTTTCGGTCAGCACAACGGGCGGCACGCTTGTAGTTCCGATGAACACCGACGATACCGTGCTTTTGCCGAACCGCGTTGTCGCGGTATGGCCGTACACCGATATAAAAGATTACCGCTACGAATTAAGCAATAAGTACGCGGTTGTGGAAAACACCGCCGAAGAGCGACCCATGAAGCTCGGATTCGACTCAAAGCAGGGTAAATCTTATTATTTTGTCGGCGGCGAAGTATTCATAAAACGGTTTGATACCTTCCACGGCGAAAGGCCGTACGTTGATTACGGCTGCTCCTTTGAAACCTATAATTGCAATAAGTTTATAGAAATCGAAACCCTTTCGCCTATTGAAACGGTATCACCCGGCGGCGAAATCGAGCATTCCGAAAACTGGTCGCTGCGCAAATTTGATAAGCTTGATTTTTCGAGCGACGAAGCAATAGACCGCATGATAAGCACCCTTTAACGCGCACAAAGGCACGCAAAAATCAAACACCGCCTGCCCGTACCGGACAGGCGGTATTATATATGATATTTTATAATTTTTACACATTAAAGCGTTGACTACTATGATTTTTTGTGATAAAATAGTTTGGTTATAGCGAAATGAGAAAGGAGCGACTGATATGGTGAAAATCGACGGCACCGTTATAAAGGAAACGCGGTATATCGCGCTGTTTTCCTGTGTGCTTAGTTTGCTCATGCAGGCGGTATTCCTTATAGTGCTCCGGCGGTTTGATTATACCGTGCTTCTCGGCAACCTGCTCGGGCTTTTAATCGGCGTAGGCAATTTCTTTTTTATGGGAATAGGCGTTCAAAAGGCGCTTAAAAAGGACGCCGACGAAGCAAAAAAGGTTCTCCGTTTTTCACAGACCGCGCGTTTTTTCGGCATATTCGTTCTTACGATAGTCGGCGTACTTATCCCGATTTTCGACGTTATCGCCCTTATGATTTCGATTTTCTTCCCAAGAATCGCGATAGCCGCAAAGCAAATCAAAAAATAATTCCCGCGTTTTAAGTTTACTTAAAGGAGGTGTTTCGGTGGAAAACAAAAAGAAATTTTTGGCGGCGGACATAATATATCTGTCACTTTTGGCGTTGGGTCCGATACTCGCAATAGTACTCAAAGTTCTTTTTACTCCGCGGTCGGATGATATAAGTATTGCCGGCGCGCTCATATTTTTCACCGTAAAGCTTCCCTTTTTCGATTTGCCGGTGACCGAGACGCAGACGAACTCACTTGTGGTAATATGGTCGCTCTTTTGGCTATGTAAATATATAACGCACGGTATATCGGTGCGCGGCGGACTTAAACGTCAGATAGTTGCCGAATGGGTCGTTGAAAAAACGAAAAATCTCGTAAAAGGCAACATGGGCGAATACTTTATCCCGTTTGCGCCTTTTGTAGCCGCTATTATGGGCCTTTCGGCGTTTTCGAGCCTGCTTACGCTAATCGGGCTTTTCCCGCCCACCTCGGATATTAACACGACCGCCGGTTGGGCGATACTTGTGTTTTTCCTTATCACCTACTACAAATTCAAATGCGGACCCGTACATTACATTAAATCATTCGGCGACCCGGTGCCGTTTTTGGCGCCGCTCAATATAATAAGCGAATTCGCAACGCCGGTTTCAATGGCTTTCCGTCATTACGGCAACGTGCTTTCCGGCTCGGTAATCTCCGTACTCGTAGCGGTTGCGCTTCAAGGAGTTTCAAGTCTGATTTTCGGGAAACTGCCGGGCATTCTCGCCGATATACCGTTTTTACAGATAGGCATTCCCGCTGTACTTTCGGTATATTTTGATATATTCAGCGGTCTTTTGCAGGCTTTCATATTCGCCATGCTCACCATGCTTTACGTGGCTGGCGGCTTTCCCGCGGAAGACTATGCCGCAAAAAAGGCAAAGAGACTTGCCAAACGCGCGGCAAAACAAAAATGAAATTAATATATTTTTAACGGAGGAATAAAAAATGTTAGAACTTGCTATTGGTCTTATTTTAGGCGGTTGCGCGTTAGGCGCGGGCGCCGCGATGATCGCGGGTATCGGTCCCGGTATCGGCGAAGGTAACGCGGTTGCCAAGGCTTGCGAAGCGATAGGCCGTCAGCCCGAGTGCAAGGGCGACGTTACAACCACGATGCTTATGGGTTGCGCCGTTGCGGAAACCACCGGTCTTTACGCCCTTGTTATCGCCATACTCCTTATATTCGTGGCACCCGGCAGATTTGTCGATATTTTACTGAACGCCGTAAAGTAAAAGGAAAAGTACAATGCAAAACCTTGATGTTATATCTGTAAACATTTGGCAGATACTCATCGCCCTCGCCAACCTCACCATACTCTTTTTACTGCTGAAAAAATTTCTGTTCAAACCGGTTGAAAAGATACTTAAAAAGCGTGAGGAAGAACTGAACGGGCAGTATGAGAAAGCAAATATCGCAAGGCAGAGCGCGGAGGACGCGAAATCGGAATACGAAACCCGGTTAAACGGCGCAAAGCTCAAAGCCGACGATATCATCAACGAAGCCACCGCCGCCGCAAACGCGCGGTCGGAAAAAATAGTCGACGGCGCCCGCGAGGAGGCGGACGCCATAGTAAGGCGCGCCCAAACGCAGGCGGAGCTTGAAAAGGCGCGCGCTCAAAAGGAAATCAAGGATGAAATCGTAGACGTATCTTCCCTTCTTGCCGAAAAACTGCTTGAACGTGAGATAAACGCCGACGACCACAAAAAACTCATCGATTCCTTTATTGACAAAATAGGTGAAGAAAATGATATCGACGAGTAACGATTTTGCCGCCGCGCTTTTTATGCTGGCAATGGAAGAGGATAAGCTTGACGTTATTTTAAGCGACCTGCTTAAAGTTAAGGACGCTTTTGACGATAATCCCGACTATATCCTGCTTTTAAGCTCGCCCGGAATACCGAAGCGCGAGCGCCTTGCCGCCATTGATTCCTCATTCGGCGAAAGTTTAAGCGAGTATACGGTGAATTTTCTAAAAGTTCTTTGCGAGCACGGAAAAATGACCGAAATCGGCGAATGTATAAAGATTTTCCGCGAGCTGAAAAAGCAGGCGGAAAACCGCGTTACCGCGCGCGTAAGAAGCGCGGTCGCTCTTGACGACGCGCAGACTTCCCGCCTGAAAGAGATTCTCGAAAAGAAGCTCGGCAGTCAGGTGAAAATCAAGCAGATAATTGACAAGTCCATGCTCGGCGGCGTTAAAATAGAGTTTGAGGATAAGATTATAGACGGCAGCATTCAACGGCAACTCCACGATATTAAGGAAGTGATTTCAGGATGAGCAAAACATCCGATAATATCAGTTACATCATAAAAGAGCAGATAAAGAATTACAATTCTCATATACAGATGAAAGAAACCGGCAGAGTTATTCTGGTCGGCGACGGTATCGCCCGCGTTTACGGCATACGTGACTGCATGGCGAACGAGCTGTTGGAATTTGACGACGGAAGCGCGGGACTTGCGCAAAACCTTGAGGAAGACACCGTATCCGTCGCCATTCTTTCCGACGATAACAATATACGCGAAGGCACCGTCGTAAGGCGCACGGGCAAGGTATTATCGGTACCCGCCGGCGAACAGTTTTTAGGTCGCGTTGTAAACGCGCTCGGCGCGCCGATAGACGGCAGAGGTCCGATAGAGGCGGCGGAATATATGCCGATAGAGGCGGAAGCGCCCGGCATTATAGAGCGTGAAGGCGTATCGGTACCGCTTCAAACCGGTATCAAAGCCATTGACAGTATGATACCGATAGGTCGCGGTCAGCGCGAACTGCTTATAGGCGACCGCCAGACCGGTAAAACCGAAATCGCCATAGATACGATTATCAATCAGAAAAATACCGACGTTATTTGTATTTACGTCGCGATAGGTCAGAAAAGCACCTCGGTAGTAGGTCTTGTAAACGAGCTGACAAAAGCGGGCGCTATGGAATATACCACGGTGGTATCCGCCACCGCTTCGGAAACCGCTCCGCTTCAGTATATAGCGCCATATTCGGGCTGCGCCATGGCGGAATATTTCAGAAAACAGGGCAAAGACGTTCTGATTATATACGACGACCTTTCAAAGCACGCCGTAGCTTACCGCGCGCTTTCCCTGCTCATACGCAGACCGCCCGGCCGCGAAGCGTACCCCGGCGACGTATTCTATCTGCATTCACGTTTGCTTGAACGCGCGGCGTGCGTTTCAAAAGAGTACGGCGGCGGTTCGATAACGGCTCTCCCCATTATCGAAACGCAGGCGGGCGACGTTTCGGCGTATATTCCGACAAACGTCATCTCCATTACGGACGGACAGATTTTCCTTGAAACCGAGCTTTTCCACGCGGGCGTTATGCCGGCGATAAACCCGGGTATTTCGGTATCGCGCGTCGGCGGTTCCGCTCAGCTTAAACCGATGAAAAAGGTTTCGGGAGAACTTAAACTTATATATTCGCAGTACAGGGAATTACAGTCCTTTGCACAGTTCGGAAGCGACCTTGACGCGGATACGAAAGCGCGTCTGGCGCTCGGCGAGCGAATAGTCGAGGTCTTAAAGCAAAAACGAAACAGCCCGGTAAGAGTGGGCTGTCAGGTGGCAATTATTTACGCCGTTACAAACGGTTACCTTGATTCCACCCCCGTAGAGAAGGTCAAAGACTATGAGGCGCGGCTTTACGAAAAGCTTGAAACCAAAGCCGCGGACCTGCTTAAAAGTCTTGAAGCGGGAAATTACGGCGATGAGGAAATAACCGCCTTAAAGGCAATACTTGACGAAATGAGTGAGTAATCATAGCGTTCGATACCAAAGTTCTTAAAAACAGAATAAAGAGCGTTGATTCCACCCTGCACCTTACAAAGGCGATGGGGCTTGTCGCTTCGTCCAAAATAAGGAAAGCAAACCTCAATATGGCGGCGGCAAGCGAATACCGCGGCTCTGTTGAAAACGTAATAAGCCTTCTTTCCGGTTCGAGAGAATGTGAAAAAAGCCCGTTTCTCAAAGACGTGTCCGGCGACCGGGTTTTACTGCTCGCAATAGCGGGCGACCGGGGGCTCGCGGGCGGATATAACGTAAACGTTTTCCGCTTTTTAAGGCAGTTTGAAAACGCAAAAATCCTGCCCATAGGCAAGCGCGCCTGCGAGCGGTACGGCGATGGGTATATTTCAAGCGAAAGGTTTTCGCAAAGCGACGCCGCGGCACTTGCAAAACGCCTGTGCGAAGAGTTTTTACGCGGCGATTTCGACCGTCTCGGAATAGTTTATACGCGTTATATTTCGATGATGACGCAGACCCCCGACGTAAAATGGATACTTCCCATTGAAAAGTCGAAAAGCAGCGGCGTCGGCACGATTTTTGAGCCGGATGAAAAGACGGTTTTGGAATTTGCCGTTCCCGAATACGTTTCGGGCGTAATTATGGACTGCGTCCGCGAAAGCTTTGCAAGCGAAGTCGCCGCAAGGCGGATGGCTATGGACAGCGCCGGCAAGAACGCGCGGCAAATCATATCTGATTTACAAATCAAGTATAACCGCGCCCGTCAAGGCGCGATAACCCAGGAAATAACC
>JAFZIW010000022.1 GCA_017554125.1 Clostridia bacterium | reverse complement strand
TGCTTTTGAATATGCAAGAGAAGCCCTCGGCAGCGCCACGATAATCAACGAGGATGACGGTCACTATCAGCACGCCAACCGTTACGGTCAGTACATTGAGGGTTGCTGCTACGTTGCAAAGATATTCGGTATTGAAATAGCAGCCGATACCTTTGTTTCGCATCCTTACGTTAATGACGGTAATTTCGTAGCCACTCTCACAAGCGCCGCTAATGACGCTGTTACTTACTATAATGTTAAGACAGGCAGCACCAACGGGAACGGTACAATAGAAGACGATGATCTTGCGGAAATGCGCAAGAATATTATTGCCGACAAAGAAGTCCGCCCGTATGAAATAAATGTATATGATTACGTTCACTTAAAATCTTACCTTGTCGATACCAAAAACGTAACTGTATTGCGCTAAAACTTAAACCGGCAGAGGCTGTCGCACTTGTTATAAATGCGACAGCCTCTTTGTTAAATACAGCACGATAATTCAAAGGAATATTTATGAAAAGACTGCTTTCAATTATTTTAATTACCGTACTTTTAATATTGCCTTTTACGGTGCAGGCGGATCCGCAGAGCGTTAATTTGCTGCGCGAAAACCTGCTTTCAAAAAAAGGCGTTGTTATGGTTATCTCAACCGGTCAGGTGAGCGACAACAACCGTTTTGATTCTAACGGCGCGCTCGCAACCGTTAACGACGGCGACGAAACCTCACGCACCGATATCTACGGCGCGCATGACTGGGACCCGCCGCGCTACGTCGGCGTACTGTTCACGCTTGACGGTATATGCTACGCCGAAGATATCCGGATAATCGCCGGTTTTTCAAATTACGTTGATACCTACCGCGTTTACGCTTCGGATAATATTTCCGACCTTTACACAAGCGGTAATATCGTCGCAAACGAAATGAACTGTAACGGCACCGAACAGACCACGGCAATAGGCAAAAGCGTTCAGTATATCGCGGTTTTCGGAATCGCCTATAACGGTAATTTGCGTATGGCGGAAATCAAAGTCAACGGCAGATTACCGGAAATCGACCCCACGGTTCCCACCGCGGCGGATTACGCGTCGGGGCTCTCGGTTTCGGGCAATAAGCTTAAAATCGGTGAAAAGGAAGTCGCCCTTCAAGGCGCCAACATACCGCATTTTTCCTGGAGTACCGACGGTGACGGAAACGACGCGAGTATTGCGCTTGACGACGCGATAAACGATTTCGGCTGTAAAATAGTTCGCCTTGCGGTCAACCCCGGTTTTTATGTGTCCGGAGGAACGTACAAGGGCGTTTACAAATCCGCCGAAGCATACAGAGCGCTTATAAATAACTTTGTAAATGCGCTTACAAGCGCCAGGATAGCGGTAGTGCTTGACTGCCACGCGTATTCGGGCGTATACGATACGGTCGTAAGCTTTTGGGATATTGCCGCACTTGCTTACGACAGTAACGAAATGGTAATGTTTGACCTTGTAAACGAGCCTATATCAACCTGGCAGGTTTGGTACGAAGGCGGCGGCATTACTTTGCCGGACAGCAGCAGTACGCAGACTACCTCGATAGGTATGCCCGCGCTTATAGACAGAATCAGAGCGGTATCCGACAACGTTATAGTTTTAGGCGGCATAAACTGGGCTTATGATTTATCGGGTATATCCGCCGCCGCGTTCAGCACACTTGCCGCACAGCGCGCGCCGGAACTCGGTATGAGTACAGACGACTACACCGCCGCGTATTCTATAAGGAAAGCCTCACGCCAAGGCAGAGGCATTATGCTTGACACCCACATATACGGCAGTGACGAAAAGCATTATACCGAAATGAACTGGTTTAGTTCGTTTGGCGAGGTTAAAGATGATTTCCCGATACTTATCGGTGAATACAACCCCTATTTCAGAACGGGGCAAATTGACGCCTTAAACGAAAAAGAGACCGCGTTCTATCAGAAGATATTTAAGGTGATAACCGAAAACGCCTTCTCATCTACCGCGTGGGCGCTCGGCGCCGAACCGTATTTAACAAGCCATAACGGCACGATATCGGCGCTCGGAACGGTTGTACGCGAATTCATCGCTACCGGCGGTTGCTCTTTAAGTCAGGCGGAAAACCTGCTTTATCAGCGGTTTGACTCGGCTTACGCGATAATTCAGCGAAAATCGAATCAAAATAACATAAGTCAGAACAACGGTTTTATAAATCAGGCGTATATCGACGGCAACAAGGTGGGTAATTCGATAATCGCAAAGCTTGTCGACGGAGAGACTTCCACGCACTATGACATTTACCCGTATGACGACTGGTATTTAGGGTTGGTATACAAAATACGCGATAAATATCCTTGCTACCGTATCAGTATGACCTCGGGGCTTTCGGGCTATCCCGATAAATACAGGATATACGCTTCAAACAGATTAGAGACGCTGTTCAGTAATGACAGTATTGTCGAGAACTTCGAAATCAGTATAAGCGGCGACACGGTTTCGTTTGATATCGACCGTCCCGTTATGTACGTCGCCTTTCTTGCGGAAGAATACGTGCGCATTAAAGAGATAACGCTTGAAGGCACCGTATTCGGCGATATGGATATCAACAAGGTCTTAAACGGCAACGATATGCATCTGCTTTGCCACAACCTTTTAGGTCTTGATACCGACTTTGTTTCGGCGGGCGACGTAAACGCGAACGAAAATATCGACATTACCGACCTGATATCGCTTAAACACAAAATAACCGAATAAAAAAGAACGGGGCTGTCGAAAGACAGCCCCGAAAAAATTTCGGTACAAACCGATATTCAAAAACCTGCTTGATGCCGTCCATGCTGATTGGATACTCTTCCAGGATGTTGGCGTCATATTCATTTGGTTCAAATAGGTTGATTGATTCATTGATCAGTTCTTTATTATTTGAAATGTCTTTTTGTTCAGGCGTATCAAGCGTGCGATCCATCAACCACAAATCTTCATATACCAACTGGTTATCTTTGATTGACAAATACCCATAACGCTCAATCCCTCCGCCCCATTTGCAAGAAAACAATCCGGGGTACTCTAAATGATCGGAAAACAGAAATGTGCCGGCAAATGAATTTGGATCATCACACTCTCCGATTTTACAGACGCCGTCATCATAAGAATAAACGAACAACCTTCGTGTCTGATCTTTTTCGTTTCCTTGCCTTATTAACAGTTCCGGTATACTGTCTTGATCTAAATCCCTCAAAGAAAACACTAAAACATATTCGTCAGGCAAGGCCGACCAGTCTTTTAGAAACAGCGCATAAGCATTTTGCCAGGCATCTTTTGTCTCGTCGGTTATCAATATTGTTTCAGATTGAGTTTCAAATCGATTGTTACACGCAGTTACCGATAATAACAAGACCAAGGTGAATAATAAAATGCAGACAGAATGATGCTTTGTTTTAATCATCTGCTCATTTTTCAGAATCTTCTTTTTAATCATAATAATTACCCACTATCATCACGCAAGGTGCGCGTTCTGTATTCTTACCTAAACGTTATCTGAAAATCTTGTAATGCCCTGTGCGTTTTGCCTTAACTTCGTAAAGCGCTAAATCGGCGTTTTTGAAGAGCTCGGAATAGTATTTTTCTTCACCGTGATATAAAGCAATACCGATACTTGCGCTTACCGTTTGTTTTTCATCTGGCAACGTAATGTTCTTCGTAACGCCG
>JAFZIW010000153.1 GCA_017554125.1 Clostridia bacterium | reverse complement strand
TCGCCTTAACGCCGGGATAGAGGAAAAACACCTCTAACGCACTTGTTGCCGCGGGGTCTCTGTCCATAGCCGCGCGGACGTCTTCTTTTATCTGACTGAACAAATCAAAACACTCCTATTCGGAATAATCATAAAAGGAATAAAGGGAATTTGTAATTGCTGTTTTGAGGGGTCGATTAACTCTCTACTGCCGAAAACATAAATAAAGTTAAAGCAAAGAAGCGAGGGAATTACAACCCGTTATTTTGAAGGGTCGATTAACTCTTTACTGCCGAAAACACAAATAAAGATAGAGCAAAGAACAAAGGGAATTACAACCCGCTTATTTTGAAGGGTCAATTAATTCTTTACTGCCGAAAACATAAATAAAGTTAAAGCAAAGAAGCGAGGGGATTACAAGCCGCTATTTTGAAGGGTCGATTAATTCTCTACTGCCGAAAACATAAATAAAGCCGGAGATTACGCCGAGGACGGCGGCTATCCAACTGAGCGCGGCGAAAATCACGAGCGCGATTTTTTCCGCCGTGCAGGAGAGGCTTACAAATTCCATAACAGAATATGCGAACAGCCCGAAAATGATACTCGCCATCTGCGATACCGTTTTGAGCTTGCCCCAGATGTTCGCGGGGATGACCTTTTTCTTTTCGGACGAGACGGCGATAAGCCTTACCGACGCCACCGCGAATTCTCTGAACATTGTAATAAATGTGATTACCGCGAACTGAACTTTAAGGCAGACGGTCGGCAGAATTATCATAAAGCCGAGCAGAGCCGCGGTGGTGAGCATTTTATCGGCTATCGGGTCGAGGAATTTGCCGAAGGTGGTCACAAGTCCTCTCTTACGCGCTATCTTACCGTCAAAAAGGTCGGTAAGCGACGCGGCGATAAAGAGGAGCAGCGATATCGTGTAGTTATAAGGTATGGCGGTAATGAGCATTGTCGCCAAAAACAGCGGCGCGAGTATCGCGCGGGACACGGTAAGTTTATTCGGCAAATTCATTTTCCATCTCTCCTAATAAGTCGTATTCAAGTACGTCGTTAATTCTTACGTTTGCAAAATCGCCGATTTTAAGCGGTTTTTTCGTTATGAAAAAGACCTTTCCGTCGATTTCGGGAGCGTCGGCGGCGCTTCTGCCGAAATAGCATTTTATGTAATCGTCGTAACCCTCGATAAGCACCTTTACCGCGCTTCCGATTTTTGCTTCGTTAAGCTCGGCGGCGATACCGTTTTGTGACTGCATAATAAGTTCGAGGCGGTCTTCCTTTGTTTGGGGGTCTATCTGACCGTCGAAGGTCGCCGCCAACGTATCCTCCTCGGCGGAGTAGGCAAAACAGCCGAGCCGGTCGAAGCGCATTTCTTTTACAAAGGCGTGAAGCTCGGTGAACTCCTCATCGGTTTCGCCGGGGAAGCCGGTTATCAGCGTTGTGCGAAGGGTGACGCCCGGCACGGTTTCTCTGATATGCCCGATAAGAGCGGTAAGCTCTTCTTTTTTGCTCTTGCGGTTCATACGCGAAAGTATCCTGTCAGAGCAATGCTGTATCGGCATATCTATATATTTTACGAGCTTCGGTTCGTCTCGCAAAAGGAACAGGAATTCATCGGTAATGCGCTCGGGGTAGGTATAAAGCGTTCTTATCCACACTATGCCCGGTGCCTTTGCAAGCTCCCTTAAAAGCTCACAGAGGGCGGGCTTGCCGTAGAGGTCTTCGCCGTAAGCCGTTGTGTCCTGCGCGACGACGATAAGCTCCTTTACGCCGCTTTCTGACAGCGTTTTCGCCTCGGCGACGATATCCTCGATTTTGCGGCTTCTCATTCTGCCGCGAATCTTCGGTATCGCGCAGTAGGTACAGCAGTTGTCGCACCCGTCGGCGATTTTAAGATAGGCGGTGTAATGCGGGCCGCCGAGTATGCGCGGGGAGTTAAGGTCCAAATCATACTTTTCGCCGTAGGTGTTTCGAGCGGCTTTGTTAAGCGCCGCCGATACGATATCGGCGATTTTGCCGTTCGCACCGATACCCACGCAAACGTCGACCTCGGGTATTTCTTCGGTCACGTCGTCGCGGTACCGCTCGGCAAGACAGCCGGTTACTATGACCGCGCGGCATTTGCCGTCCTTTTTGTATTTCGCCGCTTCGAGTATGTTTTCAATGGCTTCCGCCTTTGCCGACTCGATAAAACCGCAGGTGTTCACGATTATCGCGTCGGCTTCCGATTCGCTTGACGTTATCTCGAAACCGGCGTTTTTAAGGGTGTAAAGCATCTGTTCGGCGTCCACCTGGTTTTTGGGACATCCGAGACTTACCATACTGACTTTGCTCATTCGTCATTCTCCGTGGTTTTAAGCGCCGCGCGTACCGCACTGTGCGAAAAACCTTTTCTTATCAGCGCGGCGTAAACCTTTTGGGTCTCGCCCGCCGCAAGTTTGGCTTTGTATTTCTTTTCTATTTGAACGGCTATGCCGTTTTCCTCGTCAAAATCGGCGGTTTCGAGCGCCGATTTTACGGTATCGGCTGAAAAGCCCTTGGTATAGAGCCTCGCAAACGCCTCTTTTTTGGACATTCCGCGCCGGGCGCACTCTTCGGCGTACTGCTCGGCGAGTGATTCGTCGTTTATCAGCCCGAGCTCCTTTAACCGCTCGGTCGCCCGTTTCGCCGCGGCGGCGTCAAAGTTCGCCGCACGCAGTTTTTCAAAAAGCCGACGCTCGGTGTAGCGGTAACGGTCGAGAAGCCACAGCGCGCGGGATTTCGCGCGGCGGTATTCCGATTCCGATAAAAGCTCTTTTATTTGGGCTTCGGAAAATTCATCGCCCTCGTGAATACATTTTTCGGCGCATAGGTCGAGGTCTAAAAGGACGTTGCCGCCACCCTCAAACGAAAGGCGCACGGCGTGACCCTTTTCGCGCCGGATGTTTTCAAGCCTCATCAGTCTTCAACCGCGATATCGATGTTGACTTTCTTATGAACGGGCGGTTCTTCCGCCTCAACGGGCATTATAACCTCTTCCTTGGCGGCGGGTGCCTCGGGCTCTTTTTTGCCCGAAAGGCGCGCCTTGTACTTTTCGGTTATCTTTTCTTCAAGCTCGGCGGCAAGCTGCGCGTTTTCTTCGAGAAGCTGTTTTACGCTGTCCTTGCCCTGACCTATGCGGGTGTCGCCGTAGTAGAACCACGCGCCGGAGCGTTTGAGAACGTCAAGTTCAAGACCCATATCTATAAGCTCGCCGGTGTGGGATATGCCCTTGCCGTAGAGAACGTCGAACTCCGCCTCGCGGAAGGGCGGCGCGACCTTGTTTTTGACAACGCGGGCGCGGGTGCGCGAGCCTATCATTTCACTGCCGTTCTTTATTGATTCTATCTTTCTTACGTCGATTCTGACGCTGGCGTAGAATTTGAGCGCTCTGCCGCCGGTGGTGGTTTCGGGGTTGCCGTAGATAACGCCGATTTTCTCGCGCAGCTGGTTAATGAATATCGCGGCGCAGTTGGACTTTGAAAGCGCGCCGGTCAGCTTGCGAAGCGCCTGCGACATAAGGCGGGCGAGCTGACCCACGTGGTTGTCGCCCATTTCGCCCTCGATTTCGGCGCGGGTAACGAGCGCCGCCACCGAGTCGATAACGATTATGTCGATAGCGCCCGAGCGCACGAGCGCCTCGGCGATTTCAAGCGCCTGTTCGCCCGAATCAGGCTGGGAAACGAGCAGAGAGTCGATATCAACGCCCAGGTTTTCGGCGTATACCGGGTCGAGCGCGTGCTCAACGTCGATAAACGCGGCGGTGCCGCCCGCTTTCTGCGCTTCGGCTACGCAGTGGAGCGCAAGGGTCGTTTTGCCCGAAGACTCCGGACCGTAAATCTCCACTATCCTGCCGCGCGGTATGCCGCCTATACCGAGAGCCATATCGAGCGCCATAGAACCGGTGCTGATATGCTCAACGTTCATCGAGGCGTTTTCGCCGAGCTTCATTACGGCGCCCTTGCCATACTGCTTTTCTATCTGCGCCATCGCGGTGGCGAGAGCGCGTTCGCGCCCCTCGTCGGTTTTATCCGTTCCTACGGTTTTTGTAACTTTTTCTTTTGCCATTTGTATTTACCTCCAAATCTTATTTTAGAGAATTATATACTTTTTATATGTCCCGAAATCTACTCTTTACAGAGCGGGAGGAGAGTTGTCGCAAATACGGCTGTACCTGACAACAGGCTTTTTATATGTCCCGAAATCTACTCTTTACGGAGCGGGAGGAGAGGTGTCGCAAATACGGCTGTACCTGACAACAGTTTTTTATATGTCCCGAAATCTACTCTGTGCAGAGCGGCGCAAGGCTTTCGCTTTTACACCTTTTTTCCGTAAACTACCCTGTCGATACCGGCAAGGTCTTTTTTTATTCCGATATCGGTGTAGCCTTCATTGTCCAGCAGCCGCGCCACGTTGTCAGCCCGGTTTACGCCGACCTCGAAACAAACCGCTCCGCCGCTTTTAAGCGCGTCTTTGCCGCTTTTTGCTATCGATTTATAGAAAAGAAGGTCGTCTTCGCCCGGGCAGAGCGCCTCGGCGGGCTCATATTTTACCTCGGGTTGC
>JAFZIW010000152.1 GCA_017554125.1 Clostridia bacterium | reverse complement strand
GCGAATGCTGAAGGTTTACGCCCGTTTTGCCGAAGAAGTGCTTGCAATGCCGGTAGTAATGGGTCAGAAGACCGAAAAAGAGCGCTTTGCCGGCGCCGAGGCGACCTACACGATAGAGGCGCTTATGCATGACGGTAAGGCCCTTCAAAGCGGAACATCGCATTACTTCGGCGACGGTTTTTCGCGCGCATTCGACGTTCAGTATACCGATAAGGAAAATAAGCTTGTTTATCCGTTCCAGACCTCATGGGGTACGACCACCCGTCTTATCGGTGCGGTGATTATGACACACGGCGACGATAACGGGCTTGTTCTGCCCCCTGCCGTAGCACCCGTGCAGGCGGTAATCGTCCCTATCGCCTCTCACAAAGAGGGCGTACTCGAAAAGGCGCGTGAGCTTCGTGACCGCCTTAAAGCTGTTTGCAGAGTGAAACTTGACGAGAGCGACCAGTCGCCCGGCTGGAAATTCGCGGAATACGAAATGAAGGGCGTACCGCTTCGTATTGAGATAGGTCCGCGCGACATTGAAAACGATCAGTGTGTAGTCGCCCGCAGGGTGGACGGCGAAAAGATAACGGTATGTCTCGACAGTATCGAAGCCGAAATACCGAAGCTTTTAAGTGAAGCGCGTGACGTTATGTACAGCCGCGCTTATGAACGCCGCAAGAATATGACGTACGTTGCAAAAACGCTCGATGAAATAAAAAATATCGCCGAAACGAAGCCCGGCTTTATTAAAGCGATGTGGTGCGGCGACCGCGAGTGTGAGGATAAGCTCAAAGAAATCGCGGGCGTAACCTCGCGCTGTATTCCCTTTGAGCAGGAAAAAATCTCCGATACCTGCGTTTGCTGCGGTAAGAAAGCCGATAAAATGCTTTACTGGGGAAAAGCGTATTAGACGTTAGATGTCAGACGTCAGACAATAGACATATAGCCACGGCGGCGGTGAGATTTCACCGCCGTATTTTTTGACCGAGTTTTTCAGCGGAGCCGCGAGACCTGTTACTTTGTATTGGTAGAGCGGTGTAAAACGCGGTCTACCGGCAGTAGAGCGAGCGCCGCGACACTTGACAGAATGGGCGTTTAGTGGTAAAATGATTTTGAATATAGCGGTTGGCGGTGATGGTTTTGGATGAGCGTGTTTTTAGTTGCTGTTTCACAGGTTACAGGCCGCAAAAATTCCCCTTTGCGCTCAGTAGTAACGACCCGCGCTACGTTGAATTCGAAAACCGCCTCATAACCGAAATTGCCGAACTGATAAACGAAAACTGCCTTACTTTTTACAGCGGTATGGCTATGGGCTTTGATATAATCGCGGCGGAATGCGTGCTGACGGTGGCGAAGGTGAAGAAGGACCGCGCCGTGCGCCTTATCTGCGCCATTCCCTTCCCGGAGCAGGCAAAGTCCTATCCGCGCGAATGGAAAGAGCGTTACGATTCCGTTCTGGCGAAAAGCGACCAGACCGTACTCATTTCAAGCGAATACTATCGCCGCTGTTACTACGACAGAAACCGTTTTATGGTTGATAACAGCGATTTTGTACTCACCTGGTTTGACGGCAGTCCGGGCGGTACGAAAAACACCGTTGATTACGCGAAATCAAAGTTAAGAAAAGTAGTAAATCTTTACACGGGGTGAAACAATGCCGGAAGTAAGCATCTATAAAATACGCGAAAATTTTGCAAGAAATCTCACCTTTTACCGCAAGGCGGCGGGCAAAACACAATTAGAGCTCGCGAACGAGCTTAACTACTCCGATAAATCGGTATCAAAATGGGAGCGCGGCGAGGGACTTCCCGACCTTGAAGTCACGGCGCAGATAGCCCAAACGCTCGGTGTCAACGTCAGCGACCTTATCGCCGACAAGGTGAAGCGCAGAATACTTATAACGCGCAACAAAGCTCTTATAACCTGCCTTTCGGTAGGCGTGGTATGGCTGGTTGCCGCCATACTTTTCTTTATTCTCCAGTTACTTTTGCCGAACGCCTCCTCATGGCTCGTATTTGTTTATGCGTTGCCGGTAAGCTCGGTAGTGGCAATAGTTTTCAGCAGTATATGGTGGAAGCGGATACATATACTTTTAAGCGTATCGTTTCTTATATGGTCGGCGGCGCTGTGCATATGTCTTTCGGTAAACCACCAAAAGATATTCTTGATTTTCATCATAGCGGCAATACTCGAACTGATGTCGCTTTTAGCGTTTTTCATTAAAAAATAACCGGAATAAGGTGATATAACATGAGCGAAAAAAAGAAAGTTTTAAGTTGTATACAGCCGAGCGGAATGCTCACCCTCGGCAACTATCTGGGTGCCCTTAAAAACTGGCTTAAAATGCAGGAGGAGTTTGACTGCACCTATGCCGTCGCCGACCTGCACGCCATAACCGTACGTCAGGACCCGCAGAAATTCAAGAGTCAGATTTATTCGACCTACGCCCTGCTTCTCGCTTTGGGGCTTGACCCGCAAAAATCCACTTTGTTTATCCAGTCGCATTTACCGGAGCATACTGCGCTTACATGGCTGCTTGCGACCTGTACGCAGTTCGGCGAGCTTTCGCGCATGACGCAGTTCAAGGCGAAATCCGCGGTGCATACCGATAATATAAACGTGGGGTTATTCGCCTATCCCGTGCTTATGGCGGCGGATATTCTTTTATACGAGCCGGATTACGTTCCGGTCGGCGCCGACCAGAAGCAGCACCTCGAAATCGCGCGCGATATAGCCATTCGTTTCAATCGCGTTTACGGCGACGTATTCAAGGTACCCGAGCCGTATATCCCCACCGTCGGTGCAAGGGTCATGTCGCTTCAGGACCCGACCAAAAAGATGTCTAAATCGGATGAAAACGTCAATTCTTTCGTCGCGATTCTCGATGACCGCGATACCGTCATCCGCAAATTCAAGCGCGCCGTGACCGACAGCGAGGCTTGTGTCCGCTTCTCAGAGGATAAGCCGGGCGTTTCAAACCTCATAACCGTTTACAGCGCGGTCACCGGTAAAACCGTCGCGGAAATCGAGCGCGAATTTGAGGGCAAGGGTTACGGCGACTTTAAGCTCGCGGTAGGCGAGGCGGTTGCCGATGAACTCGCGCCGATAAAAGAAAAATACGAAAAAATCATCGCCGACAAAGCGGAACTCGAACGCATTTTCCGCGACGGTGACGAACGTGCCGAAAAGGTAGCGAGAAAGACCTACTTCAAGGCGATGAAAAAGATGGGATTTGTATTATGAAATTTCCGCTTGTGGGAAACGAAAGACTTTCCGCGACGGTCGGCAGTATGCTTTCTTCAAACCGCATACCTCACGCCCTTTTGATAGAGGGTGAAAGCGGCAGCGGCAAAACCGAGCTTGCCTTGTACCTTTGCCGCGCGGCTGTTTGCGAAAACGAAGACCGTCCCTGCGGTATTTGCGACGGGTGCCGGCTGCAAAAATCGGGAAATCACCCCGACGTTACGTATATCGCCCCCGAAAATGACCGCAAAACCATTTCCGTAAATCAGGTGCGCGATATAATAACGGCGGCTTCGATACGCCCGCAAAAATCACGCCGCCGGGTATTCGTAATAGACCCGGGCGACAGTATGACGCCCCAGGCGCAGAACGCTCTTCTTAAAATTCTTGAAGAGCCGCCCGAAAGCGTTGTATTCATAATCACGGCGATAAGTAAATCGGCAATGCTTGAAACGGTCGTTTCCCGTTGCGCGGTACTGACGGTAAGCCTGCCCGGCGAGCTTTCCGCCACAGAATATATCGCATCGTCTCTGAACCGCGACCGCGAGGAGATAGCCGAAGCATACAAAGCCGCCCGCGGCAGTATCGGCAGGGCGATAAACATACTCAAAAAGAAATCGGCGTCCGCCTCGGCGAAAGCCGCGGAAAACTTTGTTGAGCTTTTACAGAACGGCAGTCAGTACGATTTGCTTAAAGTGCTTTTGCCGCTCGAAAAGGACCGGGCGAAAACGCTCGAATTCTATAACGCGCTTGAGGTAACCGTGGTGTCAAAGCTTAGGAGTCTTTCTTCGCCGACACTCGTAAAGCGTTACGAAAGGCTTTACTCAATTCTTATAAGCCATAAAAATCTTCTTAAAACAAACGCCAATTTATCGTTGTTGCTTTCATCCCTCGCGGTTGAGGCAACGGCAGAAAGGTAAACTTATGATAAACGTAGTATCGGTCAAATTCAAGGATACGGGCAGAAGCTATTACTTTGACCCGGCGGGCATTGAGCTCGTCCCCGGCGACAGGGTAATAGTCGAATCCGCCGGCGGGCTGAGCCTCGGAACGGTAAGCGACGGCGTCCGCACCGTACCTGAAAACAAAATAGTAAAAGAGCTTAAAAAAGTTCTGCGCAAAGCGACCGAAAAGGACTTTGCAAAGCTTGAAGAGAACCGCAAAAAAGAAGAAGCCGCTTTCGCGGTTTGCGAGCAAAAGATTTCAGAGCATAACCTCGAAATGAAACTCGTAAGCGTTGAGTATTCCTTTGACGGCGGCAAAATAACCTTTTTCTTCACCGCGGACGGGAGAATCGATTTCAGAGAGCTTGTAAAAGACCTTGTGGCTCATTTCCACGCGCGTATCGAACTGCACCAGATAGGCGTCAGGGACGAAGCGCGTATGCTCGGCGGACTCGGCATTTGCGGCAGACCTTACTGCTGTAAGCAGTTTTTGAACGACTTTGAGCCGGTGTCCATAAAAATGGCGAAGGAGCAGGGGTTGTCTCTTAACCCGACGAAAATCTCCGGCAGCTGCGTCAGACTTTTATGCTGTCTTAAATACGAGCAGGAAGCGTACGAAGAGCTTGCTAAAATAACGCCGAACGTCGGCGCCACGGTAAAACGCGACGGCGAACTCGGCACGGTTATCGACGCTAATCTTATAACCGGCAATATAATCGTAAAGCCGAACAAAGAAGATTCGATACCCTACAAAGCCAACCGGAAGGACGTAAAAATCATTTCCAGAGGCAAAAAAAAGGCGGAAAAACAGGAAATTGAGGAAATTGAAGAAATATAACTTGCATTTTGCGCGATTTGTTGTTAAAATACCTATGGAGCGTATATGCTCTTATGCTGATATAAGGCAGGTGTAAATAAATGGCTTACAAGATTTCAGACGAATGCATCAGCTGCGGCGCTTGCGCGGCAGGTTGCCCGTGCGAAGCTATCGCCGAGGGCGATGCTCATTATGAAATAGACCCCGAAAAGTGCATCAGCTGCGGCGCTTGTGCGGCAGGTTGCCCCGTAGAGGCTATCTCTGAGGACTAATCAATACATAAACCGCCCTGACAGGTCAGTCAGGGCGGTTTTTTATTCGCTTTTATTTCGCCGCGTTTTTGTATATTCTCTCGACTTCCGCCTTGCCGAGCGGTTTTATACGCGAAAGCTTTACGCTTCCGTTCATTGTGGCGTCCGCCGCGAGAGCGCTGAAGTCTTCCTCGCCGGGATTTACGCCGAGCTCACAAATTGAAGTCGGCATACCTATTTCCCTGAAATATTCGACCGTGCGCACTATGCCCTCTTTGGCGGCGGTTTCATCACTCGCTTTAATTCCCCAGACCGTTTTCGCATATTTCTCGAACCTCGGTATACAGTCGCGATAAACCTCGTTTGCCCAGGCGCCCCAAACCGCGGTAAGCGACGCGCCGTGAGTCACGCCGTATTTCGCCGAGAGCGCGTGCCCGAGTTTATGCACCGAAAAATCTTTGCCGCGCCCGCATTCGGTCAGATTATTATGGGAAAGGCTTGAAGCCCAGAATATTTCGCACATCGCTTCATAATTATCCGGGTGACATATTACCTCTTTTCCGTTTTTTATGACCGACCGAAGCAGTCCCTCGGCTATTTCGTCGGTAAGCTGTGCGCAAATATCGGGTATAAAATAGCGTTCGAGCGTGTGCATCATAATATCCGCAACGCCCGCGCCGAGCTGATACTTTGAAAGAGTAGCGCCGAGTGCCGGATTTATTACGGCAAATTTGCAACGGTTAAAATCGGTGTTTATTCCCGCCTTTTTGCCGATACTTTCGTTGGTAAGCACCGCGGAATCGCTCATTTCGCTTCCCGCGGCGGGTACGCTGAGCACCGCACCGACCGGAACGGAACAGTTAAGCGGCACTTTTTTAGTCCATATATCCCAAAGGTCAACGCCGGGGTTTGCCGCGCCGTGCGCGACCGCCTTTGCCGTATCGATAGCGCTTCCGCCGCCGACACCGATAATAAGGTCGGCGCCGAATTCACGCGCCCTTTTCGCGCCTTCCTCGGCGTGTGCGAGAGTAGGATTCGCTCTTGCGCCGCCGAAAAGCATAAAATTCACGCCCGCCCTTTCAAGCGACTTTGTAACGCGACTTAAAAGCCCGATTTCCACCGCGCTTTTTTCACCGTAAACCACAAATGCTTTACTGCCGTATTTAGCGGCGTATTCCCCCGTATTGTTTTCTGCGTCGCGGCCGAACACAACCTCGGTGGGTGAAAAAAATCTGAAATCGTTCATAATCACAGCACGAGAACCCGCGCCGTCAAAGCGACGAATTTCGCGCCCTCCTTTGTTTGGAATATTCGATGAACACTTATATAAAACAGTATAAATATTATGTCATACGCCGTATGGAATGTCAAGGCTCACGTAAGTTTAATACGTACGCTTTTTTCCTTCCGGGCGCGCGGGCGGCTTTTATCATATTTCTTGATTTTCGCGTGAATTCGTGATACTATAAGGTGAAAGTTTACAATGATAAAAACGCGTCGGTTGCGCGTTTTGATTTGTATTCTCATAAATATATCAGCGGCAAAAGCAAAAACTTTTTTAAGTTTTAAGTATAAGGAGATAAAGCCATGTCAAAAAGAAGCGAGCTTTCCCTTCGCCCTCTTTCCTCTCTTGCCAAGGTGTTTCCGCAAAAGATTTACGGAAACAAAAGCGCGGCTTTTGAGGGCGCCGTCGGTCAGGAAATATCCTTTCAGGTGGCGTACCGCCTGAATTCCAAAAATACGCCGGGTAAAAAATACCGCGTGGAAGCGGTATCGCCAATAAAGGATATTTCTGTTTTCTCGGTGGGTCTTGTTCCCTCTCATAACCCGACCGCTCCCGGCTTTGTTGACGGCAACTATATAACCTCCGCGCCCGGTCTTTTCCCCGACCCGTTAGTACCGTTTGTCACGAAAAAAGACTCTGCAAACGCGCGCGAGTTCTGGAACGCGCTGTGGTTTTCGGTCAAAACCGACGAGCTCACGCCGGGCGACTACCCCGTGACCGTGCTCTTTTTTGATTCAAACGGTGAAAAGGCGGGCGGCGTACGGGTTAAAATAACGGTTCACAACGTTACGCTCGCTCCGCAAAGCTTTCTTTTTACGCAGTGGTTTCACTGCGACTGTATTGCAAGCATTCACCGCGTCCCTGTGTTTTCAGAGGCGCACTGGGCGCTTATAGATAAGTATATGGCGCTCGCCGCCGCTCACGGAATGAATATGATTCTAACGCCGGTATTAACGCCGCCGCTCGATACCGCGGTAGGCGGAGAACGCCCCACCGTCCAGTTAGTTAAAATAACCCGGACCGCCGACCGGTACTCTTTTGATTTTTCGCTTCTTGAGCGGTTTATCCGCTTATCTCAAAAAAACGGCATAAACACATTTGAAATAAGCCACTTTTTCACCCAATGGGGCGCCGCGCACGCGCCTAAGGTAATAGCCTTGAAAGACGGCAGAAAAAAACGCGTTTTCGGTTGGGAAACCGACGCGGCCGGTGAAGAATACGCTAACTTCCTACGCGAACTTGTCCCCGCGCTTATAGCGTTTTGCAAGGGTTTGGGACTTAGCGAGCGGCAACTTTATTTTCACGTCTCGGACGAGCCGAATATAAAGCATCTGCCCGCATACCGCGCTGCCGGGGAGATTCTGCTTCCGTTAATCGGAAACTGCCCGCATATCGACGCGCTCTCCGACCTCGATTTCTACCGCGAGGGTCTCGTAGACGTTCCGGTGGTTGCGACCGACGCGATAGAGCCTTATATTAAGGCAAAGGTTTCGCCGCTTTGGTGTTATTACTGCTGCTGTCAGACCACCGGCGTCGCCAACCGTTTTTTCTCAATGCCCTCGCCGCGAAACAGAATCATCGGCGTTCAGTTCTATCTGTACGGCATTTCGGGATTCTTGCATTGGGGATATAATTTCTATTATACCCAGTATTCGCGGGCGCTTATCGACCCTTACGCCGTGACCGACGCCGGCGGAGCTTTCCCTTCGGGCGATGCGTTTTCGGTTTATCCGTACGGCGACGGCGTTATTCCCTCTTTAAGGCAAAAGGTTTTTGCTGAAGCGCTCTGCGACCTGCGCCTGCTTAACCGGTTGGAAGAAAGAATCGGACGCGACGCGGTCGTTAAAGGAATCAGAAAATGCGCCGGAACGGATATCACTTTCAGCAATTACCCGACCGATTACGGCTTTTTTGACCGCCTCTACCGATTTATTTTTGATTCGATTTAACCGCGAATTAAAAGAACAGTAAACAAAAGTGCCTTCCGCTTCTTGCGGAAGGCACTTGAAATTTTTTATACGGTATTTACGCCGCTAACAATAGCGCCTGTGCGCCGGTGGCTCGTGTGAATTTCGCACCCGAGCCGGTACTGCTGTGGGTAGCGCCCTGCTGATAGGTTATCTTCTTATCGGACGCCGCTATCGCTTTATAGAGCGAATATGTGCCGGACGCCGGACAGATAGAATCGCCGAGACCCGCGAAAATCGTAGTCTTGCAGGTTACCATACTGCCGAAGTATACCGTATCGAAATACTTGAGGCTTGCCGTGTATCTTGTGCCCCAGTATCTCGGCATTCTGCCGTTGTTTTCGCCGTTTAAGTCGCACATATACGGTATTTCGATATTAAGGTGACTGATACCCTCGCCGTTTGCGGTGGCGTATTTAAGCAGCGCCGCGACCGCCGTGCTCTGGAAGCCGCCCATACTGGCGCCCGCCGCCTCGAAGTCATTACCGTTCCAGAAGTTATTACCGCCAGAACCGAAGTAATCAATCATAAACTTGGCGGCTGTAAGGTCACGCCTTATCATCTGGTAATAGTATGTGCCTTCAACCGTGCTTGCGGTATAGTTGAATCCGTACTGGTCTTTATAGCTTTGATATGCGCTTATGGAAGAACTGCTCGTTATATCCATACTGTGCGCGCATACGTTGAATACCGCGGTATTAGCTTCGTAAACCTTGCCCGGAGCGCTTACGCCGTAACTCTGGAATTTAACCTTGAGCTTGATCTTTGAGGTGCTTGAAGCGCCCGAAGGATAGGTAAGATAGCCGGTGGCGTAACCCTGATTGCCGTTTATATCGGTACCGCAGGGTATCTTTACTAAGTATGCGTTATAACCTGAATCCGCGCTGGTCGAGGTAACGGTAGCGCCCGAGGTGCTGCCTATGCCTGCCGCTACGCCCTGCCAGTAACTGTTAAAGTCGGAAGGTTTGGCGGTGGAAACGGATATGTTCTCTACACCGAAGCCTACGCTGCCGGCGAAGTGGTATATAGTACCGCTTACGCTATCGACCTCATAGAAGGCGGATATGCTGTTCTTGTTTGAATCGCAGGCTATGGCATACCAGAAGACAAAGCCCGGTGTGCTGCCGCTTGTAACCGTAAACTCATAAACACCGTTTGTAGGCGTTACGTAGGTGTCAGACGTGGCACCGGTGGTTTCATTATACATATGAATCTTAAAGTATGAAACACCCGTGAGTATCTTCGCGTGGCTCAAACTTACCGCCGCCAAACGAACGGTTGCGGTATCGCCTACGCTGTAACCTATTGAATCCTGCGTTGAGCCGCCTATAATGCGCTTATCGGAGCCGCTTGAATAGGCCTCGGTGGCGACGCTGAACTCACGGCTGTAGCCATTCGCGAAGCTGACGCTGCTGCCGGTAAACAGAGTATCAAATCCGTCGGTCGCGTATTTGATGAATTCAGACCTGTACGCCGAAATGGTAAGCGTGTTGCCGGAAACAGATACTCTGCCTTTATCCGGTCTTACCGCGTTATCCGCGCATATACGAATAACCTTGCCGTCCGCCGGCATCGTTGATACCGACTGAATATCCGCATCAATAAATTCGGAAACGGTGGTTTCTACCGCGGATGCCGCGGAGGAATCGGCGCCGTCGTTGAATATCCTGTATTCGGATATCGGATTACCGTTTATGGTAACGGTATTTTCAACAACGTTCGTGCTTGCTATCGCAAGCTTCTTGGCACATATCAAATCGATTATATCCGCCCAGGTTTCATCGTTATTGGGGTTAAAGTGCGGATTTATACCATCGCTTTCCCTAACACCTAAAAGAGTGTTTCTGAGCAGTTCTATGCGTCTGCCGTAATCAAGATAATTGAAGAAATTATCCGGTACTCTTACAAGATCGGCTGCCGCATAGGTGGTGTCATAGGTCGCCGCAAACCAACCGTTTGCGAGGTCGCGGCCGCAGTTTGTAGAGCCGTCCTGCGTAAGGGTAACGCCGGCGGTATCGCCTACATTTTCAAGCACGCTGTAATAAGCGCCGTCCAAAATCGAATTGAGGTTGCCTACAATGTTTGCGCCTACCGGGTTTCCGCCGTCGCCGTCAAGCTCAAAGAGCTGAACGTTATTTATATAAAGTGTCTTCGAGGCACTTGAAGCGCCGAATTTAAGGCGCATTCTCGTATTCGCGTCATTTCCCGAGCCGTCATACGGAGTGTTGTTTTCATCCGAATAAAGCTGATAACTCATTTTATATTTCACGAGCGAATGATCGCTGAGTTTAGTGGAGGTAACAGAGCCCTTTGCCTTGACAGACAGCCGCGGCAATTTGTCGATATTTCTGTAATCGTAAGTGAGCAAATAGTACGTGTCGGGCTTAAGCTCCGCTTTGAACTGAAGCTCAACGTAGTTGCCGCCGGTGGCTTTAAGAGCTATCGTACTGTCGCCCGAAACGTCGGTACCCTCGAAGAAGCCATCGGGGATAGGCATAAGCGTTGCGGAAGGATAGTTGAGTATATCGTTCTGACCCCAACCGGTCAGAGCGGTGCTCGCGTTAAGTGAACTTATCCTGCCGGCGCCGCCTAAATGGAAATCGCCGTTTGCAAAGAGATTTTCGCCGAGCGTGCCGCCCGAAACCTCACGGAGAGAAGCGTTCGCGAAAAATACAACGCCGGTATTCTTAAGCGGCCATTTCTGACCTAAGTAGGTCTTAAAGTTGTTTGTTGACCTCGCGTTAGCGGGCATTGTAAAGCGGACCGAACGGTGAGCGCCGGTAACGTCTGAAGCGGTATTCGTATAAGTAACAAGACTTGAAGAATAACTGCCTCCCTCAGCCGCGGTTTGAATATTTATATAAGGACTTACGCCGCCGAAAGCGCGGTAATCAAGGTCAAACTGATAGGTCTTACCCGCTTCAAGATGTGTTTCAAGATTAAGCGCCTGCTGATTTGTGGTGCTCTTGGCGCCCGCGAGGCGAAGCATTTTAGGCGTTCCTTCCGGAACGGTTACCACGTTAAAGTATCCCGCGGGAATATCCGTGCAGGAAATAAGCGACGCGGTAGTATCAATGCACCAGGTATCGGCGGGTGCGGCAATAAAGCTATCGTCTCCCGTATAGCCGTTACTGCCGAACTGATACGTGGGGCTGGTGCAAACCGTATTCGCAGCGACAGGTGAAATCAGGTTTTCGCCATAAGTTTCGCTCGTATCGGTATTATACGCGTAAAGCTGAGGATCGGTAAAGGCGAAATGTGCCTGGAAGTTCTTTTCGTCATACCAGTTGTTATTATGCTCCATATTGCCTATGGTGATAAAGGAGTGAACGCCGGTATCCGGATGAACGTTAGTGAGATACAGTTTGATTATAGCAGTAAACGTAAGAGTAGAAGGATCGTAACTCGACATAAGCACCGTATCCGAATGCTCTTTCTGGTTATTGTTTGCGTAATTATACTCGGACTGCGCTCCGCCGTTCCAGCTTGCATATCTCGCAACGCCTACGATAGGAAGCTGTTCGCCTAAGAGTTTTGCCTTAAAGGTAAGCTTAAAGTAACAGGTGCCGGTAAGAGGCGTTCCCGCCGTTTCGGTAAACTCAAGCGGAATAAATACGTTCGCATAGCTCGTACCGTCAGAGCTATTGGGGCTTATCGTAAACATCTTCGGCGTTCCGAAATCGCCGGTAGCCGGTATCGCCTCACCGTAGGCGAGCACCGCGTGGCAGCTGGCGCATCTGGTATCGCCGGTATATCCGGCTTTTTTAGCCGTTGCCGCCCTGTAGTTTACAACTTCGGTCCCGCCAACGTGATTTGTAGGATCAATAGGATATTCAACGTAACCTATTTTTACTCCGCAAGTATCGCAAACCGTATAGGCGTTGTGACCTTTGTTTACACAGGTCGCCGCCTGCGCGGGAACGGGTGAAGTCGATTCGTGTGCGCAGTTGTTATCAAAGAAGCTCGCCGGTATATCGGAAAGGAACACGTTACTGTCCTCATAGTTCCTGCTCCATTTGCCGAGAGGAGCCGTAATAAGGGTGCCTTCCTCGCGGTCAGCCCATTCGCCGGCGCCGCCTAACTGCGTGCAGGCGGAATATCTGTAAGCCGTGTCGAATGTGTTGGTCTTATCGGTTATCTGAACGCAGAGGTTATCGCCCGTATAGGTGCCCGCCGCCGCGTCATCCGCCGCGTACAGTTCGGGGTCCGCGAAAGCAAACGAAGTATCGGATATCTCGTCGAGCCCCGCGCCCGAGCCGTAGGTACCGAGGCTGTTCGGAACAAAGTTACCTATCATAATAACCGAATGGGCGCCGGTGGT
>JAFZIW010000151.1 GCA_017554125.1 Clostridia bacterium | reverse complement strand
TTATTGGGGCAGTATAGGCACCTTCTATCCCGGTGACAGAACAAGCAACGTGGCTAAGGACGGCGTTGTTACCAAATGGGTGGATTACGATCCCACGACCTGCACCTATACAGCGGCGTTCTATATGTGGCGCGCCGATCCGAAATCGTATAACCAGTTTAAGTATTATAACTCGACCAACGGCGCTCACACCGCGATTATGATAGGCAACTTTATACCGACCTCCGGCCAGAACCCGGGTGTTACCAACACCGCTTACGACACGGCGTTTGCCTTTACCGACCCTGAGATCTACGAGGCGGTAGACGCGGCGGCGGGAACCTACACGGGCGAAAACCTCTGCGCACCGATCACCGATAAGACGGTTGATTTCGCAAACAATTACAAGTATTCCGGCTGTACTCAGCTTAACGGTTCGGGCGAATGGACCGACCGCGCTAACGGCACCATTATGAACGCTCCGATCAGAACCTGGAGCAAGTCTGATATTTCGGGTATCGTTTCCCTCGCGGATATCCCGAACGGTTTCTTCGACGGTGAAACTCCTCCCGAGCCGGGCGCTCCCAAGATGCTCAAGATGGCGGGTTATAAAGACAGCTCATCCGCTCAGGCGATAATTTATGATACCGTTCTTGATTCCAGCACGACATATCAGTTTGATATGGATTGCCGCGCTTTCGGCGGAGTATACGTTCCGAGGATTCTTTTACAGGATAAGCAGAACGGCGGCAGCTTTACGACCGTTTCAGGCGGCGAGCTTGACAGCGCGGCGTCGTTTAACGGCTATCATTACACGGCACAGTTTACGACCCGCTCAGATCTGAATTCAAGCGGCAATAACTTCAGATTGCAGATAGGTCTTGCGTGGAACGCGCGCAGTCTTTCTTCAATGTATATTGCAAACGTGAAAATCCGCAAGGTTTTAGGCGGAGATTCCTTTGGCGATAACATCCTTCAGAACGGCGACTTCTCATACAGTACCGTAGGCGCGGTAACTGCTGAAAACGTAGCCTCTCAAATGCTTTACTGGAACGGTTACGGCAACCTTACAAAGTATCAGGACGTTAAGATAATGGCTATTCCGACCGGCTTCTTTGACAGCGCGGATACCGCTATGACCGGACGCGACGATATCGCCATTAAGGTCGACAACAGCGACTGGACCGAGCTTCAGTTCAAGACCGAACTTAAAGCCGATACCTATTACCGCCTCTCTTTCAATTACAGAGAGATGCTCAGTATGCCCGACCTTGAGTTTAACAACTCAAATGTTACCGCTACCAAGATTTCGTCTAAAACGGGCGGCAAATACGTTATGACTTACGAGATCTATGCGAATTCTTCAGTTACTAAGGACAGCGGCAAGGATCCCAACACACGATTCAGATTCAGGTTCAAAGATTTGTTTGACAGGACTCTTTACATCAACCACGTTGAACTTTATGAGCTTGACGGCACGGGCGGAAACGCAATAGGCGTAAACATCATGGGCAACCTCAACGCTATCTATGACGACAGTATCTACAGTGAGCTTGTAAACGATAAGGACAGCGTCAGCGTGACTGTTGATCAGTCCGGTGAAAACGCCGTGGCTCGCGATCTTGCGAACGGTTGGTTCGGCTCAAGATACGGCAACAACAACGAAACAGTAAGACTCGTTAAAGTTCCGAGCGGCTTCTTTAATTGCAAGACAGCTGAAGCACGTCTTACAATGGCAAGACAGGCAACTCTCGAACTTGATGAATGCGACGGCTTTGATCCGTTCTTCAACCCGAACGGCGACGAAGTTTGGGGCGACGCTATGGACTATATGCACGCAAAGAACGACGTTATAGCCGAAGCGGCTGAATAATCTGAATAAACGCACAAAGACCGCGGTGATTTCACCGCGGCCTTTTTCTGTTAAAACTGCGGGCGGATAATATCCGCCCCTACCGTTATATCAATTCATTTTACATTGTGTTCCGTCGTGCTTGATCTCGTAATTATCTTTATAGATCAAATCATCTATAAACACAAACTCGTAACCCTGTTCTTTAAGCGTTTTAAGGATGTTTGGCAGCGCTTCCGGCGTATGTTCGGCGTCGTTGTGAAAAAGCACTATCGAGCCGTTTTTGACCTTGCTCGTGACCCGTTTATAAATACTCTCCGCCGTAGCCGTTTCTTTCCAGCGAGACTGTCAACATTAGATATAAAAGTAATAATTATGTCGTTGAATGTCGCATACTCTTAAGTTTTAATGCTCTTGAAATCCAAAAAGGAAAGGAGTATTATAATTTATGAGTTTGGATTTTGATGAATTCTTAAAAGGACTATGGGGAAAAAGTGCTTCCGAATCGCAGAATTGGGTTAAATGGGTTCACCGTAATTTAAGTGAAAACCATTGCCCCGAATGTTTAGCGCTTGACGGGTGTTGGTTCGCAGGTGATAAGCATCCACGGTATCCGCATCATCCATATTGCCATTGCGTGTTGGAAAATATACCAAAGAGCGTAGTTGAAAAAAAGGCGGAGGCATATGCGGATTATAAAAAATTTGATCCGTATTTGTTTAATACAAAAGGCGAAGAAACCCATACTAAAGAAAGAATGTTTGAGTCATGGGGATATAATGTAAGTGATTCAAATTGGCTGAAACAGGGAGTTGAAAAGCAAGGATTAAAAAAATATATTTCCGGGAATTACAAATTAGGACTATTAAATAAATACGGTCAGCGAATAAGTATAAGAATTGAAATACCTAACAAGAATACCGGTGCGACAGTATCCTTTATTGCCGGATTTATGGTATGTCCGAACAGAAGAATCAGATTAACTACACCATACGGAGGAAAGTAAAATGAAATATATGGATCATGTCGAACTTATTGTCGAAAAAGAAGAATATGCAAAATATGGCGTCCACAAAGGCATGCAAGGGGTTATTTGGTTGGAAGAATCCATTGATGATACATGGGATGTGTTTTTTGACCTGTATGGTGAACATGCGCCTATAGGCGATATTGCTATAAAGAAAGATGATTTGAAACAGATTCCACGAGCAGATGTTCTTGTAAACGAAAAAATAAAAGCACAATTTGAAGACTAAAAAACCGGAATTCACCTATGAAATAATCAGTTGGCAAACCGCCGGCATTTTTATGCTTTACATATTTTCTATCGTAGGGGCGATTATCAATCGCCCGTTATAAAAAGCGGGCGGATAATATCCGCCCCTACCGTTATATCAATTCATTTTGCATTGCGTTCCGTCGTGCTTGATTTCGTAATTTTCTTTATAAATCAAGTCATCTATAAATACAAACTCATACCCTTGTTCTTTCAGCGTTTTAAGGATGTTTGGCAGCGCTTCCGGCGTATGTTCGGCGTCGTTGTGGAAAAGCACTATCGAGCCGGGTTTGACCTTGCCAACGACCCGTTTATAAATGCTCTCCGCCGTGGCGTTGTCCTTCCAGTCGAGCGAATCGACATTTGATACAAAAGTAATGCTATTGTGAAACATTATACTGCTCTTATAAGAATAATGATTATTCGCTTCAGAGCGCAAGCAGTTTAATGATTCGCTTTTGCAGATGATTCTCGATGGAAATCAAACGTTCCTCGGGAAGATTTATGCTTTTATGCCGTTTGAATTCAAAACCGATTAGTTTTCTGAGCTGAGTTTTTTGTGTTCTCCCCATGACTTCAGAGCAAATGCTCTCATAAGAAACGCCATACGGATTCGAGCGCGTTTTTGCGTAGGCGTCCAAATCCTTTATATCGTCTTCCATTGCATAATTGAAAAGCGACAAGCCGTTATCAAATATCGGAGCCGGCGAAATAACAGTGCCGCTTTTGTTGTCGCGCAGCACGCCAAAGTTGCCGAAATGCCGGTCTTCGTTATAAATAACGGCGTCAAAAACAAGCATACTTTTAAGACTCTCGGAAAACTCTTTTCCGAGAGTTTCATAGTAATCAAGACAACCCTTGATTCCGCCGCTCTTTATGATTCTTCCGGCGGGGATAAAAGATGTGTTGATATCAGTAAAAATTTTGCATTTTGAGGCAAGTATCCCTTTCCAACGCTCCAAATCATACTCCACGGCGTTAAGCCCCATGGCTTTTGCAATCTGGCATGCGTAGAATTCGGAATACGGCTCGTTTCCCGCGTTGGCAAAGCCTTCGGTTCCGCCCTTGTAAAGATAAATACCGTCGTTTTCCATACACCGCCACGCTTTGCGCAACATACCTTGCGTGGTGAGCTCCGGCGAAGTGGTGAAAGCTTTATTTGAAGTGCCGACGCCCGTATACGCAACTAACGATAAAACTTCGGAAAAGCGGTTTTC
>JAFZIW010000150.1 GCA_017554125.1 Clostridia bacterium | reverse complement strand
CCTCGGAAGAAGAAACGTAATATGAAGTGCCGCCTGCAACCCAACCGCTTGAATCGCTCGGATTCATTATGGTTTCAAACATTGTCTCAACCATTGAATCGGTGGCGTTTACGGTTTCTCCTGCGCTGTAAAGTGTGGCAAGTTTTGAATGAACAAGGTCCTTAACGTCACTGGTCGCACTGCCGTCGTTATTCGGGTCATAGGTGGGGTCGCCGCTGACCGCCGAAGCGCGGCCTAAAACAACCTTGCGAATAAGCTCCTGGCGCTGTGCGGGCGTTCCATAGTTGAAGAAATCGCTTGATACCTTAACTACCTTGGCGTCGTCAGTGTAAACGTTGCCCGGAATAGCTACAAACCAGCCGTTTGCAAGGTCGCGGGTGATGTTTGTAGCGTCATCCTGAGTAAGCGTTACAGCCGTGCCGCTGCTTGTAATGCCGCTGTAAACCGAGTTGTCGAGTATCGCGTTCATATTGCCTATAATGTTGGCGCCTACAGTTGAACCGCCCGAACCTGTCAGCTCATAAAGCTGGAGGTTGCCGATATACATCGTTTTACTGCTGCTGTTTGCGCCGTATGAGAAGCAGAATCTACTGTAATCCTCAGCGCCACTGTTATAAACCTGATAGGTCATACGGTACTTACCGCCGGAATAGGACGAAATCAGCGTAGGTTTATCAACGTCGTCGTCACGAACAAAGAATTCGGGCGTGTCGTCAACGCTTCTGTAATCATAAGAGAATTTATAATATGTGTTTGCTTTAAGGCGAACCTTAAACTGCGGCTCAATATAGTTCTGACCCTGAACCTTAAGTGCTATAGTAGTATCGCCCGAAACGGCTGTACCTGTGAAGAAGCCGGAAGGTATGCTCATAACTTTAACCGAGCTGTAGCCTAATGCAAGAGCGGATGCATTTTCCCAACCGTACATAACGGTAGCGGTGTTGCCCGCCGTAAGCGTGCCGGCATCGGAGAGTGAGAAATCGCCGTAAATCAAACTGTTATTGCCCGAAGCACTTGTTACCTTAATATTTGTGAAATAGGCAGAAGACGAAGCTTTTGACTCATAAGGCAAACCGAGTTTAAGCAGGAAGTTACCGTCGCCCGATGTGCGCAAGTCCGCAGGAGTTGTGAAGGTGATAGTAGCGTGCGAGCCGGTAAAGGACTCGGACGTTCTGGTAAGAGTGGTCCAGCTACCGCCGGTATGATAATTGATATTAACATACGGCTCATAGCCGCTAAATGAGCGGTAATCAAACTCTAACGTATATGCCTTTTCACTATCGAGGAACAACTGTTTCTGGAAGAAATATCTTGCGTTTGAGTTATCGGCAAGACCGCGAAGTTCGATCATCTTCGAGGTTGCGGTGCCTTCATAGAAACCGGCAGGTATATTGCTGGCTTTTATCCAGTTCACTTTTGAACCTATTCTATACCATTTGCCTATAGGAGCGGCAAGCGGGTTATTGGAAGCCGTCCAGCTTGTGCTGTAGCTGCTTGTAAAATCAATGGTTTTATCGGTCATCGGAGCAACAAGGTTATCGCCAGTGGTTGATTTGCCCTTTGCGTCTGTAAGACCGCTTGAACCGCCGGTCGTAGCGCCGCTCACCTTATAGAGCGCGGGTTCGGTTATGGCAAAACCGGTAGTATGGTTATCCTCGGCAAAGCCGGATCCTGCATATCTTCCGTTGCCCACTACTATAGCGCAGTTAGCGCCCGATACCGGGTTAATACGCTCAAACGGATAACGGGTGCCTTTGTTGATAGAGTCCTTTATCCACGCTTTGATGTATGCGGTAAGTATGCCGGTTGACGCGTCATAACTCGTCTCCCAAACAGCAAAGTCGCCGTCATTACTTGTGGATACCGTTGTTTCGCATTGATTCAGGCCGTCATAATTGGCATAGAGCGTTGAGACGACCGGAGTGCTGTCGCCGAAGCATTTTACCTTACAGGTGAATTTGAACCACTGGTTGTTTTCAAAGCCGTTAAGCTTAACGGGATATACAATGGTTTCGGTTCCCGAACCGCTTGCCTGAAGAATTGCCATTTGTTTTGTAGCTGAAGTATCGGTTATCTCTTCAAGCCCGTAAGGATCCGCATAACTCTTGCGGCAGGTTGAGCAACCCCAGTATTCACGGGTAGTATCGGTCGCCGCGTGATGTGTCATATTTCCTACGTGGTTGCCTTTCATACAAGCGGTAAGGTCAACGGTATGAACCATACCAACGCAGCCCTCGGCGTTCCAGGTCGTCTGACCGGCTCTCGCTACGTCTCTTGCGTAACACGAATAGTTGTTTGAGCCGTTGCACTGATACGCCCACCGTGTGTCGGTATCAATAGTATCGGCATAAAGCGGTAACGCTATATCTTCATATAAGAGACTGTCAACCGTATAACTGCCGGTATAAGAATACAGATCTATCTTTATATCGCTTATTGCAAAGGAAGTATTAAACTCGGTCGTATCAAACGTGCCTTCCTGCCATACGTGTTCGGCGTTACCTATAGTTAAAATATCAGCGGTGCCGTATTTTGTTTTATACGTTGAGTCGCCGCCCTTCATACGCACCCAACCGACAAATTCGCCGGTTGATTCGTTATAGGAATACTCGCCGCCGGTGTACGTTTCGTGGCTGCCCGCACCGTAATATCCGCTAAGGTGCATATTCTTTGCCATTTTACCGAGTGCCTGAGAACGGTCGGTCTCACGGGGGGTGATTCTGCCGAGCACAGGATAACCGTCCCCTTCAAGGCGAACCGCTTTCATAGATACCCTTACAAGATAGCTCGTATCAGTAGTTGCGCCGTATTTACTGATATTATACTGACCGAGGGAGAGAGGAATAAATATGTTAGCAGGTCTGTTATATACCGGCTTGTATCCGTCGGTCGTCCTATTGTCCGCCTCGCCTTCGTGGTTAGCGTCGATGACTATCATCTTTTTGTTAACGTCGGCAGGTATAACCTGAAATCCGGCGTTATTGCTGTTTGCAAGTTTGGCGAATGTCAAATCGGAATAATTTGAGTTTGTATAATACTCGCGGGTATAATCGGTAGCAGCATGCTGGCTGAAATTAGCCGAGTTATAGTTTGAAGAAGTATTATAATCGCTCGGAACGGTTATATACTTAACGTGGTCGGGCATAGCCATTACGTGCCACTTGTTTGCGGATGCGCCCAAAGGAGCATCGGAATAGGTGCTGGACGTGCCGGCATCACTTGTATAAAAGTAAGTGCCGCCGAAATCAACGTTAGAATCGTTGATTTGAGGTATCAGGTTATCGCCGGAGGTAGAGCCGCCGTTGCTTGCCGCCTGATAGACCGAAACATCGCTGAAAATAAACGAACAACCCATATTATCAAAGGCAACGTGACTGCCAAAATTTCTGAACGCGGCGTTACCTATGGTAAGATAAAACGATCTGTTGCCCTGGCTATATTTATCAACTGATTTATTCCAAGTGCCGCTGTCGAGCTTGAAATACATTGAATATACGCCGCTGGATATTGTGGCATTATTATTATAATCGTCGGTATCAGACGATTCCGAGGAATAACTGCCCGCCCATGAAGGGCATGTTCCTATAGCATAAGCAGTCGAGTAATCGCTTGCCGCCTGACCCAAAATACCTATAGACGGCTTGCCCGCCTGAGCGGTCGATCTGCCGTTTTGAAGCATTTTGCACTTGAAGGAAAGCTTATACCAGGTAGTTGATGATACCGTTATATTCAACGGTATAAAAGCACAAGTAACTGTTTTTGTTGTGCTGCCGATGAATATCGCTCCTTCGGTTGCGGTGGTAGCCGCGCTCGCCGTCATCGGAGCGGCGGTGTTTACCACCAACGTCAGCACGAAGAACATGGTAAATACCATGACCATAGACATCACGGCTGACAAAAGTCTTTTTGTTCTCATTTTGTACACCTCATTTGTTAGATTCGTAAAACTACAACTACAGTTATACACATATATTATACAACGTGCATAATCAAATGTATATCAAAATTTTGTCCAGTTTTATCAAAATTTTGCGCTTTTTTAATTTTTTCCCAAAAAAACGAGCCGAAAATCCGGAAATGACCGGGTAAAAATAAATTGATTTGCCTCTTTGCCGCGGTATAAAAAACGGGCGGATACTATCCGCCCCTACTTTCTTCAAAAAACACATAAAAAACCCGGAAATATCCGGGTCAAAAATAAATCGGTATGCCGAGCGAACGCGGCCGCCTGTTATTTCACAACGGTATACCCCGCCGCCTCTATTGCGGCGATAAGGGCGGCGTCTGTCACCTCAGGCGAAGCGTCCACCCGCGCGGTTCCCGTTTTATGACTGACGTCGGCGCTCCTTACGCCCCCGACCGCTAAAATCGCCGCCTTTACGCGCGCCTCGCAATGCTCACACATCATTCCTTCAATTTTAAGTGTTTTCATATTTTTCTCCTTTTTTATGTTTTCTGTATTTTCAACGCCGTCCGGCGAGCCGAACCGGGCAAGCCGCAAAGCGTTTGTTACAACGCAAACACTCGACATACTCATAGCCGCCGCGGCTATCATGGGGCTGAGCGTAACGCCGAGCGGCGAGAGCGCTCCCGCGGCAAGCGGTATCGCCGCCGCGTTGTAAAAAAACGCCCAAAAGAGGTTCTGTTTCATATTTTTATAGGCGGCGCGGCTGAGTTTAAGCGCGGCGGGAAGGCCTACCAACCCGCTTTTTAAGAGCACTATATCCGCGCTGTCGATAGCGATATCGGTACCGGCGCCTATCGCCACGCCGATATCCGCGCGGGTAAGGGCTGGCGCGTCGTTAATGCCGTCGCCCACCATAAGGACCTTGCCGGTCTTCATGAATTCTTCTATTTTTTCATCCTTTTCGTCGGGCAAAAGGGAAGCGTAGTATTCGTCTATTCCCGCCGCTTTTGCGACCGCGGCGGCGGTTACGGCGTTATCTCCGGTAAGCATTACCGTTTTCTTGCCGCTTTTTCGTATTTCGGCGATACATTTTGCGGCTTCTTCTCTTATTTTATCCGCAACGGCTATAATTCCGAGCACCCTCTCGCCGAGAGCAAAAAACAGCGGCGTTTTACCTTCGGCGGAAAGCTTTTCCGCGGTATCGCGTATTTCCTTTTCCACCTTTGCCGTCTCCGAAACAAAACCGATATTTCCGCCGAGCAATATTTCGCCGTTATACTCGCCCTTTACTCCGCCGCCTGATACGGCGGTGAAATTTTCCGCCGGCGGCGCGGAGCATTCCTTTTCCTCGCAAAACGCGACCACGGCGCGGGAAATCGGGTGTTCACTTTTTGTCTCCAACGCGAACGCGAGGCAAAGAAGCTCTTTTTCATCCGCCGAATAAGGGATTACGTCGGTCACTCCGAAATCGCCCGTCGTAACGGTTCCGGTCTTATCGAAAACCGCCGTTCTCGCTTTATCGGCGTTTTCAAGCGCGGCGGCGTTTTTGAAAAGTATTCCACGCCTCGCGCCCGCGCCCGAAGCCACCATTACGGCGACCGGCGTGGCAAGTCCGAGCGCACAGGGACAGCTTATGACAAGCACGCTGACCGAATGGGTGAGTATTACCGGAAGCGAAGCGCCGACCAGCGCCCAGACCGCCGCCGTAAGAGCCGAAATACCGAGCACCGTCGGAACAAACACCCCCGCCGCCTTATCCGCGAGCGCGGCTGACGGCGCCTTGCTTGCCGCGGCGCGTGAAACGCTTTTGATTATCCTGTAAAGAACGGTATCCTCGCCCACCGAAAGGGCGCGAAACTCGATATATCCGGTCAGGTTTACGGTTCCCGAAAAAACGCGGTCGCCCGCCGCTTTATCGGCGGGAACGCTCTCGCCGGTGAGCGCCGATTCGTCTACCGCGGTACTGCCGGAAATTACCTCGCCGTCGACCGGAATACCCTGCCCGGGGCGAACGGCGACAACGTCGCCCGGCATTATTCCGGACGTCGGTACCGCGATTTCTTTACCGTCGCGTATCACAAAGGCGGTGTCGGGCGCGAGGCGGGCGAGCTTTTGAATAGCCGAAGCTGTTTTGCCCTTGGCTCTCGCCTCGAACATTTTGCCGAGCGTGACGAGTGTAAGTATCATAGCGGCGGATTCAAAATAGTATTCGCCCGAAAAATCTTTGTTCGCCGTAACGGCGAAAAGCACGGCGGTACTGTACGCGAACGACGCGAAAGAGCCGAGCGCGACAAGCGTATCCATATTAGGCGAAAGACGTATCGCCGCCTTTGCTCCACTTATAAAAAATCTGCCGTTAATAACCGCCACCGCCGCGGCGAGCAACAGTTCGGCAAGCCCCGTCGCCGCGCGGTTCCCCGCAAGAAATTCCGGTAACGGCAGAGAAAGCATACCGTGTCCCATCGAAATATACATAAGCGCGACAAGAAAGCAAAGAGAGGTCAAAAACCGCGTTTTAAGCCGCTTTGTCTCGACCGAAAAGGCGCTGTCGCCGTCGTTTTCGTGAGTTTCTTTGCCCGCGACGCCCGCGCCGTAACCCGCGGCGGTCACCGCGGCGATGACGTCCGCTTCATTGCCGCCCTCGACGGTCATCGAATTCGTAAGCAGGCTTACCGCGCATTCCGTTACGCCGGAAACCGACTTTACCGCCTTTTCCACGCGCGCGGCGCAGGCGGCGCAGCTCATGCCGGTAACATTGTATTCCTTCATATTTACCGCCTCTATTTCATCAGTTTGTAAAGCGTTTCGGCAAGCTCGTCGATAACGCCCTCTTCGCCCGCCTTTATATCACGCAAAACGCAGGTGTGCATATGGTTTTTAAGCAGTTCGCGGTTAAAGGCGCGAAGCGCCGCGCTCACCGCCGCCGACTGAATCAGTACGTCGTTGCAGTACGCTTCGTTTTCTATCATTTTTTCTATTCCGCGAACCTGTCCCTCAATTCTTTTAAGCCGGTTTTGAAGCGACCTTTTAAGCCCTTCTTCACGGCAGGTTTTTTTCTCTTTACCGCAAGAGCAGAGATTGTTTTCCATAAAAAGCCTTCCTTTCGTCACGCGATTATTATATACCCCCTCGGGGTATTTGTCAAGCCGCCGGATTAAACGCTTGAATTTCGCGCGAATATAATGTATAATGACAAAAAAGGCAACCGGGGTGAAAAAATTGGCAGATTTTACGCGCAAGGCGATAAAGGATACCTTTATGGCGCTTCTTGAAAAATACCCGCTTTCGGAAATCACCATAAAACGCATAGTGAGCGAATGCGGCATAAACCGCAACACCTTTTACTATCACTATCAGGACCTTCCCGACCTCATCGACGAGATGATAAAAGAGGAAACCGAAAGCATAATCGCCAAATACCCCACGGTATCGACCATACTCGAATGCTTCGACGCGATAACCGAATTCGCCTCGAACAAAGAGCGGGCGATAATGCACATTTACCGCTCGGTAAACCGCGAGGTCTTCGAGCGCCACCTTATGAACGTTTGCGAATATTTCGTAGCTGAATACGTTGACACGGTGCTTACCGGCACCGCCATAAAGGACGCCGACCGCAAAACCGTAATAAACTATTACAAATGCGTATGCTTCGGGCTTGTCCTCGAATGGCTCGAACTCGGAATGCAGGAAGAATACGCGCGGGATATACGGCGCATATTCCTCTTAAAGCATAATTTCGCCGCCGAATTTGCACAACTGCTGAACGACCTTGATATTTAGAAAAACGCGTCTTGAAAAAATCGCCTTCGGGCGATTTTTTTAGGCAAATTTGTTCGCGTGTCTGTTTTTCAGTCACGAGTATGATAATTGCCTATGTTAAATGAATATGACCGTCGATATATTATTATTGTATTATTTCTGTACGGAGGGGAGAATATGCTTTTTTCAAAAGCGGTAGTAAGGTTTCGCATACCGATACTTATCCTCACGGCGATTCTGTTGTTGCCGGCGATACTCGGTATGCTCGCCACGCGGGTAAATTACGATATGCTTACTTATCTGCCGAGCGAAATCGAAACGGTAAAAGGGCAAAACGAACTGCTCGAAGATTTTTCAAAAGGCGCGTTCACCTTTTTGGTTTTCGAGGATATGCCCGATAAAGACGTCGCCCGGCTTAAAGAAAAGGTAGAAAAAATCGACCACGTGGATACGGTTTTATGGTACGATTCCCTCGCCGATATCTCGATACCGAAAGAATTGTTGCCGGACAAGGTATACCGCGAATTCAACACCGACCACTCGACCATGATGGCGGTCTTCTTCGACACCGGCACTTCGGACGATAAGACGATGGAAGCCGTAAAGGAGATACGCAAGGTCTGCACAAAGCAGTGTTACGTATCGGGTATGACGGCGCTGGTAGTAGACCTTAAAGAGCTTTG
>JAFZIW010000021.1 GCA_017554125.1 Clostridia bacterium | reverse complement strand
GTATTTAAGTATCAAATCGACTATCGGGTAATCGTAACGTAAATCTTCTAAAACTTCCGCGTTGGTGGAAAAGCCGCTTTTGGTCTTTTTCTTTGAGGGAAGATTAAGCTTTACAAACAGTATTTCTCCGAGTTGCTTCGGCGAATTTATATTGAACTCTTCGCCGGCGAGGGTGTAAATATCGCGGGTGAGCTCTTTGATTTTCACGTCAAGTTCCTCGGAATATTCCGAAAGCCCCGCGCGATCTACCAAAAAGCCTTCCTTTTCCATATCGGCGAGAACGTAAGCAAGCGGCAGTTCGATATCGCTTAACAGCGTTGCTTCACCGCTTGATTCAAGCTTTCCGGCGAGTTTATCGCACAGCGACGAAAAAGCCGCGGCAAGCGAAATACAGTCGCCATCATCGGAGGCTATGCCGTATTCGTTGAAAAGGCGGGGGAGAGAGTAGTCGTTTGAAGACGGGTTTATCAGATACGCGGCGAGCATAGCGTCAAAGACCACCGATTTCGCGCCGTAGGTCTTATAAAGGTTTTTACTGCCGTAAACACGCTTTTTTACGTTTTCGTTTTTAAGTAAAGATACCAACTGTTCATCCGTAAGCTTTACCGCGATACCGTTTGATACCGCTATACTGTCTTCGCCTGTATAAATATCTGCGGTGTTTTTTATATCCGCAAACGCTCCGGGTTTAAGACTGCCCGTCACGGCGGCGGGCGTAGAGGTATTACCGCCTTGCGCCTTAATATCCATGCGCTCCATAAGCTTGAAAAGTTCAAGCCGCGCCATGAGTGCGTAAAGTTTTCCGCTGTCCGGCTCTCTTGTGCGGTAATGCTCAAAGTCGGTATCTATCGGCGCGGTTTTGCAAATCGTGCCGAGCTCGCGGCTTAAATACGCGCTGTCTTTGCCGGCTATAAGCTTGTTGCGAACACCGTCTTTTATGTCGATGGTGTTTATGTTTTCGTAAATATAATCAATATTACCGAAACGGCATATAAGCTCGGCGGCGGTTTTTTCACCGATTCCCGGGACGCCGGGTATATTGTCCGAACTGTCGCCCATAAGCGATTTGAGCTCTATCATCTGCGGCGGTGTAAGCGAGTATTTTTCAAAGAGCTTTTCGGGGGTGTAGTCGGTTATCTCGTTCTGACCCATACGCGTCACCGTAAGCAGAACGTGGGTGTTATCACTTACAAGCTGTAAAGAATCGCGGTCGCCCGTTGCGATAACGCAGACGTTTGCGTCCTTTTCGGCTGTGGCGGCAAGCGTACCGAGTATATCGTCCGCCTCAAAGCCCTCGCATTCCACGCAGGTATGTCCGGCGAGTGTCAGCCACTCTTTTATAATCGGGAACTGACTTTTAAGTTCTTCGGGCATAGGCTTTCGTCCCGCCTTGTATTCGGCGTAACGCTTGTGGCGGAAGGTCGGTGCTTTAAGATCGAAAGCGACCGCTACGCCGTCGGGCTTCTGTTCGGAAATGAGTTTAAGAAGTATGTTTATAAAGCCGTAAACGGCGTTGGTATACTGCCCGTCTTTGGCGGATAAAAGCCGTATGCCGTAGAAAGCGCGGTTGATTATACTATTGCCGTCAATGGCGAGCAATTTCATTCTTTTCACCCCGTAGAATATAGTTATTTATATAATAACATTTTTTTGTCCGTTTGTCACTACTATTTTTACATTTTTTCAAATTGACATGCAAAATTTTTTCGAGTATAATTTTTATGCTATGAAAATCGGAAACGTGGAAATAAACGGTTTTGCCGCGCTGGCTCCCATGGCGGGTGTGTCCGACAGGGCGATGCGGGAAATATGCGTGCGTTACGGCGCCGCTTTTACGGTCGGAGAACTTACGAGCGCAAAGGCGGTCGTTCTCGGCGACGGCAAGTCGGCGGCGTTGCTTAAAAGCATCGGCGGCAGGATATGGGCGCCACAGCTTTTCGGAAACGACCCGGATATAATGGCGCGCGCCGCAAAACGCGCCGAGGAGTTTTCCCCGTCGTTTATCGATATAAATATGGGCTGTCCCGCGCCGAAGGTCGCGTCGAACGGCGGCGGAAGCGCTCTGCTTCGGGATATACCGCTTGCCGTCAGGATTATTGAAGCGACGGTGAAAGCCGTAAACGTTCCGGTAACCGTTAAAATGCGTACCGGCTGGGACAGCGGGCATATAAACGCCGTAGACCTTGCAAAGGCGGCGGAGCAGGCGGGCGCCGCGGCGCTGACCGTTCACGGAAGAACGCGCGAGCAGATGTACGCGCCCCCGGTGGATATTAAAACGATAGCCGCGGTCAAAAAAGCGGTCGGTATCCCGGTTATCGCAAACGGCGATATAAACTCGGGCGCGGCGGCAAAAGAAATGTACGAAAACACAGGTTGCGATTTTGTATCGGTCGGTCGCGCCGCCAGGGGTTATCCGTTTATTTTCAGCGAAATAAACGCCTTTATGGCGGGCAAAAGCTATAATCCGCCAACGCTTAAAGAACGCCTTGCCGTTTGCAGAGAACAGTTGGAAAAAATGAGCGAGTATAAGGACGGTCATATAGCCATACTTGAAGCGAGAAAGCACCTTTCGTGGTATATTACCGGTCTTTCCGGCGCGGCGGCGCTTCGGCGCGAGGCGTGCGCGGTGAGCTCCGTTTCGGATATAGAGAGAATAATCCAAAAAGCCCTTGAATTGAACCCGGATATGTGATAAAATCAATTAAAATAAGCGAAAGAAGAGTTTTTATGTCAGGACATTCCAAATGGAACAATATTAAACGTAAAAAGGAAAAAACCGATGCGGCGAAAGCCAAGGTTTTCACTAAAATCGGCAGGGAAATTTCGGTTATAGTCAAGCAGGGCGGACCGAATCCGGCGGAGAACAGCAAGCTTAAAGACGCTATCGCCAAAGCCAAGGCGGCAAACGTGCCGAACGATAATATCGAACGTATCATAAGCAAGGCGGCGGGCGAAGCGGATGGCAGCAACTACGAGGAGTTGATATACGAGGGCTACGGGCCGAGCGGCGTTGCCATCGTTGTAGAGACCCTTACCGATAACCGCAACCGTACGGCGGGTGATATCCGTCATTATTTCGACAAGTGCGGCGGTAATCTCGGTCAGTCCGGCTCGGTTATGTTTATGTTTGACCGTAAAGGTATAATAGAAATCGAGGGCGAGGGCAAGGATGAGGATACCGTTATGGAAGACGCGCTCGAAGCCGGTGCGGATGATTTTAATTTCGACGGCGACGTTTTCGAGATAACCACCGAGCCGAACAGTCTCGGCGCGGTGCGCGACGCGCTCGAAGAAAAAGGTTATGAATTTTTGACCGCCGAGGTGCAGTATGTTCCGCAGACCACCACCACCGTGGAGGGTGAAGCGGCGGCAAAAATGGAAAAACTCCTCGATATGCTCGAGGAAAACGACGACGTTCAGAACGTATGGCATAACCTGTCGGATGAGGACTGATAAGTCAGACGTCAGACAGCGGATATAAGGTGCGGCGGTGAGAAACTCACCGCCGCTGTTTTTGCGTGCATAAATCACGCCTTTTTTTATATGCGCCAAAGCAAAATTAAAAGATTTCAACGTCCCACTCGGAAAGGTATTGAAACAGTCTTGTCAGGTCTTTGTTATTTATACTTGTATCGCCGTTTATATCAAGCGTTTCGGCGTTTATTTCAACGTCCCACTCTGAAAGATACTGAAAAAGCCTTGTTAAGTCTTTGTTGTTAAGCGAGCCGTCACCGTTGATATCGCCCGGGATATGCCCCGCGTTCTGACGCATTGCAAGTCGCCTCGTGCGCTCGTTGCCGCATATACTGCATTTAAGGGTGAAAAACCCATCCGCGTCGGCGGTGGCGTTTTGCCTTTTTGCCATAAGGAAACGGTGAACACAGCCGCTTCTTGTCGGCGAGGTCATACCCGCGGGAACCGCCATTCCGAACATCTTAAACGCGAGCTCGGGGTAGTCTATAAACACGTTGCGGTTGCCCTGCACCTGTTCGGTCAGGTCGTTGCGCTCCATTTCCCACTTATCCACGGGGTCGCTTTCGCACCACGTTAACAGCGTATCAAGGCTTTCAATTACCTTTTTGCCGTTGTTTTTGGTGTCGTCGCTGTCGAACTCGGGCAGGTTTTCGGAAATATCCGCAAACAGGTTCGGCTGACCCCAACGGCAGTAAACGTACAGAAGAATTCGCGCCACGTCGCCCTTTACGTCGTCTTTGCACTCAAACAGGTCGTCGGCGGTATGAAGCAGATAACAGATTTCGCCGTCCACCTCGCCCGACTTATAGCCGTCGGCGTAGGTGTCTTTAATAAAGCCGAAAGCGTGGTCGCTTTTCGCCAAATTAACCGATTCGACCGACGGGCGCAAATGATGAAGGTCGGCGCCGCCGTTGCTTGTCGAAAAAGACGCGCGGCTTTTAGGCCATATATGTTCACGGTTGAGTTTGGCGC
>JAFZIW010000149.1 GCA_017554125.1 Clostridia bacterium | reverse complement strand
TCTTTCTAACCTCTTTGTCAGCGGTCGCCCCCGGGCGACCGGCTGACGGGAGCCGACCCGTATTCCGTGCCGGTTGCCGTCAGCCGAATGTATGACAAAAGCTGATATAAACGACAAGGAAGAACAACACTGTGAAAACTATCTGTAAACTTATATGTGCGTTGCTTGCCGTTTGTATTATAGCGGCGTTCGCTTGCTTCGTTCCTGCGTATGCCGAGGGGGATACGCCGGATTTGATCGAGATATTCGAGGCGGGGAACTGGACCTGTCTTAAATACACAAAAGGCTGGTCTACGGTAACCGCGGGCGATTACCGCTTTCAGATGGATTGCAAAATCTATTCCGGCAAGCCGGTAATAAGGGTAGGAAACGATGAAATCGGCGATATTATTACCGGGTATCAGTCGAACTATGAAGCGGAATATGACGACGAGAATTATAAATATACGGTCACCTTTACGATGGATTCAAACTGGAGCGGCAACTTAGGCGTTCTTATCGGCAATTACGACGGTTACTACGGCGGCGTAAATTCGCATTTTATCTGTGCGAATCCGACCCTTTATAAGCTCAACCGTATAGGCGAACCTTCCGGAGCTTCGCTCATAAACACCTTTGCAAGCGATTATTACAGTACCTCGCGGACCGCCGATAAGTGGAACAGGCGGAATTTCTCGTCAGGTAAAGGTATTTGCACGTCATCGATACCCGCAAACTTTTTTGAAAGGTTTTTGCCTTACAAAGACCGGATAACATTGCTTAAGCACACGCTTATGGGCAGAACGGCGCGTACTTATCATTCTTATGAGGATGTAAACAGGGACGGTCGGTTTGATATTTCCGATTTGATACACACAAAGAGTTTACAAGTAAAGGCATTAAATAACAGCAATACACAGTCACCGGAGGATTATATGTACAGTATGACAAACAGTTCGGGATATGACGCGTCCGCAAAATTTACCGGCGGCGCCGCCACTAAAGCGCAAGCGCTTAAAAACAAAATATTCTCGCAAAAAAATACCGAGGATATCTACGATATAACGGGTAAGAAGTATTATATTTCGAAAAATACTTCGTTAAGCTCCGTTCCCGCGGTGCTTAACGCCGGCGACGCGGTGCTTTTTGAACGCGGCGGCGTATGGAGGGTAAACGGTTACACGCTCGAAGTACCGCAGGGCGTAATATTCGGCGCCTACGGTGAGGGTGAAAAGCCCGCCTTTTACGGCTCGGCGAAGGACTATGCAAAGGCAGCTACCTGGACCGATACCGGCGATAATATCTGGCGCGTTTCGCTTAAAGGCGGTAACGCGGGGATAATCGTATTTGATGAGATTTACGCCCTTGGCGTTAAAAAGTGGACCAAAGAAGAACTGACAAGCGACTACGATTTTTATTCCGATGACGACGCCAAAATGCTTTATTTATACTGTTCTAGTGATCCGAAAACGCTTTTTTCAAGCATAGAGATAGGGCAGAGAAACGATATATTGCAGGTAAAAAGCGGCGCTGTGCTTGATAACGTTTGTGTGCGCTATACCGGCGCGCACGGTATAACAATGTCAAGTAAAACCGAAAACGTAAAGGTCACGAACTGCGAAATCGGTTTACTCGGCGGCTCGCGCCAATTCGGCGAGACCCGTTACGGCAACGGTATCGAAATGCAATTAGGCGTTAAGAATATCGAGATTAAGGATAACTACGTTTATCAGTGCTATGACGCCGGAATTACTTTCCAGTCATGGAACAGTGCCGATATGGATACGTTTTATGACGGTATTGATATAAACGAAAACCTGGTTGAAAACTGCTTTTACAATATCGAATTTTTCTCTACTCAGCCCGACCGCGGCGGTCACTACACCGAACTGCATAATATAAGTATGAGAAACAATATTCTGCGGTTTGCGGGCTACTGTTGGTCTTACGAACAGCGCCCCGGTCACTGGATGACCGCGAATATAAGAAGTTCACAGCGCGGCTGGTATGAGGAAACCGAAAACTTTGTTATAGCCGATAATATTTTTGACTGCTCCCGCGCCTGCCTTGTTTACTGGTGGTGGCACTCGACTGATGACAGTTACGTTTACGATGCGCCGCATCCGGGAGTAAGTGTCGCGGGTAACAGTTTTTACGAAACGAATACTATCGACGGAAGGGTTATGGGTTACAGATACGAAAAGGCGAAAGAGGCTTATGACCTTGATACGCTGAAAGACGCTGTCGCCGTCTTTGACCCGGCACCCGAAGAGGTAGTTTGGTTAGATACGATATAAGAGGGGATATACTCGATGAAAAGGTTACTTAAAAGACTGTCTGCTTTAACGCTGTCGCTCATTTTAACGGTAGCGTGCCTTTCTGTGTCCGCAAAGGCGGACGGGACGGCGGACGGGACGTCTACCGCGGTAACGGGAAGTTACGCGGATGTTTCGGCATCGTTTGCATTTCCCGCGGCGACGGAGAATATAGAAGTTGAAGTGGGCGCTGTGCTCGGTGAAGAAGGCGTGTCGTTTGACGTACAGATCCCGAGCGATGCCGTTTATACCCTCGGTATCGAATATAAAGGCACCGGTGAAGAAAACGGCGACTTTACGTTCGGCGTCAAAATAGACGGTCAGTATCCTTTCTCGGAGGCGGAAGACTTAAAGCTTTACAGAATTTTCCGCGATCACGACGAAGGCGTCCGTGAGGATGCGCAGGGAAATCAGTTTTCTCCCCGTCAGGTGCCGTATGAGGGCTATTTCTACGATGAAGTAATAGACGTGACCCGCTGGTCGGATAACAGTTATCTCTTTGAACTCGAAGCCGGCGAGCATAAAGTGGAGTTTGAGCAGAAAGAGGGCTCTTTTGAAATAAAGAAGGTGACTTTCGCAGCTCCCGAGGTCTATGAAAAATACAAAGCGCCCAAATCGACCGATGAGTATTATAAGGGCGATCGCGTTATCATCGAAGGTGAGAGCGCGAAGCTTAAAACAGGCTATTGGTTACAGTCGAAGGCGGATAACTCAACTCTCGATGTTTCGCCTAACGACGTATATAAAGTATTGGCAAATTACATAGGCGGCGGCACGTGGAAAACCGCCGGGCAGACTCTTACATGGGAAACTCCCGAAATGAAGGCGGGCTATTACCGCCTCGGTTTCTCGTACCGTCAAAGCACCATTATCGGCGCAAAGGTTTACAGAAAACTCCGTATTGACGGTAAAGTTCCGTTCGGCGAGGCGTCGCAGGTCGGCTTCCCGTATTCATATAAATGGGAGCAGGATTTCTTCACCGACAAAAACGGAGATCCGTATTTGATTTACCTCGACGAAGGCAAGCATGAAATCTCGCTCGAGGTAACTTCCGGTGAAATAACCGAGGTTAGAGACCTGCTTAAGGACGCGGTCTCAAAGCTTGGCGAACTCTATGTTGAAATAACCATGATAACCGGTGAAACTGTCGATATTTACCGCGATTACGATTTGTTTGTTCAGATACCCGATATGCAGGACCGCCTTAAAGATATTTCCAAAGTCCTCGGTAACGCGAGTAAGGAATTGCAGGAAATAACCGGCGAGAAAAGCGGCTCTTACATTTCGATAATCAATAATACGCAGAAGATAGTAGACCTTATGGTGGAGAATAAATATACCGCCCACCGTTACAAAGACGAATACTATTCAAAATATACTTCGCTTGCTTCGGTTTTGTATGAAATAAGCGATATGCCGCTTGATATCGATAAGATGTCTTTCGTATCGCCCGAAGAATCAGAACCGTTTGAAAAAGCGGGAATTTTCAAAAAGTTTGTATTTTCGGTTAAAAAGTTCGTTGTGTCATTCACCCAGGATTACAACAATCTCTCCTCGGCGAAGAGCGGCGAGAGAAGTATAACCATCTGGGTCAACTGGGGCCGTGATCAGGCGCAGGTGCTTGACTCGATGATACAAAGTGATTTTACTAAAAAGACCGGCATAGCGGTAAACGTACAGCTTGTTAACGCCTCGGTGGTGCAAGCGATACTTTCCGGCAAGGGACCGGACTGTCTGTTGCAACACTCACGCTCCGAACCGGTTAATCTCGCGATGCGCGGAATGTTGTACGATTTGAAGAGTTTCCCGGATTGGAAAGACGTGCTTTCCAACTTCCAGAAGGGTGCGGAGCTTCCGTATTATTATAAAGACGGACTGTACGCGCTGCCCGATACGCAATCATTCTATCTGATGTTCTACCGCACCGACATATTCAAGCAGATGGGACTTAAAGTACCCGAAACGTGGGATGATTTCAAAGAGACGGTAAAACTGCTGACAAGAAACAATCTTACGGCATGGTTACCGAACAATACAGCGACAAGTACCGCGCAGGCGAACATAGGTATAGGCAGTATCAACCTTTTCCCGACGCTGCTCGTTCAGCAGGGACTTGAAATCTATGCCGAAGACGGCAGATCGACCAATCTTACCGATTCCGACATAATAGTCTCGTTCGGTAAGTGGACCGATTTTTATACAAAACTCAAATTGCCCAGAACCATGAATTTCTACAACCGTTTCAGAACGGGAACCTGTCCGCTCGGCATTGATACGTATACCCTTTATACAACGCTTAAAGCCGCGGCGCCTGAAATCAACGGTTGTTGGGATGTGGCGCTGGTACCCGGTACTAAGACCGAGAACGGTATAAACCATTCGACAACCGGCGGCGGTATCGCGTGTTCGATACTTAATCTCACCAAGGATCCCGAAGCGGCATGGGAGTTCCTTAAATGGTGGACCGATAAGGAAACGCAGCTTACGTATTCAAGCGAGGTCGAGTCTATTTTAGGACCTACCGGCCGTGTGGCGCTTTCGAACGTCGAGGCGTTTTCAGAACTCGAATGGGATGCCGATATGAAAGATACCATCGTTACCGCTATGAGCCAGATAAAAGAAATACGCGAATATCCCGGCAGTTACTACGTTTCACGTTCCGTTTACCAGGCATTCTGGAACGTTGTTGAGAACCACCAAAGCACAAAGCGTACGCTTCTTAAATTTGCGGAGGAAGCGGACGATGAAATCGCCAGAAAGTGGCGTCAGTATGAAAACAGATGAAGAGAGGGGGAGCCGAATTGAAAAAGGATCTGAAATCAAAACGAAAAGGCATAACGCGTGAAGACCTGTCCTATTATGCCGTTATGGCTCCTTTTCTGATATTCTTTTTCGTATTCAACATTTTACCGGTTTTAGCCTCTATGGCGCTCAGTTTCTTTGATTACGACATGGTGTCAAAACCGATTTTCACAGGTCTTGAAAACTATTCCCGTATGTTTTCTGGCGACAGCGTTTTCCTGACGGTTCTCGGGAATACGCTCAGATTCTCCATTGTGGCGGGACCGATAAGCTTTTTGCTCGCCTTCCTGCTTGCATGGATGATAAATGAATTTTCACGCACGGTAAGAGTTATACTTACCTTCATATTCTACGCGCCCGCCCTGGTCGGCAACGCCTACTTTATATGGCAGGTATTCTTTTCCGGCGACTCGTACGGATATCTTAATAATTTCCTTATCAGCTTCGGTTTCATCACCGAGCCGATAAACTGGTTCCAGAATACCAGTTACAATATGACTATTATCATAATCGTTCAGTTGTGGATGAGTATGGGCGTTTCTTTCCTTGCAAATATCGCCGGTTTACAGAACGTAAGTACCGAGCTTTACGAGGCGGCGGCTATCGACGGCGTACGTACGCGTTGGCATGAACTCTGGTACGTAACGCTTCCGTCGATGAAGAGCATTTTGCTTTTCAGCTCTGTTATGCAGATTCAGGCGGTATTCTCGGTAAGCGCGGTTATAACAACGTTGGCAGGTTATCCGAGCGTAAACAATTCCGTGGACGTGCTGGTATCCTATATATCGGATATCGGTACCGCGCGGTATGAGATGGGCTATGCCTCGGCACTCTCGATTTTCCTGTTCTTAATGGTGCTCGCTTTCAGATTCGGCATAGGTGCGCTTTTGAACCTTGTCGGCAAGAGCGACAGTTAAAAGGGGGTACTGATTATGGCAAAATTCAAAAAAGCAGTACCTCAGTATCGCAGATACACAAGGTCAAAAGCGGGCAATGTCATGTATTTCTCAATACTGTTTTTAGCTGGTGCGTTTACTATTCTGCCGCTTATCTACTGTATTGTTACGTCTTTCAAACCGCTTGACGAACTGCTGATTTTCCCGCCGAGATTTTTTGTGCAGAGACCCACGCTCAATAATTATCTGGCGCTTCCGTCGCTGCTGAGTAAAATCAAAATACCGATTTCAAGGTATTTCTTCAACAGCCTTTTTGTGGCTATCGCGGGTACCGTTTTGCATATCATAGCGGCGTCGCTTGCGGCTTTCGGTTTTTCAAAATCGAAGGTGAAAGGAAGAGTAGCGCTCTTCTGGGTAGTTCAGATAATGCTTCTTTACAACGCCATTACGCTGGCTATCCCGCGCTACTTTATTTACACAAAATTACATATGATCGATACCTATTGGGTATATATTTTGCCGGCTATACCTTCGGCGACCGGTTGCTTCCTTATGAAACAGTATATGGACGTATCCGTGCCGGACGTACTTATGGAGGCAGCTAAAATAGACGGCGCCAGCGTCAGAAAAATATACGCAAGTGTGATAATGCCCATACTTAAACCCGCCTGGATGACGATGCTTTTGCTTTCGTTCCAGGAAATGTGGACTATAATTCCGCAAGGTACGATATTCAGCGAACAGTTAAAAACACTGCCTCAGGTAATGTCTTCGATTTCCGCGGGCGGAATCGCGAGGTCAGGCAGTGCGATGGCGGTAACGGTGCTTCTTATGATACCGCCGATAGTAGTTTTCCTGTTTTCTCAGAGTAACGTTATGGAAACGATGAGCACATCAGGTATTAAAGAATAATTCGAAAGGACGGGGTAAATATGAAAAGAATTGCAGCAATTATTTTGACTGTGGTCTTTTTATGCGCGTCATTTTCTTTCTCCGTCTGTGCGGAGCCTACCGATGCGTTCACACACGTCGAAAAGGAAAACGGCCAATACGAATCCGTAACGGCGAGAGAAATGTACCGTTCCACAAAGGTTTTAAGAGCGAGTACGTTCGGGCTTAAAGAATCGTTTATGGGTATAAGCGATATTGCCGTGGATGAAAATGAAAACGTATATCTGCTTTTGGGTGAACGTTCGTCGATAGTCGTGCTGAATGCCGATTTATCGTATAACAGAACGGTTACTGTAATTGACGAAGAGGATTACAAAGTTGATTTCGATATGGCGCAGGGACTGTTTGTTGAAAAGGGAACAGGCGACCTGTATATATGCGATACCGATAATGCGCAAATAATCATTGCGGATAAAAACGGAAGGCTGAAATCAATTATCACCAATCCCGAAACACCGCTTATTGATGAAGCAAACTTCATGCCGTACCGTCTGGTAAAAGACGATGACGGTTATATGTACGTTATAAGTCAGGGTTGTATTTACGGCGCCCTTTCCTATGACCCGCAGGGTAATTTCCTCGGCTTTTACGGCGCGAATACCGTTAAAGCATCCGCACTTGATACGCTTTCGTTTTTGTGGGATAAGATGACCAAGACCGACGCCAAAAAATCGTACACTGCAAAAACCGTACCGTCGGCGTTCGTTGACCTCGCGCTTGACAGCGAGGGCTATATGGTTACTTGCACGAGTAAGCTTACGGATGAAGATCTCGGCACCGGTCAGATTAGAAAACTGTCGCCGGGCGGCGGTGATATTCTCTACAAACGCGGTACCGACGGTACAAGTCAGGCTTCAAACGCCTTCAATTTCCTTGAATCAAAGGTAGTAAAGCAGGGCGGCGGCGATGTACGCAAGCAGGACTTGGGCGCCATTGATACCGATGAAAACGATTTTATATATGCGTTAGATAGGACGTTCGGTTTAGTCTACATTTATGACAGCGAGTGCAACCTTTTGGGCGGCTTCGGCGGACTTTCCAAAAACCCGATGCGAATGGGAATGTTCTATAAGCCGGTATCGCTCGCCGTTAAGGGCGATACCATACTCGTTGCCGACAGTGAGGAAATGTCGGTCACGGTATTTGAAATTACCGATTACGGCAGGTGCTTAAAAGCGGCGCAGGCGGCTTACATAAAGGGCGATTACGAAGGCTCGGAAGAGCTTTGGAACAAGGTGCTCGCCTACGACGCCGGCAATCAGTTGGCTTACAGAGGGCTTGCCATGGTGGCGCTCACAAACGAAAACTATGAACTTGCTCTCGATTACGCCAAAAAAGGTCTTGATTATTCAACTTACGATTTGGCATGGCGTAAAGTTCTTTCCAAAAGAATATCCGATAACTTTGTCTTTATATTTATCGGATTTATAGCGGTCGTCGGAGGACTTATAACCTTATTCGCCGTCCTTAAAAAGAAGAATAAGGTACTCATCAGCAACATAAAAGTAAAGACGGCTTTGAGGTGCGCGTCACATCCTTTTGATTCATTTAACGACGTCAAGTATAAGGGGTACGGCTCGGTATGGATAGCCATTGTGCTTTCGGTGCTCTTGTACATAGGTAAAATGCTTCAAAAGACTTCGGCGGGATTCCTGTTTATGAAGAGCGCGCCGCGCGATTACAATATGTTCGTTACGTTATTAACCTCCGCGGGCATAGTCCTTATATGGTCGGTATCCAACTGGCTCGTTGCGTGTCTTACCGACGGCAAGGGCAAATTCAAAGAAATATACATTGCGACAAACTACGCACTTGTGCCGTACATAATTTATACGTACATAAGCGTAATAGCGTCGCACTTCATATCGCTTACGGGCATAGCGATTCTAAGCGGTATTTCAACAGTAGTACTGATTTTCACCTTCTTCTTGCTCGCTATCGCGATTATGACGGTAAACGAATATGATTTCTTCAAATTCCTTACCACGTCGATAGTCACTATTCTGTTTATAGTGCTTATGGCGTTCGTTGTGGTGCTTGTTGTGACCTTATCACAACAGATAATCAAATTCTTTACTACGATTTATACCGAAATGTTTTACAGATAAACTTTGAAAGGGTGATGCGGGATGAAAAAAATAATAAGTTTGTTCTTAGCTGCGCTTATTCCGGTATTATGCCTTTCGGGTTGTTTCGGAAAGAAAAACGGCGGAGTTTACGATAAAAATTCAAAATACTCCGTTTTGGACTCCGGAACGGTGGCTGAAAACGATGCTTTTGAACTTTCGTTTGATTCGGAAAAAAATTCCGTCAAACTCTTTTGCAAAGAAGATTCAAAGGTTTGGTCAACCTGTCCGGACGATGCGGCCGATTCCGATGAAACGGATACGTTGCGGCTTCGCGTTCAGGACAATAACGAAAAAAGGGAAAGCTCATACGGTGATTCCTCGGCAAGGCGTATCGGTTCCGAAAGTATCAAAAACGGCGTTAAGATCACATATTATTTTGATGATTTAGAGATATCCGTTCCAGTGTGCTACACCTTAAGGGAAGACTCAATGCTCATATCGATAGACGGCTCCGAGATTCGCCAAAGCACCAAGCGTTACTGCCTTATAGCGGCACAGCCGGCGCCTATGCTTTGCCGTGTTTCGGTTGAAGCCGACGATTCGTATTTGTTCATGACCAGCGGCATAGGCGGGATTGTCAATAACAAATATACCGCTGAGCGCGCGATGTCTTACGGCGAGTTTGGTAATTCAAACATCGCCAGTATGACTATCGAGTCGCAGAGCAATACGCCCGAGTCCTGCAAGTGCAAGTGCTTCGGCATCAAGGACGGTGAAAACGCCGCGTTTTGTATCGGCGAGTCCACTCCCGGTGCGTTTTCGATTAGTATGCTTGCGGGCGATAAGTCAAAATTATATTCTGTAGCTTATCCGAGTTTCTTCTTTACGGACTTTGACTATTATTACGGCGTTTCAAGGGCGGACGGCCAGCTCAAACAGGTTTCCGACCTCTATACCGGAACGGTATCCATGGGCTTCTATCCGCTTTCGGGTGAAAACGCCGACTATAACGGTATGGCAAAATGCTACCGCGAATACCTGATAAAAACCGGCTATATAAGCGAAAACAAAACCGCGGGTAAATCTTCGCCGTACAGCGTTACTTATTTAGGCGGAGTACAGGTAAAAGAAAACGCCCTCGGTGCGTCAACCACCGAACTTAAGGTTATGACGAGTGTTGACGACGCCAAAGAATATACCGAAAAACTTTATAAAGCAACCGGTTATACTCCTGTTGTCCGCCTTACCGGGTACGGTAACACGGGTATCAATATAGGTGAGATTGCCGGCGGCTATACGTTTGCTTCAAAACTCGGCAAAGACTCCGCGCGTAAAGATTTTGAAGAATATATCAAATCGCAAAAATCACAGTTGTTTACCGATTTCGGCGTAGCGTTTTACAGAGAATCCGGTTCGGGATTCTCATATTCCGGCGATGCGGCAAAGACGGCAATTCATCACGCGGCTGAGATATCGCCTGTAAATACTCCGATGCGCGATTTCAATACGGATTTGAAATATCGCCTGCTTTCGAGAGATAACGTTCTGAAAGCGGTTGAAAAACTCGTGGAATTTGCCGATAAAAAAGAAATTTCCGGCGTTTCGCTTAACGACTTCGGCAGCATCTTTTATTCGGATTACACCGACGGTACGAAGTACGGCGTTTGTGCAAAAATAGAAACTGATACCAAAGACTGTCTTACAAGTTTCATTAAGGCGGGACACAGCATTGCGGTATCAGGCGGCGCATTCTTCTCGGCGGGTATTTCGGACGTTGTATTTGACGCGCCGACCGAGCCTTCGGGCAGACTGATGTATTCCTATGAAATACCGTTCTATCAAATGGTATTCCACGGTATTACCCCGATATACAGCACCGCTGTAAATACCGCCGCCGACGTTAAGTATAACACGATGCTTGCGGCGTCCTCCGGTTCGGGTATCGGCTTCTCATTTATAAAGAATTACGATTCTTCCTTTACGAATACGGAAGGCTACAAACTTTTCGCCATGAAATTTGACGATAATTGTGAGCTTGTCAAATCTACGCTCGAAAAGTACGCCGATATTTATAACAGAGTAGCGGATTCAAAAATTCTTCGTTACGATGTTCTTGAACATGAAATAAGCAAAACCACTTTTGAAAACGGCGTTTGTATATATGCCAATCATTCTGCATATCCGCAAAATTCACCTGTGGGTATAATTGAAGGATACGATTATGTAATGGGCGGTGAATCGGATTGATGAAACGTAACAAGAAAAAGAGAGGACTTGAATCTTTGCGTGCGCGTCACGGATATTTGTTTGTGTCGCATTGGATGCTCGGATTGCTGTTGTTCTTTGTTATACCCGCTATCAGCTCGATAGTGTACGCATTCAGCAATATTTCCATAGTTGCAACGGGATTCCAGCTTAAATTCGTGGCATTGGCAAATTTCAAGGAAATACTCTTTGAAAACCCTGATTATGTGGACAGCATAAGAGATTCCTTAGGCTCTATGTTCTATTCTTTGCCGATGGTCGTATCTTTAAGTCTTATACTTGCGGTCCTGCTGAATCAAAAATACCCGGGCAGAACGTTTTTCAGAATAGTGTTCTTCCTGCCGGTAATAATTTCTTCGTCTGTCATTGTAAAACTGCTTGAAGACCCGACCGTTAACGCATCGGTATTCAGCATCAGTAATGAAAGTACGAGCTTTTTGAACTTTGAAGAGATACTCGCCGAAATGGCGTTGCCTGAGCAGTTAAACGGTATTTTATCCTTCTTCCTGACTAATGCCGTAAACCTTACGTGGAACTGCGGCGTACAGACAATTTTGTTCCTGGCGGGACTTCAAAGTATACCCGGTTCGCTCTACGAGGTTTCAAAAATCGAGGGCGCGAACAAGTGGGAAGAGTTCTGGAAAATAACCGTTCCGATGCTTCGCCACGTTCTTTCTTTGGTTATTATTTATACAATGATATCGCTGTTCACGGCGGCTACCAACCCGATAATGACTAGCGCCATAAAGTTTATGGGCGGTATGGATTACGGTGTAGCTTCCGCAATGCTGTGGTTCTACTTTATCATTGTACTTGTTGTGATAGGTATCGCGTTGGCAATTTACAATCGGTACTGCGTTAAGAAATGGGATTAAGATTTTAATATATACAAATTAAATGTACGGCGACATTCAAATCTCAAAGCGATTTAAAGGAGAAAGTTATGAAAACAAAGTTTTTTAGGGGAGCAGTAAGTCTTTTGATGTCAGCATGCTTGATTTGTTCACTTTTGGTTTGTCTTCTTACAGTACCGATAAGTGCAGAATCGTCAAAAATGTTGGTATGGAACAACGTGAGAATGTATTCGCGTCTGCATTACCGCCCAGGTACCGGTAATTTTGAAGCCGGCGCGCAATACGTATACTCTTTTGATTTTGATAATAAGACTTCTGTTGCGGACTCGAATCTCTGGAGAATATATTACAGAAACAATAAAGTTGAGAGCAGAGACACCTTCATATATATCCCGTACTCTGCTTTGAACATAACCAAAACAGAACTGAGAAACGGTTTCCACTATGACGTTGTTTTTACCGTTCCTGACGATTGTTACGAGAAGGATAACATTCTCTTTAAGTACGGCGACGTTACGTCGAACGGTTACGTTCAGAATATGAGAATAGGCAATCTCGATCTATGGAAACT
>JAFZIW010000148.1 GCA_017554125.1 Clostridia bacterium | reverse complement strand
CGCTTCCGATAGTTTTGAAACGCTCTACAGTGAAGAGAGCCTCGTTGCCGCCGGTGTTGAATGCGACGGCACCGCGGCAAAGACTCTTGCGCTCGACAGAAACGTTAAATACGTCACCTTCCTTATAAGCGGTATAGAACTATACTGTGCGCGTATTGCCGAGTTTGAGGCGTGGACCGCCGAGGAAGAAAGCGGCTCTGAACCCGGATTTACTCCGGAAAATTCACTTCCTGGCTCATTGGTAAAATCGGTTGCTATGTACGAGGACGGTTATGTTTCTTATGAAGAATTCATAAACGCCGAAACGCTCGCAAAATTTACCGATGGCGATACTGCAAATCATAACGACTTTAACGGCACCCTTGAATGGGATCCGCCGCGCATGGGCGGCGCGGAGTTTACACTCGGCGAAGCGGTTAATATCGGTGAAATTAAACTCTATGCTTCTATTGGTACAGACTATCCCGAAACTTACAGAGTTTACGCATCAGACAGTCTTGAAACCCTTTATACGGACGATTCTCTGCTCGTATCCGGTGCGCAGACAACGGGCAATGTTATTACCGTGGACGTGAACAAAGAAATACAGTATATCGCGTTTTTCTGCGAAAGCTATACGGGTAATCCGCGCTTTAAGGAAATTGAAGCATATACCGCCTGCGACCATGCGCAGACTGAAGTACGCGACGCGGTAGATGCTACCTGCACCGAAGCCGGTTACACAGGTGATACCTATTGTCTCATTTGCAGCAAGAAAATAGTTGAAGGTAAAGTGATAGAACCGCTCGGTCACAGTTTTACAAATTATGTAAGTAATAACGACGCCACCTGCACAGCTGACGGCACCAAGACCGCTAAATGTGACAACTGCGACGAAACAGATACAATTACCGATGAAGGCACTATGCTTGCTCATACCGTAGGCGAGTGGCTCAGCGACGAGGCGAACCATTGGCACGTATGCAGTGAGTGTCAGAATAAAGTCGATGAGGCGGCGCATTCTTACGAGTGGGTAGTAACCAAAGAGGCTACCGAGCAGGAGAACGGACTCAAAGAGGAAATCTGTTCTGTCTGCGGTTACAAGTCGGGCAACAGCGAAGATATTATATATTCTTCCCACACCGCGGGCGATATCAACGGTGACGGTGCGGTCAACAATAAAGACCTTACGAGGCTTTTCCAGTATCTTAGCGACTGGGACGTTGAAGTGGATGAATCTGCGCTTGACGTAAACGGCGACGGCTCTGTCAACAATAAAGACCTGACAAGGTTGTTCCAATATCTCTCTGATTGGGACGTAGAAATCTTCTGATTTAATATTGTAGGGGGTGGCGTCCTCGACATCCCGTTTCAGATGGCAGATACAATGTGCGGCGGGAAACCCGCCGCATTGTCATTAAACGGTCAATTTAATTGTAAAAACGTAGGGGGGATATCATCCTCTACTTTTGATGAAATCGTAGAAAAGTATGTTGAAACGAATATCGCCCACCCGTTCAGAGAGGGCAACGGATGAAGCACCCGTATTTGGCTTGACCTGATTTTTAAGAAAGAACTTAAAAAGGTTGTCGATTGGAGTAAGGTCGTAAAGAAGACTATTTGCTTGCTATGGAACGAAGTCCCATTAAAGATACCGAAATAAAACACATCCTAAAAAACGCTCTCACAGATGGTATAAACAGCCGCGAGGTTTATATGAAGGGTATTGATAACAGTTATAACTATGAGGAATATATGACCTATAAAGCAGAAGAATTATAATATGGAGGTTTACTATGAAAGAAGATCAAAAAATTATTACCGGAAAATTTATGAATCATCACCCCTTATCGGCTATTATTGCGGTTATTGGAATTATTTTCGTGATTGCTGTCCTAATAATTGTCGTAAGTCCAATAGGAAGTTTAATGAGAATTAGATATAGACTTTTGATGGTTATGGTAAGTGTAACAGCTTTTGTAATACCTATTGTATTACTTAATTGGTTAATAAAAAGAACGACTTTAGATGTGACTTATAAAAGAGTAACAGTTAAAAATCCGTTATCATGCAATACGCTGCCGCTTGATAAAATATCCCTTGTGAATAAGGGATTATTCAAGACAATAAAAGTAGGAACTTCCTCGGCAAGGACATGTGTTTTTGGGTGCATCAATAATAATGAGATATATGAGACACTGCTTTCACTTACTGCTGCTCGGCAAAGTTTAGACGGTGCTCAAGAGATGATTATTCCGGCAGCTATGTCGGAAAATGAGTGTGAGCAGTCAGAAAAGTGATAAAGCATAATAAATAGTATTTATTAACATAAAATTTCACCCCTCACCGTTTCGGTGAGGGGTGATATCATTTATAAGGCATTAAGATTATTTCTTTTCCTTAATAGCTGCCTGAGCGGCGGAGAGTCTTGCTATCGGAACGCGGAAGGGTGAGCAGGATACGTAATCAAGACCGATGTTGTGGCAGAACTCGATGGACGAGGGATCGCCGCCGTGTTCGCCGCAGATACCGCAGTGAAGTGTATCGCGAACTGCTTTACCGTTTTTAACAGCCATTTCCATAAGCTGACCTACGCCGGTTGTATCAAGACGCGCAAACGGATCGGACTCGAAAATCTTGTTTGCGTAGTAAGCGGGGAGGAACTTGCCGGCGTCGTCACGGCTGAAGCCGAATGTCATCTGAGTAAGGTCGTTAGTACCGAAGCAGAAGAACTCAGCCTCTTTAGCAATATCAGCCGCGGTAAGAGCCGCACGCGGAATCTCGATCATAGTACCGACTTCGTATTTAAGGTCGCTGCCTGCCGCCGCGATAACCTCGTCAGCCGTCTTAACAACAACGTCTTTAACAAACTTAAGCTCTTTAACCTCGCAAGCGAGCGGGATCATAATTTCGGGAACTATGTTCCAGTCGTTATGGCGAGCCTTAACCGCGATAGCCGCTTTGATGACCGCCTTGGTCTGCATCTTGGCAATTTCCGGATAGGTAACAGCCAGACGGCAGCCACGGTGACCCATCATCGGGTTGAACTCGTGGAGGTCGTTTATAACCTGCTTGATATAAGCAACGGTTTTGCCCTGAGTTTTAGCAAGCGCCTCAATGTCGGCTTCCTCAGTGGGAACGAACTCGTGAAGCGGAGGATCGAGGAAACGGATGGTTACGGGGTAACCGCCGAGCGCCTCGAAGAGACCTTCAAAGTCAGCCTGCTGCATCGGCTCGATCTTGGCAAGAGCGGCTTCGCGCTCTTCAACCGTCTCGGAGCAGATCATTTCACGGAAAGCGCCGATTCTGTCAGGATCAAAGAACATATGCTCTGTACGGCAAAGACCGATACCCTGAGCGCCAAGCTCGGCGGCGCGTTTAGCGTCAGCCGGAGTGTCGGCGTTGGTGCGAACCTTAAGGGTTCTGAATTTATCGGCAAGCTGCATTATTCTGCCGAAGTAACCGCTGTTAGGATCGGCAGGAACGGTCGGAATAACCATATCATAGATGTTACCGGTTGAACCGTCGAGAGATAAACCGTCACCCTCTTTGAATACCTTGCCGGCAAGAGTGAACTGTTTGTTTTCTTCATCCATCTTAATATCGCCGCAACCCGATACACAGCAGGTACCCATACCGCGCGCAACAACAGCCGCGTGAGAGGTCTGACCGCCGCGAACGGTGAGGATGCCCTGGGCATACTTCATACCTTCGATATCTTCAGGAGAGGTTTCAAGACGAACAAGTATAACCTTTTCGCCTGCTTTGCCTTTTTCGGCGGCGTCTTCCGCTGTAAATACTATCTTACCTGCGGCGGCGCCGGGGGAGGCGGCAATACCCTTGCCTACAACGTTATTCTTATCGGCTTCTTTAAGCGCCTTCGGGTCAAACGTCGGGTGGAGGAGCATATCAAGACTCTTCGCGTCTATCTGCATAACCGCTTCTTCTTCGCTTATCATACCTTCGTCGATAAGGTCGCAAGCTATCTTGATAGCGGCGGCGGCGGTACGCTTGCCGTTACGGGTCTGAAGCATAAAGAGTTTGCCGTGCTCAATGGTGAATTCCATATCCTGCATATCGCGGTAATGGTTTTCGAGAGTTTTGCAAACGTTCTGGAACTCGGCAAACGCCTCAGGGAACTTGTCCTTCATCTCACTAATCGGCATCGGTGTACGAACGCCGGCAACAACGTCTTCGCCCTGAGCGTTGGTGAGGAACTCACCCATAAGACCTTTTTCGCCGGTAGCGGGGTTACGGGTAAAGGCAACGCCTGTACCGCAATCGTCACCCATATTACCGAAAGCCATCATCTGTACGTTAACGGCGGTACCCCATGAATAAGGAATATCGTGGTCCATACGGTAGATGTTCGCTCTGGGGTTGTCCCATGAACGGAAAACGGCTTTGATAGCTTCAAAGAGCTGCTCTTTCGGGTCGGACGGGAAGTCCTTACCGAGCTGATTCTTGTATTCGGCCTTGAACTGATTTGCAAGTTCTTTAAGGTCATCGGCGGTAAGCTCGACGTCATAGGTAACGCCTTTCTTTTCCTTCATTTCGTCGATGAGCTTCTCGAAATACTTTTTGCCGACTTCCATAACAACGTCGGAGAACATCTGGATAAATCTGCGGTAGCAGTCCCATGCCCAGCGGGGGTTGTTGGATTTTTCGGCTATGACGTTAACAACCTCGTCGTTAAGACCAAGGTTAAGAATTGTATCCATCATACCGGGCATCGAAGCGCGGGCGCCGGAACGAACAGACACTAAAAGCGGATTTTCAAGGTCGCCGAACTTTTTGCCGGTGATACCTTCCATCTTTTCGATGTATTCCATAATTTGCGCCTGGATTTCGGGATTAATCTGACGGCCGTCTTCATAATACTGTGTGCAGGCCTCGGTGGAAATTGTGAAGCCCTGGGGAACGGGGAGACCGATGCCGGTCATTTCCGCAAGGTTGGCGCCTTTGCCGCCCAGAAGTTCACGCATCTTAGCATTACCTTCGCTGAAAAGGTATACATACTTGTGACTCATCGTAAGTCAACCTCCTAAAAATATTTTATGGACAAACCATATTTTAACAAATTTACGGTATGCAAAACTTAATTTTGCATATCCAATTTATTATAACAAACGTAATTGCAAAAATAAAGCATTTTTTTGAAAATAAAGGTAATTTTTTTCAAAAAAGCGCGGCGGAAAACCAAATCCGCCGTGAAATAACTAAAAAATGCGCTTATTAAATCTTTTTTCTATTACTCTTACAACGCGGTATACTACGGGCGCGAGGATAGCGTTAAGCAGGAATTCAAACAGGAAATTAAACCCGATAAGCGTAATCAGGGCATAAAAGAAAACGTTATTGTCGCCCGACCATACAAACAAAGTGTCCTTAAAGAAAGTAAACATCGCCATTATAAACAGACCGGTGTTGACAACAGGCGCCGAAACGGCGGCAAGAATCACCGCTAAATGCAAATGCTTTTTCTTTAGCGACGTGGCGATAAGTCCCGGAACGTATCCCGCCGCCGTCGCTTTTGCCATGCAGGTAATAATAGTTAGAATCGGGGAAGCGGAAAAAAGCGCGTTTCCGCCCAAATCAATTCCCGTGATACAACCGATTACAGTGACCGCGCCGAAAACCGCGCCGAGTATCGCGCCGAAATCCGGACCGTAGAGCACCGCGCCCAAAACGACGGGAATTAAAACCAGAGTGAGCGGAAACTGACCGATCTTAATAAAATAGCTGATGAGTTGCAGTACCGCGACCAGCGCGCTGAAAATGCCGAGAAGGGCGATTACATGCGGGTCCTTGTAGTTTACTTTTTCTTTTTTCATTAAAATACCTCCGATACTGTCCGAAAACGGTACAGTTCTTAATATTTAATACCCGAAATGAGTATTATTGATTATTTATTGCGCTCGTATATTTCGCGTAAACCTTCGAGCAGCAGGTTGTCGTCTGATATAATATCGTGCTGACAGTGGACGACTATATCTTTTGAAAGACCGCCTGTGGCGACAACCGTCGGGAAAGCGCCGAGTTCCGCGGAAATCTTATCGATAAGACCGTCGATCATCGCCGCCGCGCCGAGGACAAGACCCGAACGCATACAGTCCGCCGTGTTTGTGCCGATAACGTTTTTCGGGGCGGTGATGCTTACGCTCGGAAGCGCCGCGGTATTTTCGGTGAGCGCTTTAAGAGTAAGCCGTACGCCCGCGGCTATTATACCGCCGCGGAACGTTGCGTTTTCATCGATTACGCTGAGCGTTGTGGCGGTTCCCATATCGATAACGATGCAGGGGAGGGTGTACTCCGATATCGCGCCGACCGCACCGGCGACAAGGTCCGCGCCGAGCTGAGCGGGGTTGTCGATTTTTATGTTCAGTCCGGTTTTAACGCCGGGACCGAGCTCAAGAGGTACTATGTCACAAAGAAGCGATATCGCCTGACGTACCGTTACGGCAACGGTAGGAACAACTGACGCGATGATGCAGTCTTCAATATCCTGATGGCTGTAACCGTGGAGCTCAAGTATGTTTTTAAGGTCAACGGCATACTGGTCGGAAGTGGTTTTGATATCGGTCGCAAGGCGTGCCGTAAAAAGCAGGACCTGCTCGTCGTATACACCGAGCGTGATATTCGTATTGCCTATATCGATGGCAAGCAGCATAATATCGCCCCTTTCGTAACTTTCCGTGCATATTTTATCATTATTGTTACATAAATGCAATATAAATAAATACAAAATGTATTGCGCCCCGATGGCTGTTTTATGGCAAAATAACAACTAAACGTGAAGAATTAAACGGCGGTTCACCGAATTGGACACTATAAGAGGCGTTTAATGCCCTTAAAACCCGTTCTCTCTTTTTCCTCTTGACAAAACGCGGGGTTTAAGATATTATACTTTATGCGCCGCTGTGGCGGAATAGGCAGACGCAAGGGACTTAAAATCCCTCGGTAGCAATACCGTACCGGTTCAAGTCCGGTCAGCGGCACCATGCTGGGTGTTCATAACGCAAGTGAGTTATGAACACTTTTTTTTTGAGCGGACTTTTCGGTCTGCTCGTTTTCTTTTTCAGTTGGTTCTTACGCACTTTATGTGCGTAACCCACTATGACACTTTCATCCTACGGCTGTAAAGATGTCAGTGGCTTTGAAAGAACACTTTATTAAATTTTAAAATTTAGCACCTCAAAGTCCTGTTTTTTGGACAGCTATTGTGTATAATAGGATAATAAACCTTTTTTTAACGGAGGACGAGAAATGTTTATAGCTTTAAATAACGCCAAAACAAAAATATCTATCGAAGAAGCATTGCCGAGTGAAAATTATTTTTGCCCTGTGTGCGGCAACCCTGTTATTGTAAAAGCGGCAAAATCAGAAAATATACGAACTCATTTTGCGCACAAAAGAAATAATCTTTGCATTGATAATTGGAAACATGATATGAGCGAATGGCATTACGAGTGGCAATCAAAGTTTCCTATTGAGAACAGAGAAGTTGTCGTTGAAAATAATGGAATAGTACATAGAGCAGACATCCTTATCAATAGTACGGTTATAGAATTTCAACACAGTCCGATAAGCGGCGAAGAATTTGAATCACGGAATAAATTTTATAAGAAATGTGGCTATCGTGTTGTATGGCTTTTTGATGCAACCGACCAAATGAAAATAGATGATTGCGACTATTTAGTATGGAAGAGGAAAACCACTCGGTTCTCAAATATGATAACTCCGATTGACGCTGTTTTTATTCAGCATTATTTGCCTGAAAAAGATGATCTTCTTTTAATAACTCGACTTGATCCCAAAAATGTATTCTTTTATAATACAGTTTTCCCTATTATGCCAGAAAACTTTTTAAAGGAATACAGTTACATAGAGGACAAAAACGTTCTTTCAATTCAGTCAATTATTGAAAAAACAGAAACAAAAAAAAGGACTGAACGTTTGATAACTGAAGCTAAGCAAAGGTATATGGTTTTTTCAAGATCAAAGCCGTTGCTTAGTAGAAATTTTAGACGGCGTCGGTTTTAATAAAGTAAAAAAGAAGGTTCCACAATAATTTCACTTGCGTTATGAACATTCTGACCACAAAAAACGCATCTTTTGTCTACCAAAAGATGCGTTTTTTGAACGATGTGTTCCGCTTGCACGGAACGTGATGTGTCCTTCAGACGTGATGTGCACTTCGTGCGTGATGTTTGCTTTCGGCAAGTGAATAGGAACGCATCACATCACTGATTGCGCAGTAATCTACATCACTACGGCGAAAGCTGTAACATCACTTTACAAAAATCTTACTTTTGTGCTAAAATTACGTGATTATGTGCGTATAAATATTACTGAATTCAAGTTATAATGTGATATGGTGATATGACTTTTCGTCCGTACCAATATTATCTTAAAAAGGTTGTGTGTAAAAATGACAAAACGGTTCAAGAAAATCATCGGCATTGTTTTAAGTGCCTGTATGCTTATGGCACTCTTCACCTGCCTTATGGGTATGCCTGTAAGCGCGGCAGACGCGGATATGCTTTCTTTCGACGGAAGTAACGCGTATGGCTGCGTAGCTTACACAACGTCCTGGACTACCGTTCCGGCGGGTGATTACAGATTCGAGATGGACTGCAAGATCACCAGCGGTACGCCGGTTTGTTATCCGTGCGGAAGAAACTATAATACCGATATGGATAAGTTCAGTAACCAGACTTATACTTATGACGCAATAAACTACAAATACATTGTTACGTTTACTATTACGTCAGCCATTGACGGAAACTTTTCAATGTATATCGGTAACTATGACGGTGCTTTAGGCGGCTCGGGTGACGCCGTATTCTCTTGTGCCAATCCGAAACTTTATGATATAGACGGTTCAGGAAATGCAACACAAAATACGACGTTAATTAGATACGATTTTAATACGTATTCCAATACAAAAGATATATCTTCATCGACTACTCATAAATGGCGCAGACTAAGCTCAGCCGGCGTAACCCGTTCTTCTATCCCGGACGGTTTCTTTGACCCCTACGTTGAACCCGTTCCCGAGTACGTTCATTTTGAACCGAACAGAAACAACTATTCGCG
>JAFZIW010000147.1 GCA_017554125.1 Clostridia bacterium | reverse complement strand
CTATGGGTTTTCAGCTTTTTAACGTCAAGTACCGTAAGCTCCGGAAAATACTCCTTTGCAAGGTCGGCGTGTGCGGAGTCAGTTATAACATAATCTGAATTTATGGTGTTTTTTATCTGTTCGATACGGTTTGCCGGAAACTCGGGGTTAACAAGCGAATAAAAGCAGCCCGCGTATACAGCGCCGAAGAAAGAAATAAGCGTATCTATCCCTTTATCCATAAAGATTACTATCGGTTTATTGAATACGCCTTGTCCCACAAAATAAGAGGCGACGCTTTTGCTGAATTTCATAAGTTCACTGTAAGTAACCTTTTTTTCTTCTTCAATTACTGCAATTTTTTCGCCGTATTTTTCGGCGCTTTTTTCTAAATAGTCAATAACGTTATACATACATACCGCCTGATAAGTTTTCTTAAAGGTCTATCGGAGTTACCGTACCGTCGCTTGAACAGAACTGCGCCTTTATCGGATTTGAAAAGACTAAACCCAGCCCCGCGTGGAAATTATCCTTAATATCGGAACCGAGAATCATTGTGCAGGGTTGACCGAGGTGGTCGTACGCGCCGCCCTGTTCGCAAAGCGCCAGCTTATGAATGTGTCCGCAAAGCATAAGCTCCGGTTTAATATTATCTTTAATAAGCTTCGCCCACTCGCCGTATATCTCTTTTTCGATATCAAAAGGCGGCTTCTGTATATAAGTAAACGGGTTGTGACATACGATTATCCTGTGTTCAACGCCCTTTGCCTTATACTCATTCTTTTTATCGGCGATTATCTGCTTTATAAAATCGGTCTGACGCTCGCGGAATTTGTGACATCTTACCGTAAGACCGTATTCGGAGTGTAAATCGTCCTTATCCTCGCCGCAATCAAGCACTAATCCCCAGATGTTGCCCACCATGAACGTATAATAGGTGTTGCCGTTATGGTTCGGGGTATGCTCGGCGAAAAGCTCGGCGTAATAGCCGCGCATATCATGATTCCCGCGTGAAAAAACTATCGGAATATGCCCGCCGGTAACCACGTCGGCAATTTTATAAATCGCATCGTAATTGGCAATATCGCCGCTATGGTCCGGAATATCGCCGTTCATTATAAGAAGGTCGATTTTGCCGAAGCACTCTGCCGCGCTGACGGGCGCCGCTATCTGATTATGCGTATCCGCGATATGATAAACCCTTGCGCCGCTTTTCGGGACAGGTCTGAATTTGAAGGTAGTCCTTTTGGTTTCAGCCGTTTCGGGAAAATACGGTTTACGGTCGATTATCTCTCTTTCACAGACGGTGTATTCCCCCGCCCTGTCAAGAACTTCCATGGGCACTATTACCCTGTGAGTCGAACAAATGGAACGCATAATGCCGTTTTGTTCATCGTAAAAACTCTCACCGCCCGTTTCTATCCAAAACAGGCTGTTTTCGCTGACGGGAACCATGATTTGATACTCGCGACCTACCGCAAATACCGCCGGAGTAGTTTTCATGCTGCCGACCTCCAATAAAATTATACTTTTTTAAGTACGGTAATTTCGCTGATATAGTCGTGGTAATAGCAAAACTTCATACCAAAATTCATAAGGAATTCGCCGGTGTAGCGCTTGCCTTTTTGGTCCTCATAAGTCGCGTTCGCGTCAAGAGCGCGAAGCTTTGCAAAACCGTACGGCATATTAGGCGAACCTTTCATAATATAAGTGCATACAATAACTGTGTTTTTATCCTTCGAGAGGAACTCGTTTACCGCGACGTTATTACCCTGCGGTACTATGAGTCTGTACAAATCGCCGGTATGGAATACGCTGTAAAGCTTCTTATAAGCGCTTACCTGTTCCCTTACGCAGTCCATATCCTTTTCGTCAAGCTTATTGAGGTCGAGCTCATAACCGAGCTGACCGCAAATTGAAACGTCGCCGCGCATTTTCATCGGAGTAGTTCGGCATACCTGGTGATTCGGAACGGCGGAAACATGGGCGCCCATAGCCGAATAAGGATAGCACATACTTGTACCATACTGTATATAGAGGCGTTCAAGCGCGTCGGTATCATCGCTCGTCCAGATTTGCGGGAAATAGTGAAGAATGCCGCCGTCAAACCGCGCACCGCCGCCTGAGCAACCCTCAAACAGTACGTCGGGGTATTTCTTCATGACGTAATCCATAATATCGTAAAGGCCTAAAACGTAGGCGTGATAAACCTTGCCTTGCGCCCCAGGTCCGCCGAACGCGGAGCCTGCCTCGGTCATAGTGCGGTTCATATCCCATTTGATATAAGAGATGTCACCGTCGGAAAGCAGGCGGTCGAAGACCGATTTAATATAATCTGTTACGTCTTTTCTTGTAAGGTCAAGCACCAACTGATTTCTGCCGAGCGTGGACTTTCTGCCCTTTATATGCAAGCACCAGTCGGGGTGGGCGCGGTTAAGGTCGCTGTCGGGCGATACCATTTCCGGCTCAACCCAAAGTCCGAAATTCATACCGAGTGCTTTTACCTTTTTAGACAGTCCCTTTATTCCGTTTGGAAGCTTCTGCTCATTCGGTACCCAGTCGCCGAGCGAGCAGTTATCGCCGTTACGCTTGCCGAACCATCCGTCGTCAAGCACCATAAGCTCGATGCCGACACCCGCCGCGGTTTTTGCGATATCAACTATTTTTTCCTCGTTAAAATCAAAATAGGTCGCTTCCCAGTTGTTTATAAGCACCGGGCGGCGAATATCCCTGAACTTACCACTGCACAGGCGCTCACGGTAAAGGCGGTGATAAATTCTTGACATCTCGCCTATACCGTTATCGGAATAAACCGCGACCGCTTCGGGCGTGTAAAAACACTCGCCCTTATTAAGCCGCCAGGTAAAATTCTGCGGGTTTATGCCTATAAAGGCGCGCGCGCAATTATAGGTATCTTTATCTACACCGGCGACAAAATTGCCGGAGTATATAAGATTAAAGCCGTACGCTTCGCCCTTATTCTCATCGGTATTGCTCTCAACAAGCGCGAAAAACGGGCTTTCATGGGCCGAAGTGATGCCGCGCGTGCTCTCCACTTGCTGTACGCCTATGCGAAGCGGTGCGCGCTCGGGCAGGCGTTCTCTCGCCCACGCGCCGTTTAAGGTTATAAAATCAAAGTCCGCGCGGCGCAAATCAACGCTCAAGCTCATCGCTTTGGTTATATCAAAAGCGTTTTCACCGTTGTTTATAAACTTAACGCTTCTCGTAATCGCGTTATAATCTTCAAAAACGCCGTAGTAAAGCTCCACCGTAACACCGGCGACCTCATCACTCACAATAATTTTAAGCGTAGACACCTTATCGCTCTTTTCGGAATAAACCGCGGGCAGACCCGGCAAGGAATACTTGCCCTCGCTTATTTCATACCCTTTGTACTCAAAGCGCGTTACCGCGGTTCCGTCGGCATAGGTCGCGCAAAACGCCGGCGAGCGATAATCCGCGGTGCCGAAGGTGGGATACTCCATAGTAAGGTCACAGGTTGAAAACGGCGTGCCGTCATCATTTATATCAACCGGGGAAAACGTCCGCGAACCGTCGGCGGTCAGCATATCCTTGATATCGGGAACATTATTTAAGCGTTTGCCGAAATAAAGATTTAGTAACTGTCCGTGAAAAACGCCGATAACGTAACTTGTGTTTTCTGTTGCTAAATGAAAAACGTCTTTTTCAAATGAAATCATAATATAACCTCACAAAACTAAATAATTTCTATTTCGGTTTGATTCTCCGTCAAGCAGTTCTTGCCAACAAACAACTTGATTTTGCCTTTTTCAACAACGTAATTTCCGCTCTCGTCATAAAAGCCTAAATCGTCATACCCTATATCGAAAGAAACCTCAACCGTCTTACCGGAAGCGATTTCCACTTTCTTAAAGCCTTTAAGCTCGCGTATAGGCCGCATAAGACTTGCGCAAACGTCGCGGATATAAAGCTGTACGGTTTCTTTGGCTGTTACGTTGCCCGTGTTTTTAACGTCGACCGATACCGTAAGGTGCTTGCCCGCTTTAAGGTCCGAAAGTGATATTTTATCGGCTTTGCATACAGGGCTTGAATACTCAAATTCGGTGTACGTAAGCCCGAAGCCGAACGGATAACACGGCGTAGGCATACTGTCAACGTAGCAGTTGCCCGGGTTCTCGCCGTAGTAGCAGTCTACCGGTCTGCCGCTTGAAGTTACGTTATAGTAAAGCGGTATATGGGTAGCTCTTCTGGGCATCGTAACCGGAAGTCTGCCCGAGGGCAAGGAAGCGCCGAAAAGTATATCGCATACCGCGCCGGCAGCTTCGCTTCCGCCGTGCCAAGCGTAAAGTATGGCGTCAAGGTCGCCGGAGATTTCTTCCATGGCGATAGGTCTGCCGCAGAAGAGGACACCCACCGTCTTTTTACCGTAGGTTTTCGCCTTTTTAATAAGAGCTTTTTGTTCTACGGAAATCGTGATATCCGATACCGCGCGAGATTCGCCGGTAGCCGTCCAACTCTCACCGAGAGCCAGTACAACAACGTCGCTTGCGGCGATGTTCTTGTTTGTGCTG
>JAFZIW010000146.1 GCA_017554125.1 Clostridia bacterium | reverse complement strand
GTCGAGGGCTTTTGCCTCGTAAAGAGCGTTGAAAAGAAAACCTCGTCAAAGGGCGACGTTTATCTTGATTTTATGCTCGGCGACGCGAAGGGCGAGATAAACGCGAAACTGTGGCGTTACTCGCCCGCGGAGCACGGCGAGTATAAAGCGCAGGATATCGTTAAGATACGCGGCACTATAAGTCCCTATAACGGTACGGATCAACTGCGGATAGACCGGATAAGAACCGCCTGCCCTCAGGACAACGTCGATATGAACGACCTTGTACGCAGTGTAAACTATTCGGGCGAGGAAATGTTTGACGAGCTTATGAGTATGGTCGGCGAATTCAATGACGGCGAACTTAAAAGCATAGTTTCGGCGATTCTTACTGATAATAAGGATAAGCTCCTTTACTGGCCCGCGGCGAATAAGCTTCATCACGCGGTCCGTGCGGGACTTCTTATGCACACGCTGTCAATAGTCCGCCTGTGCGAAAGCGTATGCAAAATTTATACCTTTGTGGATAGAGAACTGCTTATTTCCGGGGCAATACTTCACGATATTTCAAAAACCGAAGAATATAACGTCGGCGATATCGGTATTGCGGACGGAACGACGGTTGAAGGCACGTTGCTCGGGCATCTTGCCATGGGCGCGGCAAAGATCGACGAATATGCGAAGCGGCTCGGCATCAGCCGCGACACCTCGGTATTGCTTCAACATATGATACTTTCGCATCACGGCGAGCCTGATTTCGGCGCGGCGGTCAGACCTATGTTTATCGAGGCGGAAATCCTTTCGGAACTTGACCTTCTTGACTCCCGCGTTTATATTATGCGCGAGGCGGAGGCACCGCTTAAAAAGGGCGAGTTTTCACAGCGTATGTGGTCGCTTGACAACCGCAGACTCTATAATCCACAAAGAAAAAATCTTGAAGACGAAACAAAACTTTTTTGAAAGGACATAACTTTATGAAAATCACAAAGGACACGATAATCGGCGATATTATCGATTTGGATGAGACCGCGGGAAAGTATTTTCTCGCAATAGGAATGCACTGTCTCGGATGCCCGGTTTCACGCGGTGAGACGATAGAACAGGCGTGTGCCGCGCACGGCACCGACTGCAATGCGCTCATAGCGGAGCTTAACCGCCATTTTGAGGGCAAATAATATGGCGCTGTCAAAACGGCTATCGCTTATTGGCAGTATGGTGAGGTCGGGCAGTAGGGTCTGCGACGTAGGAACAGACCACGGCTATCTGCCCGCCTTTTTATACAAGTCGGGTAAATGTGAAAGCGTTTGCGCGACCGATATTAAAGAAAAACCGCTTTTGTCGGCGCGTAAAAATCTTGCGGCGGCAGGCGCCGAAGGCGTCGAATTATACCTTTGCGACGGGCTTGATAAAATCACGCGTGAAATGGCTGATACCGTGATAATCGCCGGTATGGGCGGCGAGGTGATTTCGGGTATTATCGCCCGCGCCGATTTTCTGCGCGATAATACAGTCACGCTTATTTTGCAACCAACTACTTCCGCCGATAAACTCCGCGAGTTTTTGGCGGCGAACGGGTTTGCCGTTCTCTGTGAAAAAGCAATTTCGGAAAACGGCAAACTTTACAGCGTAATCCAGTGCGCTTTTTGCGAAACGCGCTATCCCATTGACGGCGTGCGTAAGTATATCGGATTTATAAAACCCGATTATGAAGACGGCAGGGCTTATATAGAAAAGCAGTACCGTATTATAGAAAAACGCGTAGAAGAACTCGAAAACGCGGGTATGAACGATTATCGTCAAAGAGAAGATAAAGAAACACTTGCAAAACTTAAAAAACTGCTCGGTGAGGGGGAGAAAAATGGCGTTTGACGGCGCTTTTATACATACGCTTTTATCCGAACTTAATAATGCCGAGTTTTCTCATGTCGAAAAGATTTATCAGCCCTCGAAAGACGAGCTTGTTTTTCATCTGAAAAGGAAAGATTTTTCGGGGAAGCTTCACATATCGGCACGTAACGGCGCCGGCAGAATCGGCTTTACCGACGCAAAATTTGAAAACCCTTACGAGCCGCCGATGTTCTGTATGCTGGCGAGAAAGATTTTTTCTTCCGCTAGGTTTGTTTCGGCAAAACAAAAGGGTCTTGACAGGGTAATCGAGCTTGAATTTCAGGCGGTAAACGAAATGGGTGATACCGTATCGCCTAAAATAATTTGCGAGTTTATCGGCGGCAGTAACAATATAATATTTACCGATGAAAACGGCAAAATTGCCGATGCGCTTTTTCGCAGTGATATCACCGCCGCGCGTATGATAATGCCGGGTTGTAAATACGTTTACCCCGAGGACCGCGGCAAGCTTAATATACTCAGTACCGATACAGAAACCATTATATCAGCTGTAAGGAAAAAGGGCGGGGAGGTATCCGCCGCTTTGCTTTCCGCGCTTGACGGGTTATCGCCGCTCGTTTGCAGAGAGCTTGCGTTTTCTGCTTTCAAAACGGTTGAAGGCGATTGCAATTCGCTTGATTTGGAGCTTTTGCGCGAACCGCTCGATTCGCTTAAAAGAGCGATAGAAAAAGAGCCGTGCTACACGGTTTTATATGAGAATAAAGCGCCGAAGGATTTTTGCTTCATCTGTATAAAGCAGTACGGAAATATGTATGCCGAAAAACGCTTTTCATCCGGCAGTCAGATGCTTTGCGAGTTTTACGGCGAAAGGGATAAAGCGGCGCGGATGAAGCGACAGAGTGGCGATATTTTCAAGACGGTGAACAATTATCTGTCACGCGTAAAACGCCGGATGAATCTGCGTATTCGTGACCTCGAAGCTACCAAAGACCGTGAAAAACTGCGTATCTGCGGTGAGCTGATTAAAGCAAATATCCATCTTATCAAGCCCGGGGACGTTTCGTGCGAGGTGCAAAATTTTTACGACGAAAACCTAGCCGCCGTAAAAATCAAACTCGACCCCGCGCTGTCACCCGCGGCAAACGCCGCAAAATACTTTAAAGAATATAAGAAAAGCTGTGCCGCAAACGCGAGTCTCGGCGCGCTTATAGATTCCGATAAGCAGGAGATAGAGTATCTTGATTCCGTCCTGGAAAGCATCGAGCGCGCGACCGATTCTTCGGATATAGCAGGCATTCGTGGGGAACTCGTTTCTTCCGGCTATATAAAGGAAAAAAGAACGGCTAAAAAGCCTTCGGTTCTTCCGCAGACCGAACAGCATACGTCTGTCGAGGGCTATAAAATTCTTGTTGGGCATAACAACATTCAAAACGATTATATTACAGCAAAGCTTGCCGATAAAAACGATACCTGGTTCCATACAAAAAATATCCACGGCAGTCACGTGGTGGTTAAAAACGGCGGAAGGGAAATCAGCGAACAAACCCTGCTTTTCGCCGCCGGGCTTGCCGCGAAGAATTCGCGGGCAAAAAATTCTTCAAACGTCCCCGTGGATTATACCGAGGTAAAACACGTAAAAAAACCGGCGGGTGCAAAAGCGGGAATGGTTATTTATACCTCGAATAAAACGGTATTTGTAACACCTTGGGAGGAATAATGTGAACATCGGCGTTTCAACATCGTGTCTTTATCCGCTCGAAACCGAAAAAGCGCTTTTAAGCGTCGCGGCGGCGGGTATCGCCACAACCGAAATATTCTTCAATGCAAACTGTGAACTTGAAGACGTATTCGTAAAAAAGCTTAAAGCGATAAAGGATGAATACGGCATAAATATCGTTTCGATTCATCCCACCATGTCGCTTGCTGAATCGTTCATGCTTTTTTCAAACTATGAGCGCAGATACGTCGAGGCGATAGGACAGTATAAAAGATATGCTGAAATTGCAAACGAACTCGGCGCAAAATACCTGATAATGCACGGCGGAAAACCGAACCGCGTTCTTGATAACGAGGACTATTTTGAGCGCTTCGCCGTAATATCTGAAACCGTTCGCGGGCACGGCGCATTGCTTTTGCAGGAAAACGTTGTAAAGTTCAGGGCGGGTAATCTTGACGTACTTAAAAGTATGAAAGATTATCTCGGCTCTAATGCGGCTTTTTGCCTTGACGTAAAGCAATGTATACGCGGCGGTTATTCGCCGTTCGACGCCATGGCGGCGCTTAAAGACAGCGTTAAGCATATTCATATAAGTGACAGTACGCCCGAAAATGACTGTATGCTTCCGCTTTACGGACAGTTTGATTTTCCTGCGTTTTTCGAGCTTTGCAAAAGGTGCAATTACGGCGGCGACGCGATAATCGAAGTTTATAGAGACGCGTATCAAAACGAGAAAGAGCTCTACGGTTCATACGCAAATTTTGTTGAAAAAATTTTTGAAAAATAACCCTTGACAAACCGGTTTCTTTGTAGTATAATCTCATCGTTGTCCTTAGGACAACGCAGTTGGTGTTGATTGCGGTGAGGGTCCACCCGTTCCCATTCCGAACACGGAAGTTAAGCTCACTTGCGCTGAAGATACTTGGCGGGCAGCTGCCTGGGAAAATAAGTAGATGCCAACATTTTTGAACGCTCGTCTTTAGGCGAGCGTTTTTTCTATTTACAAATCGACGCTTTGTTGATATAATATTAAAACACAGTTATTAAAAGGAGGTCGTTTTATGGAATTTTCGCTTAATTTCAAAAGTGTTTCTTCATCTTTTCCGTTGCCGTGCGACGTTGCGGATAAGTACATAAAACTCGCCTCCGCCAATCAGCTTAAAGCGCTTATACTCGTAATGCGTGACCTGTCGGATAAAATCGACGCGCAAGCTATAGCGGACAAACTGTCCATAAGTAAAACCGATGCGGAAGACGCGTTACTATTTTGGGTGCGTTGCGGCATTCTCGAAAGGGAGGAGACCGCGCCGGAAAAGCCCAAAAAGAACGTAATTATAAATGCCGAGCTTCCGTCCCGCACCGATGTTATCATGCGCGGTATGGAGGATGAAAAAGTGCGTCTTCTGCTTCGTGAGGCTCAACTGAAATTCGGCAGAAACCTCAAAAATAACGAGAGCCGTCTGCTTGTATCTCTTTACGACGATTACGGTATGGACGTATCGGTGATTTTGCTGTTATTGCAGCATGCCGCCGCGGAGAATAAGGCGAATCTTTCTTACGTTAAAAGTACGGCGGTCAAGTGGCTTAAAGACGGTGTACAGACCGTGCGTGACGCCGAAGAGGAAATATCTCGTCAGTTGCGTGGTAAGCTGGCTTTCAGCGTTGTCCGCCGCGCCTTCGGTATTGAACAGCGTATGCCGAGTGAAAAGGAAAACGAGTTTTCAAATCTTTGGGTAAACGAGTGGAAAATGACGCCCGAAATGCTGAAAGCGGCGTATGACGTATGTATTGACCAAAAGGCGAAAATATCTTTCCCGTATATCGGAAAAGTGCTTGAAAAATGGCACTTGGCGGGATATAAAACAGTTCAAGACGTCAAAAACGGCGAAAAGAAACCTGCCGCGAAAAAGGGAAAGGCTAACGATTTTGCCGGATTTGATTTGGATGCGTTTGAAGCAAAACTCAACAGCGATTAAAGGAGGTCGGCGGGTGTGACTAAAAGAGAATGCTATGATATTTGTCTTGAACAAAAGCGAAGTCTGCGCTCCGCGCGCGTCGCGACCAGGGAAAACGCCTTACTGGCGCTTGAAGAGAATAACAAAAGATATAAAGACGTAAAAAACAAAATAACCGCGGTTGGCACTAAAATCGCGCTAACCGCCATTTCCGGCGGAAAAGCGCAGGTTGAAGACCTCAGAAAAACGCTTTTGGAGCTGAACGTTCAGCGCGAAGCAATGATTAAAGAAGCGGGTATTGATGCCGTCAGATACGATTGCGAAAAATGCAAGGATACGGGCTACGTCAACGGCGCGCTTTGCGACTGCGTAAAAAAAGCGGCAACCGAGCTTTATTTAAGTGAAATATCCGAATCGGTACCGATAAAAGACTGCCGTTTTGATAACTTTTCGCTTGACTATTATCCCGATAAAACGGCGGATGGCGGCAACCCGAAAAAACGTATGACCGAGATACTCAAACTTTGCCGCGAGTATGCGATAAAATTCGACCCCGCCTCGTCGGAAAGTCTGCTTTTTATGGGTAATACCGGGCTCGGTAAAACCCATTTGTCGCTTGCGATAGCTTACGAGCTTATTATGAACGGGTATAACGTGATTTACGGCAGCGCGTATAATCTTTTTGCGAAGATAGAAAGCGAGCATTTCAGCGAGCACAGTGATAAAAGTTATCTTGACGCGGTAAAGTGCGACCTGCTTATAATTGACGACCTCGGCGGCGAATTTGTATCGCCTTACATATTGAGCCTTGTCTATAACATCATCAATACGCGCCTTCTTGCGAGAAAGCCGACCATTATCAATACGAATCTTTCAATGGCGGATATCAATAACACCTATACTCCGCGCGTCGCTTCGCGGCTTCTCGGCGATTATACCGCCAAAAAGTTTATCGGAAGTGACGTAAGGCAGCAAAAAAGCATTAAAAAATAGTTTTTCATCACTCGATTTTATAAAAGCGCATAAGGGTTAATTGAAATGATTTACAAAAACGCTCTGTTAGACGGCAAAATCACCGACGTCACCACCGAAAACGGCAAAATAATATCGCTCGAAAAAACCGATGAAAGCGGAATTGACCTTGAAGGTCAAAAGACTTTTGCCGGTCTTTTCGACGTTCATACCCACGGCTGTATGGGTATAGAGGCAAACGGCGGTAAAATCGCCGAGCTTGCCCGTTTTGAGGCGTTGCACGGGACCACCTCGTTTCTGCCGACGACCGCTACCGTTGATATGAAAACCGTAAAATCGGTGCTTGAATGCGATATAAAAAGTATTTCCGGTGCGAACGTTTTGGGATTTCATATCGAAGGACCGTATATAGCAAAAAGCCGCAAAGGCGCCCAGGATGAAAAGTATATTAAGAACCCGGATATTGATGAATACAGGACGCTTAAAAACGTAAAAATGGTGACGCTCGCGCCCGAAAGCGAGGGTGCGCTCAATTTTATCAAAGAGTGCGACGCGGTATGCTCGATAGGTCATACCGACTGTGATTACGAAACGGCGATATCGGCGATCGAAAAGGGTGCAAACTGTCTTACGCATACTTTTAACGCCATGCCGCCAATGCTTCACAGAGCGCCGGGTCCCATAGGTGCGGCGATAGAAAAGGGAATATACGCCCAACTTATTTGTGACGGTATTCACGTGCATAAAGGCGCGGTATGGTCGCTTTATAAGGCGCTCGGACGTGATAGAGTATGCCTTATCAGCGATTCTATCGCACCGACCGGTCTGCCTTACGGCGAGTATGTTTCGGGCGGGCTTCCCGTTACGCTTTCAAAAAGCGGCTGTCGCCTTGCCGACGGTGCTCTCGCGGGCAGTACGTCATTCTTGCTCGACTGCGTTAAACGGGCTATTGAATTCGGTATTCCCGAGAGTGACGCGTTTATTATGGCAAGCAAAACGCCGGCGGAGCTTCTCGGCGTAAAAAAAGGTGAATTATCGGTGGGCTATGACGCCGATTTCATAGTTCTTGACGACGGTTACAATCTGCTTAAAATCGTAATCGGCGGTAATATTTACGAGTAGGTGATATTCATGCAAACGCAGAATGATTTTTTCAGAAATCAAGCCGAACAGTTTGAAATAACGGGTAAAATCGTTTCGACTGATGCTTACGGCAGCGGTCATATAAACGATACCGTTTTGGTCGTTGCTGAGACAGGCGACGGTCAAAAAAGATATATTCTTCAAAAGGTCAACAGTAACGTTTTCAAAAAGCCGGAGCAGGTGCTTTCAAATATCGAGAAGGTGACTGCTTTCCTCAAAGTGCGGGCGAACAGCGAAAGGGAAGTGCTCTCGCTTATTCCGACAAAAGACGGCAACACCCATATCAAAGATGAAAACGGCAATTTATGGCGTATGTATAACTTCATTGAAGATTCGGTCTGCCTCGATACCGTCGAGAGTAAGCAGGATTTTTACGAGTGCGCTTACGCGTTCGGTAAATTCCAAAGAGATTTAAGGCATTTCCCCGCGGAAACTCTTTATGAAACCATACCGAATTTTCATAATACGCCCATCCGTTTTGGCGCGTTTTTAAGCGCGGTCAGCGCCGATAAGTGCGGTCGGGCAAAGAACGTTAAGGATGAAATTGATTTTATAACGGAAAGACAGGATTTTTATTCCGTGCTTATCGACGCCGAGGCAAAAGGCGATCTTCCCGTTCGCGTTACCCATAACGATACTAAATCAAATAACGTGATGCTCGATAAGAACACGAGAAAAGCGCTATGCGTTATCGACCTTGATACCATAATGCCCGGCTATTCCGTAACCGATTTCGGCGATGCGATACGCTTCGGCGCCTCTACGGCGGCGGAGGATGAAAAAGACCTCGATAAGGTGCATTTCAGCCTTGATTTGTTCAAGGCGTATACCGAAGGTTATCTTGCGGGGTGCGACGGTAAACTTAAACCGACCGAAATAATGCTTATGCCCGAAGGGTCAAAGATGATGACTATTGAGTGCGGGATGAGATTTCTCACCGATTATCTTAACGGCGATACGTATTTCAAAATCGCTTACAGTGACCATAACCTTGTAAGAGCGCGAACTCAGTTGAAACTCGTAAAGGAAATGGAAGAGCAGTGGGATGATATGAAAGCGGTCGTAAGACAGTATGCAAATATAAAAGACTGACGCGTCGACTTATCGCCGTACAGTCAAATCTGTTCGGACAGAATAATACAAAAATGCGTATCGGAGGTTGAAACCTCCGATATTTTTTAACGATAAATATACAAAAATAAAAAAAAACACCAAAAAGCGCAAAATTTTGATAAAAAAGCGCAAAATTATAGTATACAAACTTTTGTAAATTGTGTATAATAAACTTGGAAAATTACGTAATGTATTCAACAAATTGTCAAACATTAAGTGAAATCGGTTAAAAAAGCAGCTGTTTTTTACGGTTTAACAAGTACCGATGTCGGTGTTATGTGCCATGTGTACGGTACCCGTTTTACCTTGAAAAGGCAGTTGCAGTTCGTATTTTTTATATTTAAGTTTTATTTATGTTTATACAGATAATCTTGGGGGCGCGATGATGATAAAAAACATCAACCAGTACAAACTTAAACGCCGGAGTATCGCTACGCTTGCGAGTATCGCGCGGTATTTGGTGCTAATAGCTTTTGCGTACATACTGTTTTATCCGTTCCTGTTTATGGCGGTGAACTCGATAAAATCAACGGCTGACTGGCTTGACCCCACGGTTATGTGGGTGCCAAAGGGAATATCGTTCACTAATTACAGGGTGGCGTTCAAGGCGCTTAATTATCTTCCCTCAATAGGGAGTACGTTCCTTAATCAGGTTGCGGCGGCGCTGATATCCTTCTTCACCTGCGCGGTAGTCGGTTACGGTCTTGCCCGTTTTGAATTCAGGGGAAAGAAAATTCTCATAGTGTTCATGCTCCTTTGTATACTCGTTCCCGACCCTATGGTTATGATAGCAAGCTATGATAATTTCAGCCATCTCGACTTTTTGGGAATTTTAGGTCTGTTCTCGAAGCTTTTCGGTGCGGAACTGCGCCCGAGCATAGTGGACACTCCGTTGGTCTTTTGGTTTACCGCTCTGTTTTCGGTCGGACTTAAAAACGGACTGTTCATTTACATATACATGCAGTTCTTCAAGGGATTACCCAAAGAACTTGAAGAAGCGGCGTGGATGGACGGCGCGGGTCCATGGAAAACCTTTTTGCGTATCGTTCTCCCGTCTTCGGGCGCGGCGGCGGTCACGGTTCTCGTCTTTTCGGTCGTTTGGTATTGGAACGATTTTTATCAGGCGCAAATATACCTTTCCGGCAACTATCCGATAAGCGTTGTTCTGGCGACCTTCAAAAGTCACTTGACACAGGATATAACGAGGCAGTTCAGTTTCTCTCTCGGTTCGCTGATTATTACAAGCGCTTTTTTATCAATTCTGCCCTTGCTTTTATACTTTTTGGTGATGCAGCGCAAATTTGTTCAAAGTATATCCACCTGCGGTATCGTAGGTTAGAATATTAGGAGGAAAAGAAAATGAAAAACTATTTGATTAAGCTTTTATGTCTGGTTTTGTGCTTGGCGTTGTTGCTTTCGTTCACCGCCTGCAACAAAAGTAAAACATCTTCCTTCAACCTTGGCGATGATGAAGTCGACAATATTGATGATGAGGATAACACAAATACCGACAACGGCAGTACCGACGCTTCGACTGTGGATATTTCGGACGATGCGGGCACGGCGAGCAACACCAATACTCCCGCGCCGGTCGCAAATGCCGATTCGCTTTCATGGAACGACCTGGTTGCTAAAATGCCGGCTTCTTTGCGCGGCTCAACGTTTACGGTTCTTTCATGGAACCCAGTGACCGACGTTACCGACGCCGATAAGGTTGTCAAGAAATTTGAAAGCCAGACCGGCATTACCGTTAAGTGGACTCAGGAAAGCTATGATACGTATGAAACAAAAATCGCGGCTCTCATAAACGCGAAAAAATCTCCCGACCTTATTCGCTTTATCACACCGGCGCCGGCGAGAATGTATCTCTGCCAGGACCTTAAAACCGCTACCGGCTTTGATTTCAAAGGCGATATCTGGGATAGCCGCGCGACGTCGTCATATTCCTATAACGGAAAAATCTACGCGGCGGCGATGAAGAATTCGCTCAACCAACAGCCCACCGCCGTTTTGTACCGTCCTTCGATTATCAAGAGATATAAGCTCGACGACCCGTACACACTCTGGAAGAGCGGTCAGTGGACCTATGATAAATTCAAAGAAATATGCAGAGACTTCAAAGAAGCGACCGACAGACCGGCTTGGATGACTTCCGGTTGGCTTGATTATCTCTGGCTTAACGATATTGACCTTATCACCTTCGACGGCAGTAAGTATAAAAACAATCTGTCTGATCCCAGAGTTGTTACCGGCTTGCAGGAAATCATCGGCTGTCGCGGTGAAATTTGCCCCGAGGCAATGGGAACAGGCTCGCTTATTGAAAACGGTACGTACCTTTTCTATACGGATAACATACTTGCCTGCCGTACTACCGACTTCCATTTTACCGAAATCAAAGCCAAAAACGACCTTGAAGCGGTACCGTTCCCGACTCAGCCGGGCAAAACCTACTACACAAACTTCCAGGAATTTGAGGCATACGGCGTACCGAAGGGCGCGTCCAACGGCGCGGCGGCGTATTATTTCCTGCGTTGCTATCTGAACGCGGAAAACTATAACGAAAAAACCTTCTTCTGTAGTACGCAGGTTCTCGAAACCTATAAGTATCTTATGAGTCAGAAGAACTACAACTTCAACGTTGACCGCCGTATTACAGACGCCGCAGGCACTCAGAACGGCGGACTTCACACAATGATAAGAACCGGCGAAATAACTCAGGCATCGGTTAAATCTAAACTTGACTCGCTTTCGCCTTTCTTTGACAAGGCGGCGAAACAGGCAAACGAAACACTTGCTAAGTTTAAGTAATAATCAAGGAGCGTTAAATGAAAAAAATTATTGCGCTACTCTTATTAGTTTGTCTTCTGGCGGTTTGTTGCGGATGCGATCTGTTCGGCGGCGATACTTCGGATAATACGTCGTCAAAAAAGACTTCTTCAACAGAGTCCGGCGATAATTCTTCCGGCGATGACGTCAGTGATAACATTGATTCAAGCGATGATGAGGTTACGAATCCGTCGAGCGGTACTGTGCGAGGTACGGTCGATTTAAGCGGCGATTATTCGAAATCTTACATAGTTTCCGATGACGAAGACTACTATGCGGATACCGAACAGGTCGTTGAATTCGGAACGTCTGCTCCTACGCTTGAAACCGCTTGGGATAAGATGACTCTTCCTCATCTTAAAACGAGTACCGACGATATCGCCAATACTATGCGTAACAGTGTAATTAACAGTCCTAATTCCGATTACAAGGCAAATGGTTATACCGGTACAACATATTATATTTCCGCAAAGGGCGACGATTCAAACGACGGTAAATCTAAGGAAAAGCCGCTTAAAACCACAACGGCGCTTTTATACCTTTCGCTTAAAAAGGGCGACGCCGTATTGTTTGAACGCGGCGGCGTATGGCATCTTACCCGTGCCATTTTGGCGGAGGAAGGCGTTTATTACGGTGCCTACGGCGTGGGCGAAAAGCCCGCCATATACGGTTCGCCGGATAACTATGCGAAGGAAGGATACTGGAAACCCTCAAACCTTAAAAACGTTTGGAAACTCAGTATAAAAGATACCAGTATCGGGCTTGTCGTAATAAACGACGGTGAAATTGTCGGAAAGAGTAAGCCGAGCGGTATACTGAGTCTTGAACAGAACGGCGATTTCTATTTCAATCGCAGTATGGGTTTGCTGTATCTTTACTGCGACGGCGGCAATCCGAGTAAGGTATACAAAGATATCGAGGTTTGCCTTAACAAGGCGGCGTTTGACGTAAACCGAGTGGCAGGCGTAACTATTGACAACTTCAAAATCAAATATTTCGGGCGTTTGGGCATTGACCTTGCCGCGGCGGATAATTCGGTCGTTCGCAACTGCGAAGTCGGCTTTATCGGCGGCGCCAGCCAGAATTCGACTACCCGTCTCGGCAACGCCATTCAGATGTGGCAAGGGTGCGACGGTCACCTGGTTGAAAACTGCTGGACGTATCAGATATACGATACCGGCCTAACGCCCCAGGGTGATTCGCTTACGCCGAAGCAAAGAGCAAAATTCGGTACCCATGAAGAAGATTATAAAAACATAACCTACCGTAACAACATTATAGAGTATTGTGCGCTTTCTATTGAAATGTGGCACGGCAACCATAACGACGATAAGGGCGGCAAGTGGTCTTATACCGACGGCGTGTTTGAGAATATCCATATTGAGAATAACCTCAGCCGTCTTGCCGGTTACGGTTGGTCGTCCATGCCGGGTCAGCGACCCGATCCTCACGGCGAACACCTTATATTCTACGCGCACGCGTATCCGTACGCCAACGGCGTGTATATCGAAAATAATATTTTTGATTTGTGTGACACCTGGATATGCCGCTGGGAGTTTAACTTAAACTACAGTGAGGATAAAAATGATGCAACGCGCAAGAAGATTAACGGCGTGATACAACCCATAGTGAATAAGAACGGTATCTGGATCATAAGAAACAATACCTATTATCACGGCAAGAACAGGACCGGCGGTATTAACTGGTACGGCAGTCAAAAAACCGGCTCCGGTCAGACTTCACTTGAAAATATTATTAAACAATTTGATACGAGCCCGACCAAAATCGTTTGGGTGAGTTGATGACGCGGATATTTGATTTTCAGTATTTAAAATCTATTACGGGGTGATTCTTTTGAAAGCAAAAAGATTTTTATCGGCGATAATGTCGGCGGTCATGGTATTTACCATGTTC
>JAFZIW010000145.1 GCA_017554125.1 Clostridia bacterium | reverse complement strand
TCAGCCGTATATCGCAGAAAGGAAAGCGTATGATCGAAAAAACCATAAAAGAACTTGCCGTTGAATTAACGGTTGAGATAACGGAATTATGCGATTCCGTCAAAGCAAAAGCTGTATTTACAAATCAATTGCTTCGCTCTTGTTCATCAATAGGAGCAAACGCGCACGAGGCAAAGTATGCACACAGCAGAGCGGACTTCATAAGCAAGCTTGAGATTTCACTTAAAGAGTGTTATGAAACAGAATACTGGCTGGAGATACTATATAAAGTGCGTTCTCTTTCCGAAGAGCAGTATAAAACAGTTTCAGACAAATGCGGGACGCTCCGCAGAAAACTCATCGCGTCGATAACTACCGCAAAGAAGAATAATGATAATACCAGATAATCCAATCAGTCGCATTGATCACTCGAACCGGGTTGTGACTACAGGTTAGATGATAATGGACAGAAAAGGGAAAATGATGAAAACAAAAAACAAATGCTATACCTATTTCAGAATCGTCGGTGATTTCGACCCGGATGAGATTTCAGCCAGACTAGGTATTATTCCAAACGACAGTTGGAAACCGGGAGACCTCAGAAAAGACGGCTCAGTCCATACTTTTTCCAGCTGGACCTGCGGCAGATGCGATGAATATGACGTATGTGTTGAGAATCAGATGAGAAAGACGATTTCTGGTTTGCTTGGCAAAATCGATCTTTTGAACCAGATACGGAACGACTTTGATGTCAGTTTTTATTTGGAAATTGTGCCGGAGATCTATGTTAACGATACCATTCCATGCCTCGCACCCTCTTTGGATGTGATAGATTTCTGTCATGCGACACGAACGGAAATAGATATCGACCTGTACGTCTACCCATCGGAGGATGAGAAATAAAGACATACACACATCGTCGTGATCGACGGCATATGCTTTACGGCGCGGGTTGTAAAAACAGCTTAAATAACGACGTTTTTATTCAGGCTATTGTCGCAAGGCATTGCGAAGTCATCGTAGAACTGATTCGCCAATGAACTGCGATATTATCTTAACAAAACAACTACCGAAAAATGTGATAAACGATGAAAGACAAAACCAGAAAAAACGAAGAAAAATTAGTAAGCCTGTTTTCGGAGAGAAAACCGTTTTCCGAGCATCTCTTAAAATGGGAAGACAGATTCCTTCCGGACAAATACGACCAAAACTTTTTTGAGTACGTGGCTCAGCCGACCGGGGAAGAGTTCAGAAAAGCCGTAGAGTATCAAAAAAAGCTCGGCGCCGGTTTTATAAAATTCGAAGGCGACGACCCTCTCGAAGAGAGTTTCGGTCTTGAAGCGGGCGTAACCCTGACGATGCTACTGAAATCGGACGGGGAGGGCTGGAAGACGAATCCCGACCTGACCTTTTGCACGCCGGGCATCGAAGAACTCGAAGAGCTTGAAGTCAGGCATTTCGGTCCGATTTACGGCGAGGACTTTACAAGAAGAAATATCCGCCGACAATATGAAAAGCTAAACTATCACGGCGCATATCTTTACGGAAAACTTGTCGGTTCGTGTTATAGCTTTACGGGCGACGGACTAACGTGTATTGACGGGCTGATCGTCGATGAGCCGTACAGGAAAAGGTATGTTGCGACGTCGCTTATCGCTCATATAAAGAACAGTTACCCGGACACGGTCCTGTTTCTTCACGCCGACCGTGACGACACGCCGAAAGAAATGTATGAAAAAATGGGATTTGAGACGGTAGACAGACTTTACGAATATCTGTGTACGGATATCGGCGCATTATCCCGAAAATAAGCAACCCGCAATTTTACGGAGGATACAATGGTAGAACTTAAAGCAATTACCGAAGAAAATTTTATTGACGCGTTTAATCTTAAACTGGCGCCGGGACAGGAGGAATTCGTTTCTCACCCGATACGCAGTCTCGCGCAAGCGTACGTTTACAGAGAGCAGTGTCAACCGTTCGGCATATACGCGGATGGGAAAATGGTCGGCTACGTTATGGTGATATACGATTACGATATTCCCGAATACGACGTCTGGCACATGATGATAGACGAATCCGCGCAGAAGCGCGGCTACGGCGGCAAGGCTTTGGACCGCGTAATCGAATACATAAAGACAAAACCTTTCGGCGATTCAAACCGGGTCGCGTTGACCTGCAACAAGAACAATCCCATAGCCGAAAAGCTATACGAAAGCAGAGGCTTTTCAGCGACCGGAACCGAATATGACGACGAAAAAGAGCTCGTTTTGACGTTGGAATAATATTCCGGCCTGCCGCGACCGAAAACGCGGCGAAGTAAAAAAGCAATACAAAAAGGCGGTTAAGAGTATGACATTTTATTCAAGCGTTATAATTATGACGGAACTGATGATGATAGCGATGTCGCTTCACGTTCTGCATTATTCGGGATTCAAAAAGGTCCAGAAAGGGTGGTATCTTGCTACCTTCATTTCAATAATGCTTTGCGCGGCGGCGGAATTTGCGGTACACTGCGGATATTACAGTCCGAAGTACAAAATACCGCTGACCGTTATCACCGTCTTACAGTTTTCGATATCTCCCCTGCTCGGGGTACTGTTTACCGGTGCGCTCGGTCTTACAAAGCAGGCAAAGTTTGCGATATTCTTTGTTTCGGCAAGCGCTGTCGCCGAAATAATATCCGCCCCCTTCGGTTTTATTTTCTACTTTGACCAAAGCGGATACCAGCGCGGAAAATACTTTTTTATTTACGGCATATTCTATTTTGTAAGCTTGCTCTATCTTATAGTCTGCATGGTCGTAGTCGGCAAAAAATTCCGTCACAGAGACGCTATTACAATAATAATGATACTTGTAATACTTGTCGCCGGCATACTTCCTATGACGGTATACAAGCTTAACATAACCTATATCGCGGTAGCGCTCAGCGCGAGTCTTTGCTACATATATTATAACGACCTCGTTCAGCAGGACATCCAGGCGGAACTTGTATTAAATCAGAAAAAACTTACAAGTATGCAAGGACATATCATTTCAAGTCTTGCAAGCCTTATAGAGAGCCGCGATACCGAGACCGGCGACCACGTTTCCCGCACGGGCGCCTTTGTCGAAGCGCTCGCACGCGACGCTATAAAAGACGGCGTTTATACCGATACGCTCAATGAACGGTTTGTCGCTATGCTGCGCACTCTCGCCCCCATGCACGATATCGGAAAGATAGTGGTTTCCGATAGGATTTTAAGAAAGCCCTCCCGCCTTACCGAAGAGGAATTTGAACAGATGAAAAAGCACGCCTCGGCGGGCGGTACGGTAATACGCGACGTTTTAAGCGGCGTTGCCGACGAGGAATACTTATCGCTGGCGGCGGATATAGCTACCTTCCACCATGAAAAATGGAACGGTATGGGTTATCCGGCGGGTCTTTCGGGCGAAAACATACCGCTTTCGGCGCGAATTATGGCTATTGCCGATGTTTTCGACGCGCTTATTTCAGAGCGGTGTTATAAAAAACCGATACCGATAGACGAGGCAATGAAAATAATAGAGGAAGATTCAGGCAAGCACTTTGACCCGAAGCTCGTAGCCGTATTCTTACGTCACAGGGACGATTTTTATAAACTGGGGACCGCGGAAATCAAAAGTTTACATAATTTCTGATTAAAAGAAAGTGATATAAATGGTGTTTCTTACGGAAAGGCTAATGCTTCGCAAGTGGGAGGAGTCCGACGCCGAAAGTCTTTATGAATACGCAAAAGACCCGGATATAGGTCCCGCGACGGGCTGGCCGCCGCATACAAGCGTACAAAACAGTCGCGAAATAATAAAAACCGTTTTATCGGAGCCCGAGAACTATGCCGTTTGCCTTAAAACCGACAACCGCGCGATAGGCAGTATCGGTTTTCACGAGCCGACGCAGACAGAGGCGAAAATGTCCGGTAAAGAACTTGAAATCGGCTTCTGGATAGGCAAGCCGTTTTGGGGTAACGGTTATATCCCCGAGGCGGTACGAGAGCTTTTGCGCTATGCCTTCCGCGACCTTGGTTGCAGCGCCGTTTGGTGCGGCTATTATGACGGCAAC
>JAFZIW010000144.1 GCA_017554125.1 Clostridia bacterium | reverse complement strand
TATCCGACGGGAAGCTTCCGCTCATTCCCCTCATCTGTTCAAGCATATTCGCCGGTACTGACGAAGCCTGAACGATAAAGAACTGACTGCCGTTAGTCCCGGGACCGGCATTTGCCATTGAAAGCGCGCCGCGAAGGTTATGAAGCTCAACGTCAAACTCGTCTTCAAAATTTTTGCCCCATATCGACTCGCCGCCCATACCCGTAGCCGTAGGGTCGCCGCCCTGTATCATAAAATCTTTGATTACCCGGTGAAAAACTATGCCGTTATAGTAACCGTTTTTCGAGTGAGTAATAAAATTCTCAGTTGTCTTCGGCGCTTTTTCGGTAAACAGTTTTATTTTAATATCGCCCATATTCGTATGGATAACCGCGACGGTATCGCCCTTCTGCAATTCTTTAAGCTGATACGCGGACATATAAATCACTCGCCTTTCAAATTCATTCTAACAGTAAAACATTCCTTTTGCAATACTTATTTCCCCGAAAAACGGTTGTAAATACTCTCCGCCGCCTTTTGCGATACGCCTTTTACCGACCGAAGTTTATCGACGCTCGCGTTCTTTACGGCGGTAACGGTTTTGAAATGCTTTATAAGCGCCGCGGCGGTTTTTTCGCCCACGCCCTCGCACTGTAAAAGCACGCTCGAAAGCATCTTTTCGCTTCGTTTTTTGCGGTGATAACCGATGGCGAAACGATGAACCTCATCCTGTACCGCGGTTATAAAGGTAAAAAGCGCGCGGTTGCCCTTAATCTCGATATCGTCGCCCGTAGTGGCGATAGCGCGGGTTCTGTGCTTGCCGTCTTTAACCATACCGAAAACGGGTATATCTATGCCGTGATTTTTAAGAACCGGCAAAACCGCCGATATCTGTCCGGCGGCGCCGTCGAGCAGAATAAGGTCAGGCAGACGCGAAAACGCGGCGTTGTCGCCCTTTTCATACTCGTTAAATCTCCGGTCGAGCACCTCCGCCATTGAGCGGTAATCGTCCTGTCCGGAAAAGCTCTTGATTTTGAAAAGCCTGTAGCTTTTTCTGTCGGGCTTTCCGCCCCTGAATACTACCATACCCGCGACGTTCTGGTCACCGCCGGTATTTGAAATATCGTACGCCTCGATAACCTCTGGGTCACGCGGCAACGCGAGCGCCTCCTTTAAGGCGGCTATGGCGGTAGTCTGATTTGCGGTGCGGTTAAGCCGCTGCGCTAAATTTTCGGCGGCGTTTTTCGCGCACATTTCCACCAAAGTTTTCGGCTCGCCCTTAACCGCGCTGAAAATCTCCGCCTTGCGTCCCGAAAGTGACGAGAGCCACTGTTCGAGCAGTTCTTTTTCGGTTATTTCAGAGTCGAGCAGTATGCGGGCGGGTATATCCTTTTCCCCGTCGTAATAGCGGCGCAAAAACTCGCCGTAAAGCTCATCCTTTTTATAATCGCCGTCAACAAAAAACACCTTTTTATCGGTAAGACGGCTGTTTCTGAAAACAAGTACGCCGACGCATACCGTACCCGCGCCCGACACGCTCGCGAAAACGTCCTGCGAGCGGTAGGTACACATAACGACCTTTTGCTTTTCGGAAAGCTTTTTTATGGCGTTTATTCTGTCGCGGAGTTTTGCCGCGTACTCGAAATTGAGGTTGTCGGCGGCGGTCTGCATACGCTCGGTCAGCAAATAAAGCGTATCTTCGCCGAGACCGTTTTTTATAAACGATATGGCGGAATTCACCGATTCGTTATAATCTTCAAGCGTCATCTTGCCGCGGCACGGCGCGTCGCACCTGCCGATATGATAATTCAAGCAGGGTTTTGAGGGGGTATCAAACGAGCGGTTACAGTCGGGGAATCTAAACACCTTTATCGCCTCGTCGACCGTATCCTTTACGACGTATCCCGAATAGTACGGACCTATATACTGCGCTTTCTTATCGGCGGTATCCTTGCTCGTTGTGAGCTTGCGCCACTTATCGGCGGTTATTTTTATATAATGATATCCCTTATCGTCTTTGAGGAGTATGTTATATTTCGGCTGATGCTGTTTAATGAGCGAGTTTTCGAGGATGAGCGCCTCAAATTCGCTGTCACAGAGAACAAAATCGAAATCTTCGACGTTTCCGACCATTCTGCGCACCTTTTCGGGATGCTGATTTCCCGCGCCGAAATACTGGGTCACGCGGTTTTTAAGCGCCTTTGCCTTGCCTATATATATGATATTGCCGTCACGGTTTTTCATTATATAAACACCCGGCGACTTTGGCAGTTTATTTGCTTTTTGCTTTAACCTTTTAAGCCGCGCCGCGCTGTCTTCGCTCATTTTCTCACCGCCTTTACACACTCTATTTTATATTAAAACGGCAACAAATGCAATAGCGGATAAACCCGAAGCAATTTACGCAAGGCGAAAGCAAACGGCGATGAAACTCACCGCCGTTTATTCAAAGCTCTTTTTATGAACATCCATTCTTGATATCGCGCGGGCGAGAGCCGCCTGCGCCTCGTGGTACTCGCGCATACCGCGCTTTTGCAACATTTCCTCTTTCGCCCTGTCCGCCGCAAGGCTGACCTTGTTAATATCTATTTCCTCGGGGCGCTCGGCGGTATCAACAAGAATCAGCACGTCGTTATCGCCGATTTTCGCAAGTCCGTCGGAAACGGCGGCGTACCGCGCCTTCTCGCCAGGTATACGGTAGGTCAGCCGCCCCGCGACGATAGCGCATATCGCTTTGCAGTGGTGCGCGAGTATACCGTACTGTCCCCACGGTGTGGGAATTATCAGCGATTCGCATTCACCCTCGTAAAGCACCTTGTCGGCGGCGAGAATATGAACGGTAAACGTACTCATTTTTCCGCCCTCTTTATCACGTCTTCTATTGTACCGGCGTTAAAGAACGCCTCCTCGGGATAGTCGTCCGTTTCGCCCTCAACTATCATCTTAAAGCCGCGCACGGTTTCTTTAAGCGGCACGTAAACGCCCTTTGTTCCCGTAAACTTTTCCGCCACAAACATCGGTTGTGAGAGAAATCTCTGTATTCTGCGGGCGCGCGTTACGGTCTTTTTATCGCTGTCGCCGAGTTCATCCATACCGAGTATCGCGATTATATCCTGTAACTCGTTATATTTTTGCAGTATTTCCTGCACCTTACGGGCGACGTAATAATGCTCGTCGCCCAATACCTTTGCGCTTAATATCCGCGAGGTTGAACCGAGGGGGTCGACCGCCGGATATATGCCCTGCTCGGCGATTTTACGGGAAAGAACGGTAGTGGCGTCAAGGTGGGTAAAGGTAGTCGCGGGAGCGGGGTCGGTAAG
>JAFZIW010000143.1 GCA_017554125.1 Clostridia bacterium | reverse complement strand
GGCGCGGTCATAAACGGCATAAAGCAAACCGGCGCCAGGAGTTATAAATACAAATACTCCTCGAAATACTACAAATCTCATTCATCGTAAAAGAAAAATCGGAAGATTCAAAAGGTCTTCCGATTTTTTAAGAGTACGCCGCCGACTTTTATAAACCGAAAAAAAGGAGGGTGCGAGATCCGCCGCAGGCGTAAAGGGTTTCGCGCTGTGTTATGCTTGATATTCATTCACATATACTGCCCGCGGTTGACGACGGCGCAAGAAACGCCGAAGAAACCGCCCGCCTTTTAAGTCAGATGAAAAATCAGGGTGTGACCGCGGTAGTTGCCACGCCGCATTTTTACCCCCTCGGCTCGGTTCTGGACGATTTTCTCGAGCTGCGCGCCACCGCGGCAAAAGAAATAGCCGAACTCTGCCGCGAAAGCGGCATAACCCTCTTTCTCGGCGCGGAGGTGCTCTACTACGGCGGTATCGGCAATTCCGAAGACGTAAAGCGCCTCGCTTTCGGCGGTAAATATATGCTTCTCGAACTGCTCGGGCTAAAAAAAATAGACGATAAAGTCACCCGCGATATATCGGCGTTAAAGTACGACCTCGGCATTACCCCGATAATAGCGCACGTCGAAAGATACGCGCGATACAGCGGATACAAAAAACTTCTTCCCCTTTTTGAGAACGGCGACGCCCTTTGTCAGATAAACGCCTCGTTTTTTACCTCAAAGCATGAGACGCGAGCCGTTAAAAAACTTGTTTCCCGCGAACTCGTTTCGTTTATCGGGTCGGACTGTCACAGCAGCGTCAACCGCCCCGTAACGTTGGATAAAGGAATATCCGCGCTTCGTGCAATTTCCGCGCGGCAAACGCGTATAATAATTCAAAACGGCGAAAATCTTAAAGAGGAGCTTATGTCTTTTGAAAAGTAATACCGTAAATATCAACCGTGTTGGCGAATTACAATATATTACGTTTCCGAAACTTTCTGCCGCGCCGGGTGTGCGGCACGTTTTTTCGACCCGCAAGGGCGGCGTAAGCGGCGCGCCTTACGGCGAAATGAATTTGAGCTTTAACAACGGCGACAGCCGCGAAAACGTACTCGAAAACTACCGCCGTATCTGCTCCGCGGCGGGCATTGACCCGTCGCGCCTCGTGCTCTCGCGGCAGACGCATACGAAAAACATAAAAACCGTAACCGCGAAGGATATCGGTACCGGCGTGTATAAGCCCTCGTTTCACGACGTGGACGGTCTGATAACAAACGAGCCGGGCGTTGCCCTTGTAACTCAGTATGCCGACTGCGTTCCGCTCCTGTTTTACGACCCGGTCGCGCGCGTCTGCGCCAACTCGCATTCCGGCTGGCGCGGCACCGCCCTTAAAATCGGCGCCGAAACGGTCAAAAGAATGCGCGGAGAATTCGGATGCAAGCCCGAAAACATAATCGCCGCGATAGGTCCGTGTATCTGTAAAAACTGCTACGAGGTAGACCTGCCCGTATATAACGCTTTTAAGGAAAGCGGGCTTTCCCCCGATATATTCACCCCGGTCGACAGCGAACACTTTTTGCTTGATTTGCGCCTCGCCAACCGGGAAATACTGCTTGGCGCGGGCATTCTCCCCGAAAATCTTGACGTCGCCGACCTTTGTACCGCCGAAAACAGCCGGTTTCTCCATTCCCACCGGGCGACCGGCGGCAAGCGCGGAAATCTCGCGGCGATAATCGAAATGATATAGGAGGGATTTTTTATGAAACTGAATTATAAACAAACGGTACTTATCGGCTTCGCCTTTATGTCGATACTCTCTTTCTGGCAGTTTTACGACCAGGTAATACCGTTTATTCTCGAAAAGCGTTTTGACCTTGGCACCACCGCCACCAACGCGATAATGGCGATAGATAACGTTCTTGCGCTCTTTATGCTGCCGCTTTTCGGCGCGATTTCGGACAAAACCTCGTCCCCGCTCGGCAAGCGCACTCCCTACATACTTTTCGGCACCGTCGCCGCAAGCGGACTGCTTATACTGCTTTCGCTGTTTGAGGCAAATCGCAGTCTTCTGCCCTTCATAATTACGCTTGTCGGCCTTCTTGTAGTTATGTCGGTTTACCGCTCGCCCGCGGTCGCCTATATGCCCGACGTCACCGAAAAGCCGCTTCGCAGTAAAGCCAACGCGGTAATAAATCTCGTTGGATATATCGGCGGTATTTTTGCAACAATAGTAATGATGTTTATGCTCAAAAGCAACGGCACCGACAGTAACGGTATGAAGCTGTACGCCGAAAATCAGTCCTTTACCGCGGTATTTGTAATAATCGCCGCCTTTATGCTTGTAAGCGTAATAATAATGACGCTTACAGTAAAGGAAAACCGCCTGCCACACGTGGCGGCGGACGGCGGCGAAGAAACCGACCGCGTAGAAAAAAAGCCGCTCGAAAAGAGCGCCAAGAAAAGTCTTATTATGCTGCTTGTTTCGGTCTTTCTGTGGTTTGCCGCGTACAACGCCGTAACGACCGCGTTTTCAAGGTACTGCTACGAAATATGGCACGTTGACATGGGCAAGTCGTCGGGCTACCTGCTTTTCGCCACCGTGGCGGCGATAGTCGCCTTTTTGCCGCTCGGTTTCCTTTCAAACCGCTTT
>JAFZIW010000020.1 GCA_017554125.1 Clostridia bacterium | reverse complement strand
GCCGATTTTTTAATCAGCAGTAATAATTATACCCCAAAAACGCCATAAGTCAAGATTTTTTTCAAATATAATAAAATCTTATAAAAAACTATTGACAAACGTGACGGCAGAACATATTATTTTATATAGAATTTCATACGGAGGTATTTACCCTATGGTTTTTGAATCTATTAAAACAATTCTCAGTGAACAGCTCGAGGTCAACCCCGATATTATCACAATGGACACGAACATTGCCGATGAGCTCGGCGCGGACAGTCTGGACGTTGTTGAACTTCTCATGGCGATAGAAGAAGAATTTGAAGTTGAGATCCCCGATGAAGAAATCGAAAGTCTCAAAACGGTCGGCAGCGTTGTTGATTATATCCAGGACCATATGAAATAATATTTTTACATTCCTGCCGGCGGGGTATCCCGCCGGTTTTTTATTTTAGAGGCATAAATTTTGCGGCGGTGAAATACCGCCGCACGTTGTATCTGACGTCTGCCATCTGATATCTGAATTGTCCCGCCCTGCCGTAGCGGCTAAAGATAACCTGATATTATTCAGGTGGGTTCCTGCCGGACAGCTTCGCGCTCCCTTCTTCCGTAATCGGCACAGCCGCGGGAGGTCTGCAAGCCCACTGCCCGAGCGATGGTCCCTTAAAAAAGTTTGTAGGGTTATAAAAGCGCGGTTCGCGAACAGCGCAGGACTACTTATATAATATGTGGCTTACGCCGTTATTTTTCGTCTATCTCAAAAAAGTTTTCGAGGCGGTCAACGAACGCGTCCGCAATGGTTTCGTATTCCTCGTCGTCCTCTATCTCATAGAAAAACTCCTCGCCGTTTTCCTCGCCGACCTTCACTATGACGAGCTCGCCCGAATCGTCGAGCATCTTCTGCGGGTCGTCGTAGGTGGGCAGCAGCGCCAAATACCGCGCCTCGTCGGTTTCTATCGCGTCGAGCACCTCAAAGGTGTACTCTTTCCCGTCATCGTCGCTTAAAGTTATAAGGTCGGGGTTGTAATCTTTGTTATCGGTCATTTTCGTCGCCTCCGTTACAATTTGATTTTACCCCAAACCGCAAAAATAGTCAATAGCCGCCCGGCAATTTTGCCGCAGGAAATTACCGGAAACCGTAAATTTGATATTTTTCAAAAAATTTTTTTGCCCGAAAATGCCCTTTTTAAGGGATTTTTTGAGATTTATTATAAATTTTTTACAAAAGTTTTCAACTTTTGCTTGACAAATTGTAAAATATGCATTATAATAAGGACAGAAAAAAGAAAGGGTGAGTCCAAAAGACAGTTAAACTTTAACCCGAACCTCGAAAGCATACAGAAAGAGGTGAGTCCAAAGAACAGTTTAGTTTGAACCCGAACGAAATTTTATGAAGGTGAGTCCGATGTACACGTAAAGTATCCCAGGTAAGAATTTTTTAAGAGGCGATAATTATGTTATTTTTAAGTAATAGAAACCCCAAAAAATTCTGAATTACAGGTGAATACCAATGTACAGTTAATATAAACCTCGCGGTTTGACCGCGAGGTTTTTTGTTTGCCGCAAGCTTCCCCGGCGGCGTATACGGAAAAACATCCCGTAAATGAGAATTCTTATGCGGCGAGGCGCCGCACAAAGCCGGCGGCGTGTTTCGGCAACCGTTTTGCCTTTTAATACGCCTTTTTTATTATCGCCACCATTACGGTAACGTCGTCGGCGTGTCCGTCGCACCTTCTTCTCGCGGCGTATTCGGTCAGGCGCTCGGCGAGGTCCTGCGCCGTTCCCGACTTATAATGCCCGATTTCGTCGCGCACCCACTGTATGCCGTCGAAGGTGGCGCCGTCAGACATCATTACGAGTATGTCGCCTTCGCCGAGTTTAACCCCCGCGCGGTCGAAAGAGACCTCCGAAAGTATACCGATAGGCATTGAGGTACTGACCGCTTTGCCCGTCTTCCCCGACCTTCTTACAACCGTCGGCGCGGCGCCCGCCTTATAGAGCTCAACGCTTCCGGTATGCAGGTCTATACTTGCGATATCCATGGTGGAAAGCGACTCGTCGGCTGACTTAAAAAGCATTGAGGAATTGAGTATTCCGAGCGAGCAGTCAAACCCGAAGCCCGATTTTATAAGTCTTCCCATAAGACCCGCCGACATCGCGGAATCTACCGCGGCTCTGCCGCCCGTACCCATTCCGTCGCTTAAAATCATTATAAAATGACCGGCGCCGTCGGCAAAGCAGGAATAGGCGTCGCCGCACATATCGCCCGGTTGAGCGCTCCTCTGATATACGCCAATATCGACCTTAAACGCCGCGCGCTCGCTGATACTTATAAAGGTTTCGCCCGAGGTATTTTTTATCACCGGCGGCGCGAAATCACGCTCGCAGGAAAGCGAAAGGACCCTCATAATATCGCGTTTGTTAAGCACCGCGTCGGTGCCTTTTTTCAGTTTAAGGTGTACCTGCATTCTGCCGTATTTATCCACCGGGGCGCTGCATTCGTCAACCGGTATGCCGATATTTTTAAGGGCGGTAACGCAATTCAGCGCCGAGTTGTTATCAAAGCGAACGCCCGCGGAGAACTCCTCCGCCAGCTCGCGGAGCATATCCGAAATACCGGAAAACTGGTCGCCCACCGCCTGCCTTATCTGCTGAATTCTTCCGTTTGCCGCCACCGTGCCGGAAAAGGCGGCGTATCGCTTGCAAATAACCTCGCAAAACCGTTCCGGGCGCAGGCATTTTGACCTGAACTCATCCGGCAGTTTTTTATCGGTGGCGACGCCCTCTTTTTTTATCTGTTTTATAAGGGAGAACACCGCGTCGAGAGTGCCCTCTTTTTTCACCTGCCAGCAGTTTATTCTCATTTTACAACCGCCGCACGCCTCTTCCTCCGCCGCATCGAGCACAGAAGAAAAGGACGGTGTGTTTATCCCTTCAAGCCTGGCGGCTACCTCCTCTACGGTCTCCTTGACGTCTTTAAGCCCGACAGACGCTTCGCTGAGCCGCAAAGCGGCGGCGCGGCTCAAATCGTTATTTACGCTTATCTGCGGAAAACAGGTAAACACCCTGCCGAGATATATCCCCGCGTTTCTCGGAAGCAGGGCAAACACCGCACACCCGATAAAGGTCTCGGTAATAAACGCCGCCGAGGTGGCGTCGGCGCCGCGCATAAGCGCGAACACGACCGCGCAGGTAAAATAAGCGCATAGCTCAACGTACTTGCCGAATGATATGACCAGTCCCGAAACCAGAGCGCAGACGGTATAAACAAAGCAAACGCCGACGCTTCTTGACGCAAAATAAAACATAAGCGCCACCGAAACGGCGCTCACCGTTCCGGCGAGCGCGCCGCCGTAGCGAAGCGCCGACAGTATCAGCAATACCGCGAGTATTCCGCTTACCGTAACGCCGAAAAGCGATATGCCGTAAAGTCCCGATATAATTACGCTTATAACTATCAGCAAACCGCCGAGTTCTTCGTTGGTAAGCCCTTTATCAAGGCGCGAGATGAGCGGCAGAGCGCGGCAAATCACGGCGGAAACGGCGGCGCAAACCACCGCTTCAAGCGCCAGGAAAAGCACGTCCGCCTTAACGCCGGTAAAAACAACCGCGCCGGTGAATATCAGCGAAAGCGCGGATATAAGCGCGCAAAACGGCGGATTTGAATCGAGTTTTTTACTGAAAGAAAGCATAAACCTTACCGCCAACACCGCGAGCGCGGCGGCAACGTACCGAAAGCCCGAAATGCTCGCCACCGGGAAAAAATACCCGATAAAAACACCTATGCCGATACTCGGCAGATACGTCGCGGGGCATCCCGCCGCCGCTGCCACCCCGAAAGGCATATACTTTCCGAAAAAAACGGCGCGACACATTATAAATCCCGCGACCGCCGCGCCGAAATGGGTAAACAGCGCCGCCATAACGTCTGATTTGTTTATTCTTTCGCCCTTTACGGATATGATACCGCCGTCCTTCATTTTCAACACCGCCGAATACATTTTTTATTTAATTATATATCGGTTTTCGCGTTGATTTTGTCAAAGGGGGAAGGCGTCTTTGCTCGTATTATGTCTGAAATTAAAATGAATAAAACCCGCCTTGCCGCAAAAAATAAAGGCGAAGGTGATTTTGTGAATAAATTTATCAAAATACTTATAATTCTGCTTACCGCCTCCTGCCTTTTATGTATGACTACCGCGGCGCTCTCGCGCATGGGCTCGGTCGGAAGCGAAGTGACCTCCATACAAAACGCCCTTAAAAAGCAGGGCTATTACACCGGCGCGGTCGACGGTATTTTCGGCTCAAAGACCCTCGCCGCCGTGAAAAACTTTCAACGGGCAAAGGGGCTTACGGTCGACGGTATCGTAGGTCCGCAAACGCTTAAAGCGCTCGGAATTTCGGGCAGTTCCTCCTACGGCGGGTACTCATCGAACGACTATAACCTGCTCGCGCGCATAATATCGGCGGAATCGCGCGGCGAACCCTATCTCGGTCAGGTGGCGGTCGGCGCGGTGGTGTTAAACCGGGTTGAGCACCCCTCGTTTCCCGATACGGTATCGGGCGTCATCTATCAGAACGGCGCGTTCAGCTGTTTAAGCGACGGGCAGTTTTACAAAGCGGTTTCTTCGAGCGCCTACTCCGCCGCGCGCGACGCGCTGAACGGACTTGACCCGAGCGGCGGCGCGATTTATTACTACAACCCGAAAACCGCGACAAGCAGTTGGATACGCTCGCGCCCGGTTATAACAACAATAGGAAATCACGTTTTCTGCAAATAAAAATCCCGCGGCAAAAATCCGAAGATTTTGCCGCGGTTTTATGATTCTATTTATGATATTTTCTGCCCGAAATAATAGTAAACGCGCGATATATCTGCTCAAAAAGCATTACTCTGAAAAGTCGGTGCGGAAAGGTCATATCCGAAAACGATATTTTTGTTCCGAGCCGCTTTATTTCACCGTCAAGCCCGTGCGACGAGCCGATTATAAAGCAAATGCTTTTGCCGGCGTTTGCCCCCGATTCGATTTGCTTTGCGAAGTCCTCGCTCGACATACGCGCGCCCTCTATGCAAAGCGGGAAAACGAGCGCGTCTTTCGGTATTTTCGCAATAACCGACCGAGCTTCCGAGGATAAAGCCGAGCTTATCTGCGCCGGCGAGGGGTCCTCGGGCGTCGCCGCGGGTTTGATTTCAACGACCGATATATCGCAAAACGCGCCGAGTCGCTTTTCATATTCGCTTATCGCCCCGGCGAATTCCTTTTCCTTTATCCCGCCTACCGCGATTACGCATATTTTAATCAAAACACGCTCACCTCGCTCATTCCGGGTCTCGCCGCCGAAAGCAGAAAATCAACGTTTTCTTTCGCGCCGGCGCTTTCAGCCGCGATACGCGCGCTCGAAAGCGCTATGTCCGGGGTGTTGTTCTGACGGCTTATATGACCGCAGATTATCTGTTTTACACCCGATTCGAGCAAAAACGGCACTTCCGCCGCCGCGCTTACGTTGGACAAATGCCCGAGGTCGGAAAGTATCCTTATTTTAAGGTCGGGGCGGTACGGTCCGCGCCGCAGCATATCCAAATCGTGGTTAAACTCAAACAGCACGGTATTACACCCCGAAAGCGCGCTTCGCACCTCATCGGTCACTATTCCGAGGTCGGTGCATACCGCGCAGTCGCCCGCGGCGGTCCTTACCCGAAAGCCGCGCGAACCCGCCGCATCGTGGCTTGTCTTAAAGGGAACTATCTCCATATCGCCGAAAGCGGTCGCGCCGTCGGACAGAATAACCTCGGTACCCTGCGGCAGTAGTCCTTTTTCCATAAGCGCCAATACGCTTTCCTCGGTTGTAAAAAGCGGAGCGCCGGTTTTTGTGAGCAACGTTTTTATTCCGCTTATATGGTCGATATGCGAATGAGTAAGGGCAACGGCTGAAATCTTTTCGATATCGCCGCCCGCCGACTTGACGCGCTCCGCCATCGCCTTATAGGATATACCCGCGTCTATTATCAGCGCGCTGTCGCCGCAGGAAATATACGTACTGTTCCCGCTCGACCCGCTCGCAAGCGGACAAAACCGTGCCATTGCCTCACCGCCTTTACAAATACACTAAAAATACAGGGCGCATTCGGGAAACCCGATAAAAATGCGCCCTTAAAAGACATTAAAACCTTACGCCCATTTCGCCTGAGGCGTACCGTAATCGTCTACCCGCTTTATATCGGCGCCGAGCGCCGAAAACTTTTCGGTTAAAAGCTCGTAGCCGCGGTCGATATGGGAAATACCCTCGACCACCGTTTCACCCTCGGCGATAAGTCCGGCAATTATCATTGCCGCGCCGGCGCGAAGGTCAACCGCGCGTACCGGGGCGGGTTTCAGCTTTTCAACGCCGGTTATCACCGCCGACTTACCGTCGAGCTGAATATTCGCGCCCATAAGGGTCAACTGCTCAACGTAGCGGAAGCGGTTATCCCAAACGCCCTCGGTCACTATGCTTGTCCCGTCAGCGATAGAGAGCAGGGTTGCGATTTGCGGCTGCATATCGGTAGGAAAGCCCGGGTGCGGCATTGTTTTTACGTTGCACCGCTTCGGACGGGAGGTCATACGCACTCTCACCGCTTCGTCAAACTCTTCTATCTGCGCGCCCGTTTCCGTAAGCTTTGCGATTATCGATTCAAGGTGCTTCGGCGTTACGTTTTCAACCGTAACGTCGCCGCCGGTCGCCGCCGCCGCGACCATATACGTTCCCGCCTCTATCTGGTCGGGAATTATGCTGTACTGCGTACCGTGCAAATGCTCTACACCGCGTATTTTGATAACGCCGGTACCGGCGCCCATAATGTTCGCGCCCATAGAGTTCAAGAAGTTCGCAAGGTCAACTATATGCGGCTCTCTGGCGGCGTTTTCAATAACCGTAAGACCGCGCGCCTTTGCCGCCGCAAGCATTATATTCATAGTCGCGCCGACCGATACCACGTCGAGGTAAATACTCGCGCCGCTAAGAGAGGTCGCCCGCGCGTCTACCATGCCGTTTTCTATCATAACGCGGGTGCCGAGCGCCTCAAAGCCCTTGATATGCTGGTCAATGGGGCGAACGCCGAAATCGCAGCCGCCCGGAGGCGCTACGCGCGCTCTTTTGCATCTGCCGAGCAGAGCGCCGAGAAAATAGCTCGAAGCGCGCATACCCTGCGCCATTTCTTTTGTAACGACAAAAGAATTCGCGTGGGTCGGGTCGATTCTCGCAGTCGTCTTATTTAAGATTTTCACGTCCGCACCGAGCGCACTGAGCGAAGAAAGCAAGGTGGATACGTCGAGTATCTGAGGTAAATTTTCTATTACACACGGACCGTCCGCCAAAAGCACCGCGGGCAGTATCGCCACCGCCGCGTTTTTCGCGCCGCTTATTCGGACGCTTCCGACAAGCGGTTTTCCGCCGTTAATAACAAATTTCTCCAAAAGACCGGCCACTCCCGTCTGTTTTTACTGAAATCGTAATAAATATTATACACTATATTGTATTATTTGTCAAATATATACACAATTTGTACTTTAATGCTTTCCGGAGTAGTATACGCCCATTACCCGGTCGTCCTGCGATACGAATTTCATCTGCGTAAAGAGGACCGATACGACGTAAAGACCGCAGAAAAACGGAAGAACGTTGCCTTCCGCGGTATCGTGCAAAGCGGTAGGATAAAAGATGGCGATAATAAGCTTTGCCGCGGATAAAGCCGAGAAAAGCGAAGCGCAAACGCCGAAAGCCGCGATTTTTTTGACACTTGCCTTGCCGGCAAGACCGTTGACCGCGCGCGCATATTCCAAAAGGAAGAGCATAATAAAGGAATAAAACCCGACTTCAACCACCGTGTCGCTTATCACCACGTGGTAGGAGCCCTGAACAAACACCGTTACCGACTTGACCACAAAGAAAAGCACCGGTATTATTGCAAGCTTCGGCGAAAGCGGAAAATGTATCGCCGAGCGGAACGCAAAAAGCGCGTAAAAAAGAGCAGTAAGAATGCCGAAGAATATGCAGGCGCCCTTTACGTACTGAGGAGCGTTTACGTATTTGTTTACAAGAACGTCGGCTGCCGCCGCCGCGCCGAAGGCAAGAGCCGAAAGCGAGGTCACGAGATAAAAGCCCTTGTGCTCCTTTGGCCCTTTAATGCCGGCGGTAATAAATACAGACGCCGTGGCGATTATTGCGACCGCTATCACGGAAGTAACCGTATACACCGTACGCGAGCCGATTTTAATGAATCCCGTACCGTAATCGGTAAGCGCTATTAGCTGATAAAGGCGAAGCGCGATAAGCGCCGCCGCCGCTACGCCCCAGGCGATAATTCCCTTGTACTTTTTCAATATTTTCACCTTCTATTTGAGGAAGAATTTTCATATACATTTAGTATATTATAAATTTCAAACGACAAAAAGTCAATAGAGGGTTAAAATGAAAAGCACGGTCATAACAAGCATTATTGTTGCCATTTGCCTTTTGATTATTCCGTTTTTCGGCTTCAAAAGCGGACAAACCGCAACGCCGACCGCCGCCGGAGCGCCGACCGTCTCATATTACGCCGAAAGCGTTAAAGAGCAGACACCGCGGCAAAGCGGCTCGTTTCGCATTAAAACCGAAGAAAAAATAGTCGAAATCGGCGCGGATGACTATATTTTCGGCGTGGTGGCGGCGGAAATGTCGGCAAGCGCTCCCGCCGAGGCGCTAAAAGCGCAATGCGTGGCGGCGTACTCCTTCGCGCTTTACAGGCAGTCTGTCCGCGCAAACGAGGAGTACGACCTCACCGACAGCTACAAAACCGACCAGAGTTATTTAAGCGAAGAAAAACTCCGGGAAAGGTGGGGCGAAAAATACGGCGAATACGCCTCAGCCGTACGCGCGGCGGTAAACGCGGTAAGCGGGGAATATCTCTCCTACGGCGGCGCGCCCGCGCTCGCGCTTTATCATTCGCTCTCTTCCGGCAGGACAAATTCCTGCGAAGAGGTTTTCGGCGGCGCGAAGCCGTATCTTATACCGGTTGAAAGCGAATGCGACAGATTAAGCCCCGATTATAAATCGGTTTTTTCTTTCAGCTCTGACGAGCTTAAAGAAAAAATGTCTTCGGTCTGCAAGTCGGACGCGAAAGACAATCTTTTCTCCGATGTAAAGAAGTCGTCAAGCGGGCTGGTGCTCTCCCTTAACTGCGGCGGCGTCACACTTTCCGGGAGCAAAACGGCGGCGCTGCTCACTCTCCCGAGCGCCGCGTTCGACGTGGAATACGAAAGCGGCGCTTATACCTTTACCTGCCTCGGTCGCGGACACGGCGTAGGCATGAGCCAGTACGGCGCGCAGTATCTCGCGGCGGGGGGATCTACCTATAAAGAAATACTCGCTCATTACTACCCCGGCTGTGAAATCCGAAAAGTTTGAAAAAATACTTGACAAACGTATTACCTTACTATATAATAGCCTTTGCAATCCAAAGACAGCAGGTGACTTTATGTCGTAAGTTTAACGCCTGCCGAGGTGAGCGTGAAAAGATTTTTGTATTTTCATGTCCGTCCTGTCTTTGGACGGACATTTTGTTTTCATTGGCGGAGGTGAAAAAATTGCCAAACGCAAAAGTTTTAGAAGAAAAACAAAAAATCGTTGCGGACCTTAAAGAAAAAATCGACGCCGCCCTTATCGGCGTTCTGGTTGATTACAAAGGTATTAACGTTGCCGACGATACGGCGCTTCGTAAGGAGCTTCGTGAAAACGGCGTTAATTACTTCGTAGTAAAGAACACGCTCTTGTCCCGCGCGGTACAGGATACGGAACTTGAAAGTATCCAGTCCGTTTTAGAGGGTACGACCGCTCTTGCTCTTTCAAACGATGATTATGCCGCTCCCGCGCGCATCCTTTCAAAGTATGCCGATAAGAGCGACACCTTTAAGATCAAGGCCGGATTTTTAGACGGAAAGGTCGCGGATCTCGATACAATTAACGCTATCGCGAAATTGCCGACCCGCGAAGTTCTCCTCGCAACGGTCGTCGGCGCATTCCAGGCGCCAATCGCGGCTTTCGCCCGTGCCGTACAGGCAATAGTCGATAAAAACGGCGAACAAGCAGAATAATTTAACACTTAAAAATTTTTTGGAGGAAAAAGAAAATGGCAGCAGAAAAAGTTACAGCGATTGTTGAAGAGTTAAAAACTCTTACGGTTCTTGAGCTTTCAGAGCTCGTTAAAGCAGTAGAAGAGGAATTCGGCGTATCAGCGGCAGCGGCGGTTGCGGTTGCGGCTCCCGCGGGCGGCGAAGCGGCGGCAGCCGAGGAGAAGAGCGAATTTGACGTTATTCTCGCAGACGCCGGCGCAGAGAAAATCAAGGTTATCAAGGCTGTTCGTGAAATCACCGGTCTTGGTCTTGCCGATGCGAAAGCGCTTGTTGACGGCGCTCCGAACACCCTCAAAGAAGCGGCTTCCAAGGAAGACGCCGAGGCAATCAAAGCTAAACTTGAAGAAGTTGGCGCTAAGGTTGAACTTAAATAATTCGCTAAACGCGGCAACCCGCCTTCACCGTTCGGTGAAGGCGGGTTTTTTAAGAAATAAAAATTTTTACTTTTTAAAGCCGTATTTTTCCTCGTGGCGCTTTATCGCCTCAAAGGTTTTTTCGCTGATATAATGCTCAATGCGGCAGGCATCCTCAACGGCGGTCTCCTCGTCCACACCGATATTTATAAGCAGGCGGCTCAACAGCGTATGCCGTTCATAAATCATTTTTGCCCGCTCCTCGCCGAGCGTGGTGAGCTTTAAGTAACCGGATTCGTCCGTTTTGACAAGTCCGTCCTTTTTCAACAACCCTACCGCGCGGCTGACCGACGGCTTTGAGAAACCCAAAGCTTCGCCGACGTCGATACTGCGAACGGCGGACGATTTTTTCGACAGAACGTATATGGTTTCAAGGTACATTTCCCCGGATTCGCGTATATTCATAATTTTCTTCCTTTCTGTTAGCCTCTGCTTACCAATTATAACGTAACGTCTTCTCTTTTTCAATAAAAAGAAGGAAATTTTGCGGAAATTTCGAAAAAATACAAAAAACTCTTGACAAGTTAGCGTACGCTAACTATAATGTAAGCGGTTAGGGACTGCTAACCGCATTTTTAAGGACGCAAGTTAGCGCGTGCTAACCCGCGCTTGCGGTGCGGCAGCCGCTTTCAAATTTCCGCGCCGGGAGGTTAATTATGATACCGCTTTGTTTGGCAGAAAAGGGAGAGCCGCAGATAATAAAGAGAATCGGCGGAACGCCCGAAGTAAAACAACATCTTGAAAATCTCGGTTTTAACGTCGGCGGCGAGGTGCTCGTGGTGAACACGCTCGGCGAGAACATAATCGTCAAGGTCAAGGAATCACGCGTAGCGCTGAGCGACAGTCTGGCGAAAAAAATCATGGTTTAATTTTTTAAGGAGGAGATACTGTGAGAACGTTAAAAGAGGTAAAGGTCGGCGAGACCGTGACGGTCGTAAGGCTTCACGGCGAGGGCGCGGTAAAACGGCGCATTATGGATATGGGGATAACAAAACACACTCCCGTCTACGTGCGAAAAGTAGCTCCGCTCGGCGATCCGATAGAGATAACCGTGCGAAACTACGAGCTTTCTATCCGCAAAGCAGACGCCGCAATGATAGAAGTTGAATAGG
>JAFZIW010000019.1 GCA_017554125.1 Clostridia bacterium | reverse complement strand
TTTACTGTCGCCGATTATTTTTTCTATCGCTTCAAGATTATCTTTTGTGTCTGTGATTCCGGGAATAAGCGGCGTTCTTATTATATGCGGCTTTCCGGTAGATTTCAGATACTTGAAGTTTTCGAGTATCAGCGCGTTATCCTGACCTGTGTATTTTTTGTGGCGCGCATCGTCGGCGATTTTAATATCCATAATGATAAAGTCGAGTTTATCGGTAATCGCCTTAAAAACTTCCGGCTTTGCAAAACCGCTTGTTTCGATACATAAATGATAATTTGACAGCATATCAGCGAGTTCGAGCAAAAAGTCGGGCTGAAATAGAGGCTCGCCGCCCGAAAAAGTAAAGCCGCCGAAAGTATCGCCCAAAACGTCCGCCGAGTCGGTTAAACGCGCGGCGAGTTCTTCTGTTCCGATGGTTTCTCCGGTGATTTCAAGGCAGTTTTCGGGGCAGATATGAACGCATCTGCCAAACGGTTTACATTCGCTGTGACCGCAGGGGTTATAGCAAAGTCCGCAATGGCGGCATTTATTTTCCTTAAACATAAGCTGCGGCGCCGAAATAAGTCCCTCGGGATTATGGCACCAAAGACAGCGAAGCGGGCAGCCTTTGAAAAATACCGTTGTGCGCAGCCCCGGTCCGTCGTGCACCGCCATTTCTTTAATGTCAAATATTGTGCCGGTCATACGCTATATGCCTGCCGCGCCATAACATGGTCCTGATATTCCTTGTCAAGTTCAACGAAATACGCGCTCCAACCCCAGATACGAACTACCAACTGTTTGTGGTTTTCGGGGTGTATCTGTGCGTCTTTCATAACCTCGAGATTTACGGTATTGAGCTGTAACTGGTGACCGCCGCGGTCTATAAAGTTCTTAACCAGCGCGCCGACTTTTACGATGCCGTCATCATCCGCGAAAAGACTTTGATGAAATTCGAGCGTAAGCGGACCGCCGTTTATTGCGCGGCTGAAATGCGGCTTCGTCATAGAGGCGATAACCGAAACCGGTCCTTTTACGTTGGCAAAAAGACTGACCGAGAAGTTTGTGCCGAACGGCTCTTTTGCCCGCCTGCCGTCAGGAGAGGCGCCTATTTCGTTCGCGTGCCACAAATAGTACATGGCGCTTCCCGTGCCGGCGCGGTAAATGCCGCCGCGGCAGTTGATTTTGCCTTCAAGCGAATCGGCGAAAGCGTCTAAAAGCGCGGTGGCGATACTGTCGACAAAATCGTCGTTGTTGCCGAGCTTTGGGCTTTCAAAACGCAATTTGTGAAGAAGCTCGGGATCGTTTTCAAAGTTCTCGTCAACGGCTTTTATATAAGTCGCTTTATCAATGCTCTTTTCTTCGTAAACGTATTTCTTTATTGCGGCGAGACTGTCCGCCGCGGTGGCGATACCCGTGCCGTGAATACCGAAATTGTTGTACTTTCCGCCGCCGTATATGTCGCAGTCCATGAGAACGTTCATAAAAGGCGAGGGAATAAACCATAAGTCTTTAATGCTCTTGTGGATATTGTCGGTTTCTTTTGCAATTTGATTTTTCACCGCTTCAAAAAACTCTTCGTAGGTGTCGCTTGACATAAGATTTTCATGAAAAGCAGTATCGACCGCTTTCGGGTAGGATAGCGCCGCTATGTTGGCAACGTCGGCGCCGACGTTCGGAATGATAAATTCCCAGCATGCCGCAACGGTGTAATTCACCGCGTCGTTATGCTCGTAGCCGATACTTTCAAGTGCCGGGATGACGATATCGTCGTTAGAATACTGCGGAAAACCAAGCCCCGCTTTCGTAAGCTTGGTCGCCTCGGTGTAACGCTCGGCAGGTGTGTTTTTGCATACGCGTAAATTGATTTTCGGGTCGATAAGCCTGTTGTTATGCGACGCTTTAAGGCAAAGCTCCGAGAGTAAATTGAATACCTCGTTGCCGTTTTCGTCCATGCCGCCGAGCATCATGCTCTGACCGTTATCACCCTGCTGAACGCCTACGTAAATATCACTGTCCTTATTGAACGAAAGGAAGAAATCTTCAAGCAGTTCGAGCGCGGTTTCTTTGGTGTAAATTCCGGCGTCCATATCCGCTTTAAGATATCCGTACATATATTTATCGAAGCGACCCACCGTGTTGTGATAGTTGCCTTCAAGCCAAAGGGAATAGTGGAGAATGCGGAAAAACTGGAGCGCTTCGCGGAAATTGCGCGCGCTGTAACGCGGCACGCGGGACAGCACCTCGACGATATCCTCACGCCCGAGGCGCTTCGCCTCGTTAAGGTATCTGTCAGCGAGATCGATTATAGCGTCAATAGCGCGTTTTCCGTATTCGTCGGCGTTTTTGCGTTTTTCAAGCAGACCGACTTTAATCGTATCGTAATAGTTAGGGGAGAGATTTGACATGAAACCGAGTTCATGTATATAATGACGGCTTTTGATATCTTCCCATTCCGCGTCCGTGAAAATTGCCGGAAGATTCGGCACCGTACGTATAAATACAATTTTTTCATCCGGCAAAATGACCGGCTTTTCTTCAGCTATTACGCGAAGAAAGCGGTCTGACATACGCTCAATGGGAGACAGTCCCGCCTTTGAATATTCGCTCGCCAGGTCCCAGTCGACGCTGTGGCGGAATTTGTGATGCTCTTTATTTATAATTGTGTTATAAAGTTTGCTTCCGTTTAACATAATATCAGCCTCCGATAATATTTTATTGCAAAAAGTTGACTTTTTCTCGCAATATGTTATAATATAGTGGCAAAAATTTATCTTTAACGGTGATAAATGTGATTTTTCATCAGCCGCACAATTCAATGGGCAATTACAATTACAACGCCTGCCTTTATACGAACGAAATCTGGCAAAACCACTTTCACAAAAATCTCGAACTGATATATGTTTATTCGGGCGCGGTAAACTGTGAGATTAACAACAGAAAATACCGCCTTTCGTCGGGAGATTTCGGGCTTTGCCTGCCTTATGACGTTCACGCCTACACGCCGGAAGATAACACGAAATACTACGTCTGTGTTTTTTCGGCTGATTACGTGCGCCTATTTGAAAGGCAGACAAAAGGTAAAAATGCCGACGGCTTTGTCTTTACTCCCGACGGTGAAATTAAAGAATTTTTGATTAAAAGACTTGTTGAAAATAAATCGCCTACGGTTTATACGCTTAAATCATGCCTTTATACCGTTTGCGACGAATTTTTGAAATCGGTCACGCTGTCCGAAAATAAGGACAGGAAACAGTCTATAATAGCAATAACGGATTACCTTTCAAAGAATCACACAAGAGATATCGGGCTGAACGATATAGCGAAGCTTTTAGGGTATGATTATCATTACGTTTCGCGCTATTTTCATTCGGTTTTTGATATGTCGTTTGCGGAATTGCTCGGCGCGTACCGCCTTGAAACCGCAATATCCCTTATGGATGAAACCGATAAAAAAATCGCCGATATCGCTTTTGAAAGCGGATTCGGCAGTGTGCGAAGCTTTAATTATACTTTCAAAAAGCATTTCGGAATAAGCCCGAACGAATACAGGAGGAACGGATAATGGCTCAAAAATCAAAAACGGTTTACGTATGCGCTTCTTGCGGCTATGAAAGTGTTAAATGGGTAGGGCAGTGTCCGAACTGTCACGAATGGAATACGCTTGAAGAAGTTGTAAGCGTTCAAAAAAGCGCCTCAGCCGGTACCGCGCCGCGCAAAATAGCGAAAGCGGAGGTATTAAGCGGGGTGAATACTTCCGGCGAACATCGCCTGATCTCCGGCGTTTCGGAGTTTGACCGGGTCCTCGGCGGCGGTATAGTCAAAGGCTCCGTGGTATTGCTCGCAGGCGACCCTGGTATAGGCAAATCAACCATACTTTTGCAGGCGTGCGAGGCGTTCGGGGACGCGGTAAATATACTCTACGTCGCGGGTGAGGAATCGGCGGTGCAAATTAAACTTCGCGCCGGGCGACTCGGCGTTTCGGGCGATAACGTAACCGTTATTACCGAAACTGATACGCAGGCGGTTTGCGAGTACATAAAAACAAATAAACCCGATATGGTTATGATAGATTCAATTCAAACTATGCAGATAGATGAAATCTCTTCGGCGGCGGGAAGCGTGGTGCAGGTAAGAGAGTCGACTAATATGCTTCTTCGTACCGTGAAACCGCTTGATATACCGCTTTTTATAGTCGGTCACGTCAATAAGGGCGGCGAAATTGCGGGACCCAAGGTGCTTGAACATATCGTTGATACAGTACTTTATTTCGAGGGCGAGCGGGCGCAGTCCTACAGAATTTTGCGTGCTATAAAAAACCGTTTCGGCTCGACAAACGAAATAGGCGTTTTCGAGATGCGTGAGAACGGACTATTTGAGGTTGAAAACCCTTCCGCAATGATGCTTTCGGGCAGAAGACCGGAGGTCTCCGGCGGTTGTATAACCTGCATCATAGAAGGAACTCGACCGATTCTTTCGGAGGTTCAGGCGCTTGTTACGACCACTGGCTTCGGAAATCCGCGTAGAATGTCTAACGGCTTTGATTATAACCGCCTTAACATGCTGCTTGCAATACTTGAAAAGCGGCAGGGACTGTATTTTTCAAACCTCGATACCTATCTTAACGTTGTGGGTGGTATGCGCTTAAACGAACCGGCGGCGGACCTCGCCGTTTGTATGGCGCTTGTTTCGGGACTTCGTGATAC
>JAFZIW010000142.1 GCA_017554125.1 Clostridia bacterium | reverse complement strand
GGTGGCCGTCATACTCCGTTCTTTAACAACTATCGTCCGCAGTTCTATTTCAGAACTACCGACGTTACCGGTGTTGTAACCCTTCCCGCAGGCACAGAGATGTGCATGCCCGGCGATAACGTAGAGATGGATGTTGAACTCATCACTCCTATCGCTATTGAAGAAGGTCTCCGTTTCGCTATCCGTGAGGGTGGTCGTACCGTAGGCTCCGGCGTTGTTACAAAGGTTAACGGCTAATTCTTCAAAATCTTTCACCGCCTGTAAAAACAGGCGGTGTTTTTTAGCAAAAAAACGGCCTTGAGTATTTGAATCTTGTGAAAGCGGAGTGGTTTTTGTGTTCTGTAACACAGTCCCCGAAAGAGTCGGTATAAAATCGGAAGACGTTCTGTATTATCTTAAAAAATTAGAGCGGCGCGGTCTTTTTATGCATAGCGTAATTATGGCGCGCGGAAATAAGATCTTTTGTGAAGCATACTGGAAACCGTATAGCGCAAAAACTCAGCAAAGGATGTATTCAATAACAAAAAGTTACGTAGGTATCGCAATAAGCGAGTTGATTGCGGAGGGTAAACTGTCTTTAGATGATAAAATCGTTTCCTATTTTCCGGATAAGCTTGTTAGTCCCGTTCATCCTTACCTTGCCGCGATGACGTTGCGTGACATGCTGACAATGCAGACATGTATGACCGGCAGTAACTGGTTCGGGCAAAACGTTACTGACAGGTTAAAGCATTATTTTGCTTTGACGCCGGTAAAATATCCCGGAACCGGCTTTGATTATGATAGCGAGGGCTCGTTTGTTCTGTGCGCACTGGTCGAAAGAATAACCGGTAAAACGCTTCTTGAGTTTCTAAGGGAAAAATGCCTTGATGAGATTGGTGTTTTTAAAGATGCGTTCTGCCTTAAAGCACCCGGAGGTCATACGTGGGGCGATTCCGCGCTTTTATGCACCGCGCGTGACCAGCTGGCTTTCGCAAGGCTGTTAGCAGACGGCGGCAAATGGAACGGCAAACAGCTGTTGAATCCGCAATTAATTTCCGCCGCTGTTTCAAAGCACAGCGATACGGTTGATTCGGGAATAAGCAGCTACGATAACGTAGGTTACGGTTATCAGATATGGCGTTGCTTTGACGGCGCGTTTGCTTTTTACGGTATGCACAATCAGACGGTTATTTATCACCCTGAAACCGATATTATTTTTGTGGCTACCGCGGGAGATCCTCACGGGGTGGCAAGGTCGGTTGCAATAGAAAACTTTTACAGCGATATCATACGCAACGTATCGAAAGAAAACTTCGAATGTATATCTGAAAACACGGAACTCGAAGAATATTGCGAAAAACTGGAGCTTCGTACCGCGTTCGGCGAGCACGAATCAACTTTTGAAGCTCAAATCAACAACAAAACGTTTAAGGTAAAAGAAAACCCGATGGGTATTTTGGAGTTTTCGCTATCGTTTGACGGCGAGGGCGGCAATTTTACCTATTTGAACCGTCAGGGGAAAAAGACGCTCAGATTCGGCAAAAAGAAAAACATATTTCAGCAGTTTCCCGAAACCGGATATTCAAAGGACGTCGGCAGTGTGAGGTGTGAGGGACACACGTACCGCTGCGCCGTGTCCGCCGCTTGGGTGGAGGAAAAGAAGCTTTCGGTTATCGTTCAGATTATTGACGATTATATCGGATTGCTCAATATAACAATAGGCTTTAACGGCGAATACGCGCTTCTCGATATGAAAAAGAGCGCGGAGGATTTTTTGAATGAATACAGCGGTTGCGCGGTTGCAGAACCGGCGATCAAATGAGCGGCTATATATTTTGTGAGGTGTAAGCATTGTCGGCGGTAAAGGATTATATTCTTGAAAACTGGAAGAATACAATAAGATTCAATCCCGAGGGCGAAGGAACGCGAATCGGGTTGCCTAAACCGTATACGGTTCCCAGTATATCGGATAATTTTCAGGAAATGTATTACTGGGATACGTATTTTATAAACCGGGGCCTTATGATTTCGGGGCTGACCGAACAGGCGGTAAACAACGTTGAAAATATGCTTTATTTAGTGGAACGCTACGGCTTTATGCCCAACGGCAACCGGACGTTTTACCTTAATAATTCACAACCGCCGTTTTTATCTTTAATGGTAAAAGACGTTTATAAAATGACGGGTGATAAGAATTGGCTTAAAAAAGCCGCGGCTACTCTCGAAAAAGAGTACGCTTTCTGGGATACCGCCCGTAACACGGAAATCGGGCTTAACCAGTATTCCTGTAATAAGGCGGGCGCTATTAAAAGAAACGCTTACGCGGATTTTATCGGCAGGATAGGAAAACGCCCGCAGGGATATAGCGATGAGAATCTTTCCTGTCAGTATATGACCATTAATGAAAGCGGATGGGATATAACCCCGCGTTTCGGGTTTGAAACGGAAAATTATGTTCAGGCGGACCTTAACGCGCTGATGTTTGCTTTTGAAGCGAATATGGCGAGGTTTTATGAAGAGCTCGGCAAACCCGGCTTTGAAGTCTGGAAAGAAAAGGCAAACAGGCGCAAAGAGCTTATGAACCGCTATATGTGTAAAGACGGGATATTCTACGATTATAATTTCAAAACCGGCAAAATCAGCGATATGTTTACTTGCGCTTCCTTTTACCCCATGTTTGCCGAAATGGTTACTGATAGTCAGGCGAAGGCGCTTGCAGATAATTTATACCGCCTTGAAGCGGAATACGGCGTGACCGTAAATGAAAGCAAAGATGATACATATCATTATCAGTGGCAGTATCCGAACGGCTGGGCGCCGCATCAGAATCTGGTTATGCAGGGACTTTCAAAATACGGCTATGCGGACGACGCGCTGCGCATAGCAAAAAAATATACCCGCTTAGTAGAAAAAAACTTTGCCGAGAAACATAATCTCTGGGAAAAGTACAACGTGGTGACCGGCGGTATAGACGTAACGGACGAATCTCCCGATCACGAATCCAACGTGCCACCTATGATGGGCTGGTCTGCCGGCGCATATCTGGAAGCATTGCTGCTGATTGAACACGAAGGCAGGAATTTTCTTTAATATACTTATTTGAATTATCAATCGGTTTTTACCGCCTATATTATGCTTTTCGGGGCATAATACAGGCGGTGATTTTTTACAAATATTAAAAAGGTATTTCACTTCTTTTATCACATTAGGGAGTTTCCATACAGCATTTCACCCGAATTCGCGGCAAGATATCCGGCAGGTTGGCAAAAATGTTTAAATGTTTTTATAAATTTGCTTATTTTTTGGTATACATTTTTTTTGTTATTTGTTATAATCATCGTGGGTTCGCGAATTTTTGTTATTTTCATGGGAGGTTTTTTTATGAATAAAAAAACAATCGCATTGTTTTTAGCAGTAGTTTTAGCGTTTACAACCACGGCTTTTGGATTTACCGCATCCGCGGTTGACCCTGATGAAAGCTATGATACATTCGATGAATTCACCCTTTCGGATTTAGGGTTGAATCCCGGTAATTTTGAAAACTCAATTTCAGCCGGGGGTTATAGTTATACAGGAAATTCTTCTTCACATTCAGTTGTCGTGAAATTCCAATGGGAGCCTAATCTTGATGAGACCGATGACAAAGGTTGGCTTATAGTACTTGATTTCGACTATAACTACCGTGCGGGCGTTTGGTTCCGCGGCAGAGATATCCGTTTTTGTTATAATTCGGGAAAAACCGATCCTTATCAAAAACTTTCATCCTTTACCTCGGGCAGACATTCCGTGGAATTTGGCCGCAAATTAGTTGTTTCGGGGTCAAATCAGGGTAAATATTATGTCTATCTTACGGTTGACGGTGAGCTGCTGGCAGACGGATATACCGATGAATATTCTGCAGCCGATTACAATTCCGGAAATGGTATGCAAAACAGAATCTATTTTAACGGTAATTTATTGGGCAACCAACGTTTTGCGGATGTCGAGGCTCCGGTAATTAATAACGGTTACGATGAAATAGGATACGGCGATCTGCTTTACGGCGGCAATCCTCTTGCGGACGAAATCACTATGGGCTCAAAGCTTTTTACCTATAACCGTACTTCCACCACCGGTTCCGCTGTTCTTAAATACCGCTGGAAAGCCAAGGTGGGCTCAAAATTCCAGATATGCTTCGATCCTATAAGCGGTCCTTCAATGGGCTATATGTTCGGCGCTCAGCTTTATGTGCCGGAAAGTGACTATCCTAACGGCTATGTCTGGTTAAGACCGGGTTACGGTCCTAAAGTGGCCCTCGCGAGACCTATTGAAGACGGTGATGTTTTTGATATCGAATTCGGGCGCACGAAGATCGAGAGCGGTGCAAACGCGGGCAAGTATTATATATACGTTAAAATCGGCGATATTTTGTTTGCCGAAGATTATGTGGACGGCAGCGTTGTTGCCGCAAACGGCGATTACACCACAAATCCGGGCAGCGCGGTATGCAATGTTCTTTCGGGCGAGATATATCTCACCTTCTGGGGTGTTTCGGGCAACAAGATCACCGCTTCGCCCGTCGCGGAAACCTATGAAGCTTATGATGAGATAGGTTATACCGACCTGCTTTACGGCGGCAATCCTCTTGCGGACGAAACCACTATGGGCTCAAAGCTTTTTACCTACAACCGCACTTCGCCTACCGGCTCCGCTATTTTAAGATACCGTTGGAAAGCCAAATTAGGTTCTAAATTCCAGCTCTGCTTCGACCCTATAAGTGGCCCCTCTATAAGTTATATGTTCGGCGTGCAGCTTTATGTGCCGGACAGTGACTATCCTAACGGCTATGTCTGGTTAAGACCGGGTTACGGTCCTAAAGTGGGCTTCTCAAGGCCTATTGAGGATGGCGATGTTTTAGATGTTGAATTTGCGCGGCTTAAGGTTAAAACCGGCGATAACGCGGGGAAGTATCACATCTATCTTAAAATCGGCGATATTCTCTTTGCCGAAGATTATGTAAGCGCCGGCGTAGTAGCCCAGAACGGCGATTACACCACCAAGCCGGGCGACGCGGTCTGCAACGCGCTTTCGGGCGAAATATACCTTACATTCTGGAATGTTTCGGGCAATAAAATCACTTATGTTCCGTTTGCCGAAACCTATGAACCCTATGATGAGATAGACTATACCGGTCTTATGGGCAGTGACGGAAAACCGCTTAAAGAAAACACCGATTACAGCGGGGCCACTATATTCACCTATAACCGCACTTCGCCTACCGGTTCCGCGATACTTAAATACCGCTGGACTGTCGGCTCTGTTCCGAAATTCCAACTTTCGTTCGATCACGCCTACGAATCCAACGGCACCACCAAATCGATGGATTATATGTTCGGCGTTCAGGTTTCCGCCCCGACCGCTGAATATCCGAACGGCGAACTGCGCTTAAGGCCGGGTTACGGTAAGCGGCTTACCTTCAGTGAACCCTTTGAAGTTGAGAGCATATACGATATCGAATTTGCCCGTCTTAAAGTGGCGAACGGACCGAATAAGGGCAAGTATTATGTATACTTCAAAGTTGATGGCGTAATGCTGGATGAAAGCTATACCGATGCCGATATAGTTGACAGTAACAACCGTTATATCACAAGGCCGGGTCTTGACGGAACTACAGAAGTTACGATCTCAAATAAAATCTATCTGGCGTTCTGGGGCAGTACTAACAATAGGCTCTCGGCGACATGGGATACCGGAAAGGGATATTACGTAAATTACTACGCAAACGGCAACCTTGTGGAAAAAGTTCCTTTCACATTTGATGACCCCACGGTAGAAGGCAGGGAACCCGCGGTACCCTCCATTCCCAATGCAAGCGGCGTATGGGAAAATCATCAAACCTCGGGACTTACCAAAGGATTTAACGTTAACGCGGTTTATACCGTTACCGTGCCTGCCGCGGCAGGAGCAGCGATAACTTTAAACAACTTCGGCGGTGCTATGGTTGATCTTAAAACCGATATCATCAACAATTATCTTGCGCTCACACCCGCGCAGCAGTCTGATTATGTCCGCAACTATTCCTCCTCATTAAATGGTTATCAGGATCATCAAAACATATCTTTCAGCTGGTCTGCCTCCGGGTCGGATAACAGTTATACCGCGTACTTTGCGGATAATCCCGATTTTGATAACGCATTTATTATAAGCACAGCAAATACTGCACTTGTAAACAAGGTGGGCATATTTGTTCCGGGGAAGACATATTACTGGTTTGTAGCAGGCAACGACAGCGGCAAATACAGTGCTGTTGACACCTTTACCGCCGGTGAAGATCCGCTGCGCTATATAACCGCGGGCACGGTTATAAACATGCGCGATGAGGGCGGTTATATGACCGATAGCGGCCGCAAAATCAAATACGGCTTTGTTTATCGCGGCGCGTCTCTTGACGAGGAGACCTCTTTCGTCGACGATACAGCGTATCACATATTCCGTTATCTCGGTATGAAATCGGAAATAGAATTGCGCGGAGGTTATGCCCATACAAAGACCGGATGGGATAACACCAATTCAAACGTGTATCATAT
>JAFZIW010000141.1 GCA_017554125.1 Clostridia bacterium | reverse complement strand
TTTATAAGCTCGCGGTATTCTTCTTCGCTCTTAATCGTGGCGACTTCATGCATACCGATTTTCCTGCGCGTTTCTTCGAGCGAAACGCCGAGAGCGTCAATATCGCTTGCGAATTTTGCCGACGCGTTTACGATATCTTCCTTGACCGCGCCGAGAGACTCCTGCGCGTTGATAATCGTGTTGATATTAAGCTCGGCTTCTTTACGCGAAAGGTCGGCGCTTTCCTGCGCTTCCTTCATAATGGTCTGTGCGTTTGATTTCGCGACAAGATAAAGCTTGCCAATATTTTTCGAGAGACGGTCTATCTCATCGTATTTATCGGTAAACTCTTTAAGCTTCGCTTCAATTTCCGCTTTTTCGGCGGTTATCGCGGCAATTTGCTCTCTTATCGAACTGTTTTCGCTTTTTAAGTCCTCTATCTGTTCATTAAGTACGATTTCCTTTTCGGTAAACGCCTTATGCGTTTTTTCAACGTATGAAACAACGTCGTCGCAGTTAAAACCGAACAGACTTTTTCTGAATCCTACGGACATATCCTTTTCCCCTTGTTGACGTTTAATCTTTGAGCGCTCTTTCAAGCCATGTAAAGCCGAGGTCGAGCGCGTCGAACAGGTTATCCTTGGTGCTTTCTTTCTTTATACGGTCTTTTATTTCAAGGTCGGTGTTGCTGTCAAGCAACTGAACGCTTACCTTATCGGCGATATCAAGTTTGCCGTCTTTTTTGCTTGAAAGAATCTCAAAACGAACGATAAAGCTTTCACTCATATCGCCGTAGTAGATTTCATTATCTTTTCTTACGAGCGGTTTGCCCTTATACTCTAAAAACTTTTTGTCAGCCATAATATCACTCCCGTCGTACTATGCTTATTGAAAAGTATAAACCATTGTTTAAAAGATGTCAAGCGAAAGGGCGTTTTAGGGTTGACATTTTTTTCTTTTTTGTTTAGTATAATATGTGTGAAATAAACCACGGAGGTCTTAAGTATGAAATGGGAAGATAAAAGCATGGAAACAATCGTCGCGCTCGCTAAAGGACGCGGCTTTGTATATGCGGGAAGTGAAATCTACGGCGGTCTTGCAAATGCGTGGGATTACGGTCCGTTAGGCGTGGAACTCAAAAACAACGTCAAGCGCGCGTGGTGGAAGAAATTTGTGCAGGAAAGCCCTTATAACGTAGGACTTGACAGCGCGATACTCATGAATTCCGAAACGTGGGTGGCGTCGGGTCACCTGGGCGGTTTTTCCGACCCGCTTATGGATTGCCGCCAGTGCAAAACAAGGCATCGCGCCGATAAGCTTATCGAAGATTACGTCGCCGAAAACGGACTTTCGGATAACCCCGCGGCGATGAGCGATGAGCAACTGCAGCAGTATATTAAGGATAAGGGTATTGCCTGTCCCAACTGCGGCTCGCATGATTTTACCGATATCCGTAAATTCAACCTTATGTTCAAAACCTTCCAGGGCGTTACAGAGGACAGTACGAATACCCTCTATCTTCGCCCAGAAACCGCGCAGGGCATTTTCGTCAACTTTAATAATATTCAGCGTACGACGAGGAAAAAACTGCCTTTCGGCGTTGGCCAGGTAGGCAAATCCTTCAGAAACGAAATAACACCCGGAAACTTTATTTTCCGTATCCGCGAGTTTGAGCAAATGGAGCTCGAATTCTTCTGCAAGCCGGGCACCGACCTTGAATGGTTCGAGTATTGGCGCGGCTTCTGCCATGACTGGCTTACCGGTCTTGGTATCAAGGATGAGGTGTTGCGTCTTCGTGACCACGATAAGGCGGAACTCGCTTTCTATTCAAAGGCGACCACCGATTTTGAATTCCTCTTCCCGTTCGGTTGGGGCGAGCTTTGGGGTGTTGCGGACAGAACCGATTACGACTTAAAACAGCACATTGAGCATTCCGGTAAGCCGCTTGAATACTTTGACCCCGAAACGAACGAGCATTATGTTCCTTACGTTATCGAGCCGTCGCTCGGCGCGGACAGAGTGACCCTTGCGTTCCTTTGCAACGCGTACGATGAGGAAATCGACGATAAGGGTGAAAAGCGTGTTGTTTTACGCCTGCATCCGGCTCTCGCGCCCTTTAAGGCGGCGGTTTTACCGCTTTCAAAGAAGCTGTCCGATGAGGCGCTTGAAATCAAAAACTCGCTTTCCGGCGATTTTATGGTGGATTTTGACGACGCCGGCTCAATAGGCAAACGTTATCGCCGTGAAGATGAAATAGGCACCCCCATTTGCATAACCTACGATTTTGATTCACAAAACGACAACTGCGTCACCGTTCGCGACAGAGATACCATGAAGCAGGAACGCATACCGATAAGCGAACTTCACGATTATATAGCAAAAAAAATAGTCTTCTGATTTTGAGGTGAAAAAATGACACCGACAGAGGTATTGATTATCTTTGCAATGCTCGTAGGCGGTCTTGCCTTTTTCCTTTACGGAATGAACACTATGTCGTCCGGACTGGAGCTTATGGCGGGCGGCAAACTTGAAAGCACGCTTAAAAAGGTTACCAAGAGCGGAACGCTGAGTTTCTTCCTTGGTGCCGGTATCACGATAGCGATACAGTCGTCGTCGGCGATGACCGTCATGCTCGTAGGTCTCGTAAACTCCGGAATACTCAATTT
>JAFZIW010000140.1 GCA_017554125.1 Clostridia bacterium | reverse complement strand
GGTCACGGCGGATTTGACGGCGGCGCGGGCGCGGCGGACGGCACTCTCGAAAAAGACGTCAATCTCGAAATCGCCTCAAAAATCCGCGACTGTCTGGTTTTTTCCGGATTTGAGGTAATAATGACGAGAACAGACGATACCGGCACCGAGGAAAACTCCGAAGCGAGTATTTCGGCGCGTAAAAAAAGCGACCTTAAAAACCGGCTTGAGCTTATGGAAACGGGCGGCGACAGTATTTACGTAAGCATACACTTAAACAAATTTACAACTTCCGCCGCGAGCGGAACTCAGGTGTTTTACACTCCGAATTTCAGCGAAGCGCGAATGCTCGGCGAGTGTATTCAAAAAACGGTCGTAACGCGTCTTCAGCCCGAGAATCATCGTGCGGTAAAACGCGGAACCGACAGCACGTATCTTCTTAAAAACGCAAAAATTCCGGCGGTAATCGTCGAGTGCGGGTTTTTGAGCAACTCGCTCGACTTAAAAAATTTAAAGGACAGCGAGTATCAAAGAAAAATGGCTTTCTGCATCGCGCTCGGAATAATAAAATACTATTCGGAAAGATAGTATAAAAAAAGCAGTCGCGCTGACTGCTTTTTTAACTGTACAATTATAAAACTTTGCTCAGGAAATCTTTAAGCCGCGCACATTGCGGATTATCAAATATTTCCTTTGGAGTGCCTTCCTCCATGATTATACCGTCGTCGATAAACATTATTCTGTCGGCGACTTCGCGGGCGAAGCCCATTTCGTGGGTGACTATTACCATAGTCATTCCGCTTGCGGCGAGTTTTTTCATAACCGCGAGCACCTCGCCGACCATTTCGGGGTCGAGCGCGCTTGTCGGCTCGTCAAAGAGCATAACTTCCGGGTCCATTGCGAGCGCCCTTATTATCGCCACGCGCTGTTTCTGACCGCCGGAAAGCTGGGAAGGGTACGCGTCCGCCTTATCGGCAAGTCCGATTTTTTCGAGCAGGGAATAGGCTTTTTGACGCACCTCGGTTTTTACCTGCTGGCGGGTTTTGCCGGTAGCCTTACGGTTTTTTATGCCGAAATACATCGGCGCGAGCATAATATTATCCAATACGGTCTTATTGTTGAAAAGGTTGAACTGCTGAAAAACCATGGACATTTTCCGTCTGTAAAAGTTAATATCAACTTTCGGGTTGGCTATATCAACGCCGTTATAAAGTATCTGACCGCCGGTCGGATCGTCCAAACAGTTAAGGCAACGCAAAAACGTTGATTTACCGGAGCCCGACGGACCTATGATGGCGATTTTTTCGCCGTCGTGTATAGTTGTGGTGATTCCCTTTAAGACGTCGATTTTTTTATTAAACGATTTATGGAGATCATTTACTTCTATCACTTTTTTTCAGGCTCCTTTCCATCAGTTTAATAAGTAACGTAATAAACAGGACGAGAACGATATATACGAGCGCCATCGCAAGGTAGGGAACCATAAACTCATAATTGTTTGTGCCTATGTATTTGAACGCGACGTATAAATCAAGCGCGCCGACGAAGCTGACTATGGAAGTATCCTTTATCAGGGCTATAAACTCATTGCCGAGAGTGGGGAGTATGTTTTTGACGGCTTGAGGAATAATGATTTTGAACATTGTGGTACTGTACTTGAATCCTATTGCGCGACCGCCTTCCATCTGACCGGGGTCGACCGAGTTTATACCGCCGCGCATTATCTCGGAAACGTAAGCGCCGCTGTTCAGTCCGTATATCAGCATACACGAATCCAACGCGTTTATCGTAAGACCCATCATCGGGCGCAATACGTAGTAACCGACCAGTAACTGTACGACCAGCGGCGTTCCCCTGAAAAACGCGACGTAAACGTGACACAAACGGTTAAGTATTTTTGGCAGAATACGGTATTTAGGCATTACCTCTATCGAGGCGATGATTATGCCTATAACTATTCCTATTATAAGACCCACAACCGCGATAAGAATGGTGTTTTTTAAGCCTTCAAGTACCTTTTCGTAACCGTGGTTATCTATCAGTTCTTCTTTGAATACCTGATATCTTAATCCGAAATTTCCCATTTTTTCTCCCTGAATAACAAAAGTCATACCCCGCCTTTCGGCGAGGTATATTACTTTTTGTTTACGTGTTAAAATCAGTTGCTGAATTTGTTGATGGCTTTAACGATACATTTTGCCGGAGCTTCGTCAATGATAACATAGCTGACGTCACCGTTTATCATGGCGTTAACGGCGAGAGAACCCGTAGCGTAGCCGACCGCCTCGGCGTTCAGTTTTTCAAAGCCGAAATCTTCGTCGCCTTCAACGTAGAAGTTGCCGGTAGTGCCGGTCTGTACGCCGATTTTAACTTTGGAACTTAAACCCTGAAGAATTTTATCAACGTCTTCTTTGGTTTTGCAGTTGTCAAAGGTTGTATCGTCGCCCTTTACAATAAGGTTCTGCGCCGCATTGTAATAGGGGTCGCTGAATTTAACGAGCAGTTCACGGTCGGGCTTTATTGTAATACCCGCCATACCGATATCCGCGCCGCTTGTGTTAAGCGTATTGAAAATGGCGTCAAAGTCGATAGACTTGATTACAAGCTCTTTGCCGAGGTAATCCGCAAACATCTGTGCAAATTCCATATCAATACCGGCGTATTTATTGCCCTCGGTATACTCGAAGGGTTCAAATCCGGGCTCGGTTACAACTATCAACTGGTCTTTTGAGGAGTCTTCTTTCGCCGACTCGATTTCTACCGGCTTACCGTCTCCGAAGTAGTGACTGATAACTTCGTCATATTTGCCGTTTGCTTTGATTTCGGCAAGGAAAGCGTTGACTTTGCTCAAAAGCTCGCTGTCGTTCGGGTTGACCGCAAAGGCGTATTCCTCTTCCGAAAGCGGAATATCTATTACCTTAACCGCCGCGTTGCCGCTCTTCTTGTCGCCGCCTTTTTCACCGCATGCCGCCAGTGAAAAAACAAACATAACGGCAAGCAGTAAAGCCATAATTTTCTTAAAGTTTTTCATTTAAATTTCCCCGTTTCTTTTTTTGGATGTTACGAGTATAGCACCGTTGTATTTGTTTGTCAAGTATTTTTTGCATAAATATACAAAAATTTTTAGCATAATATGCACAAATGCCGCATATATGGCGTATATTTACGAATATTATTCACCAATGACGCATATTAATACAGGCTTTGCAGTGTAAACGACTGCTCTATGCGTACGGTTCTTATAGCGGCTTTAATCTGACTTAAAGTAGAGTATACTTCAAAGTCTCTTTTTTGCCTTATGGCTTCGGGCAGTATTGCGGCAAGCGTGGTTATGTCGTCAAGGGGACAGTGATTTGAGTATGCCGAAAGACTCTTAGCGCTTTTGGTCCAATGAGACTTAAACCGCAGGGCGGATTCGAGCGCTTCGCTGAAGCGGTTATTATCATAAAGATATCTGCATTCTTCGATTTCCGATTTTGCTTCATTTACTCCGCGTACAACCGCGGTGTTGCCTATGATACAAACGGTGATTATTATTGCGAATATTATTGACGCCGGTATCAGCCTTTTCATCAAACGCCGCCCTCCTTAACCGTAATACTGTATTTTCCGTCGCGGTCAAGCG
>JAFZIW010000139.1 GCA_017554125.1 Clostridia bacterium | reverse complement strand
ATATCGTCGACGGGCGGTATTTTTACCGAGATACGCTCGGTCTTTGAGGTCGGCACGTTTTTGCCGACGAAATCGCCTCTGATAGGCAGTTCTCTGTGACCGCGGTCCACGAGTATCGCAAGCTCTATCGCCGCGGCGCGTCCCGCGCTCATTACCGCTTCCATGGCGGCGCGGGCGGTTCGCCCGGTATAGAGGACGTCGTCGACCAATACAACCGTCTTGCCGGTCACGTCGAAGCCCAAATCGGTGCCGCCGAGCACCGGCTCGCTTGACACGTGTTTGAGGTCGTCTCTGTAAAAGGTTATATCGACCGAGCCGGTCGGTATGCTTTTGCCCTCTATCTCCTCAATGTTCTTCGCTATGATTTCGGCGAGGGGTATGCCTCGACGCTTGATTCCCACGACCGCGAGGTTATCCGTACCGCCGTTTTTTTCGACTATCTCATGCGCTATGCGTTTAAGCGCCCGGTTTACCGCCGATTCGTCCATGATAGTCGCCTTAAAAACAGCCATGACGTGCACCTCCCGACGGAAAACACAGTAAACTTTTTATTGCGGCATAAAAAACACCGCGCAGCAAGCGCGGTTTTACTCATTCTATATATATGCACGCGCATATATATAATATGTAGCACCTTACCGGTCTCTCTGTACCGCGCTTAAAGGTTATTTTCACCGTTTGTTATTGTAACACAATATGTTGTGTTTGTAAAGAGTTTTTTGTTTGAATATTTTGCAAAAAAGCGGTGAAAACTGTATTTACGGGCGGTTTTTATGCGAAAATTCGGAACTTTGCACAACAAAATTGACAAGAAATGACAAAAAATTCCAAAATTCGGGCGGTTACAAAATTGTAACTTTTTGGAAAAGGCAATTTTTTTGAGCAAGTTGCACAAAAAACCGACCCCCGTTTTGCCTTGACACTATAAAAAAGGATGAATATAATAGGCAGGCGCAAAAAAGTGCGCGAAAAGGAGACATTTGATGTTAAAAAAACATAAGAAAACATTAAAGCACGTCGGCACCTTTATTAAAAAACGAATAGTAGCGGCGGTAGTGCTTGCGGCTACGCTGGCGATAGCCATTAACCTTTTCTACGGTCAGGTAAACACCTTCGTAATAAACTACGACGGCGAGACCGTAACGGTCAAGACGCTTTCGGCAAGTGTGGAAACGGCGCTTTGCTGCGCGGGAATAAGCGAAGATGAATATAAGGTGGATTCGACCGAATCGGTCGGCAGAAAAACCGTTGTATCTCTGCTTCGCACCTTCCCGGTCTATATTACAAACGGCGACAAAACCCTTACGGTAGATGCCTGTGAAAACCAGTCGGTCGGCGAACTGCTCGGTTTAGCCGGTTTTACGGTGGATGAGTACGATATGATAGAGCCCGCGCTCGAAAGCCGCCTTACCGACAGCGCGTATATCGATTATGTAAATATAGACTACGTAAAGGGCAGTTATACCCAGGCGATACCCTATTCGGTTGATACGGTATACTCCGCCGAGCTCGAATCAGGCAAAAAGGCCACCAAGCCCGGCAAAGAGGGTCTTGAACAGGTCAATTTCACCCAGAAGATAGTAAACGGCGAAATCAAAGAGACCAAGGTAAGCGGAAAGGTTACACTCCTTGCGGCGGAAAACGCGGTGAACACAGTGGGTACGCGCTCGCTGGCGGTGGTAACGACGAACGGCAACTCCGCCACTATATCGGAGCTTTCCCCGTCCTCACCCATTGAACTTGACAGTGCCGGCAACCCGGTAAACTATAAACAGCATATCACCGTTCAGGCTACGGCTTATACCTATACCGGTCATAACTGTTCGACCGGCGTGGCGCCGAAACCCGGCTACATCGCGGTAAACCCGAGGGTAATACCCTACGGTACCAAAATGTATATAAAATCAAGCGACGGCAGATATATTTACGGTTACGCCATAGCGGCGGACACCGGCGGGTTTATATATACCCACCCGACCAACGTCGACCTCTTCTTCCCGACGGTTGTTTCAATGAACAATTTCGGCAGAAGAAACGTTGAAATCTATATACTCGGATAAATAAGAACAGAATAAAAGCGGTTTCGCCCGGGCGAAACCGCTTTTTCTTTACGTTTGTCATTATTTTGCGTCGTATCTTTCATGCAGACGGTAGGAAAGGGTCATGAGTCCGTCCTCAAAATGCACGTTTTCAACGGTAACGTCGGGGAAATCGAGGTATATATCGTATGAGCTGAAATTCAGAAAACCGTTGACGCCGAGATTTATCAGCTGTTGCGCCACCGGCTTTGTCGCCGCTTTCGGCAAACAGAGAATAGCGGCGGCGGGCTTGTTTTCGCGGCAGAATTCATCGAGGGTCGAAACGTGCCTTACAGGCATATTTTTAACCATCTGACCGACTATCGACTCCTTCTCGTCAAACATACCTATAAGGGTAAAGCCTTTTGACTCGAAGTTTACGTTTTTAACCACCGCTCTGCCTATGTTGCCTACGCCGATAAGTATCGCCGTTTGCGGGCGGTCAAGCCCCAGAATGCGGGCGATTTCATCACGAAGCATATTTACGTTGTAACCGTAGCCCTGCTGACCGAAGCCGCCGAAGCAGTTGAAATCCTGCCTTATCTGACTGGCGGTCAGATTCATGCGCGCGGCAAGCTCGCGCGAAGAAATTTTCGTAACGCCCTCGTCCTGTAAATCGCCGAGGAATCTGTAATAACGGGGCATACGGTGTATAACCAGCGAGGATATTGCGCCCTTCATCATATCTTATCTCCTTAAAACAGCGTTTTCGCGCCGTTAATTCATGTTTAATTTTAATGTTTCACAGCTTAAAAGTCAAGAAAAAATGCTTGACTTGACTTTGCGCGGCACATATAATTATTATAAAGTTACTAATGAATATCAGGAGGTAAAAAGTATGAAAAAGTTTGTATGTCTTGTCTGCGGTTACGTTTATGAGGGCGAAGCGGCTCCCGCCGAATGCCCGATTTGTCACGCTCCCGCCTCAAAGTTTGAGGAACAGTCGGGCGATATGACCTGGGCGGCGGAGCACGTTATCGGCATCGCCAAGGGCGTTGACCAGAGAATAATCGACGGTCTCCGCGAGAATTTCAACGGCGAATGCAGCGAGGTGGGTATGTACCTTGCAATGTCCCGCGCGGCTTTCCGCGAGGGTTATCCGGAAATCGGTCTTTACTGGGAAAAAGCCGCTTTTGAGGAGGCTGACCACGCTTCCCGCTTTGCCGAAATGCTCGGCGAGGTCGTGTCTGAAAGCACCAAAGAGAATCTCCGCGTTCGCGTAGACGCCGAAAACGGCGCCACAAAGGGCAAAACCGAGCTTGCAAAGCTCGCAAAGGAGCTTGGGTACGACGCGATACACGATACCGTTCACGAAATGGCGCGCGATGAAGCACGCCACGGAAAGGCATTTGAGGGACTTCTCAATCGCTATTTCAAATAAGCGAAAAACCGCATAAATAAAGGGTTTTAAGGACATCTGCCGAAATGACAGGTGTCCTTTGCTTTTGTGTGTAATTCCGTGATAGTGTGCAATTTACACACCGCAAACCTATATTAAAAAAGCGGTTTTTTGAGGGTGTGTGTTTCGGCGTGTAACTGTAAGAAAGAAAAAACGGCATGAGAGAATTTTCTCATACCGTTTTTATCATATAAAAAACATAATCAAATTAAGCAAGAAGAGTGCTGCAAAACAACACAAAAGAACAACGCTGTTTCTTTCCTTATTCATAACCTTCTGCACTTTTTTCTTTTTTATATTAGGGCACTTACCAAAAATATATTCAAGAAAATCAGCGCTTACAGTTTCACTTTTTATATCTTTCCATACTATCAGATAAAGGTTGTATTTAAACCCCAGCAGGTAAAAACGATTGGTTTCTTTTATTGAGGTAATCATATTATAATCATATTCAACCGGTGCGTGTTTGTCGGTTTCAACCGTAATTTTTTCGCCGAAATATGTTTTATAAGTTATGCTATCGCTACCTTGTGAAAAAGTAAGCCGTTTATAAGCGTTTTTAATTTTCTTTCGTCTAATAAAAAATGTGATAATGTAAAGAAGCAATATCCATGCCACGAAAGGAAGAAAAGTTCTGATTTCCAGCTCATCAGAAACTTGATGAACAACTGTTAGAACACAAGAAACTATTAAAATCGCCAGCCAAAATACAGATGTTTTAGCCCAGGAAACACTGTTTAGTTCTCTGTGTTCCTTTTCTGCCATAACAACAACCGAAGAAAAATCATAATTTATAATGTTCTCGTCGTTTTTATTCAATTCCTCCATAAAAACACCACCTATGTCTGCAATTATATCATAAGCCAAGAACAATGTAAATACAAATACTGGCTATTGAGCAAGTGCACAACGATATTCACAATAGGTTTTTATTGCAAAATATGCCGTAATGTGATAAAATACCTTTCGGAATAAGGTGTGCCTTAACGGTAGGCGGTTTAATCTTGCCCTCGGAAACGGGGGTGGAGCCCTATGTACATAACTAATCAGGACATGTTCCAGTTTAGTATTGTTATAATTTCGGTTATAACCCTTGTATTAACGGTAATAAAAAAGAAATAACCGCCTTTCCCGACCAAAGTTAAGGCGATTAATTCTTTAATCTCATATTTTGGAGGGCAAAACCGTCTATACGGCATGCCTTATTTCCACCCTTATTATATAACCTGTTTTGAAAATTGTCAAGTATTCTTATCAAAAGCGATTTGAAAAGACTTTGTTTTTCACTCATATCTTTTTTGATTTGTGTGCTGTTTTGTGTGTTATTTTTACATAAACCGCATAATAAAAGAAAAAACAGGCGTTTTCCGTGATGAAGCACGCCACGGAAAGGCATTCAAGGGTCTTCTTGACAGATATTTCAAATAATTCGTTTTACTTCGCGGGCGGATAATATCCGCCCGCTTTTATTTTTTATTGCAAAAGTCCGCTTTTTATGGTAGAATAAGGCGAAAGGTGGTAAAAACTATGAAATATGTATGTAACGTTTGCGGCTGGGTTTACGATGAGGACGAAAAAGGCGTAAAATGGGAAGACCTCCCGGAAGATTTCGCCTGTGAGCTTTGCGGCGTCGGTAAAGATGATTTTACCGCCGAGGCATAAAAACGGCGGCAATATGCATATTTAACACCCTTTTTGCATAAAAGGGTGTTTTATTTGCATATAATTCATAAAAAAATGAATAAATCGAATAAAAATGCAATTATTGCTTGACTTTTTGCATAAAAATTATTAAAATACCGTATAGACGTTAAAAGATAAACTATAAATAAGTAAAAGGAATCTGAAAAATGAAGAAGGTTTTTGTTGACGGCGGCGCGGGAACGACCGGGCTTAATATCGTAAGGCGGTTAAGCGAGCGCAAGGATATATCGCTTATAACTTTAAGCGAGGATATGAGAAAAGACGAGGCGGCGCGAACAGACGCAATGAGGCAAAGTGATATAACCTTTCTTTGCCTGCCCGACGCGGCGGCAAGGCAGGCGGTAGAAAGCGCGGGAGACGTTGAAGCGGTAATAATCGACACCTCAACGGCGCACCGCGTATCGCCCGACTTTGTTTACGGCTTTGCGGAATTGCCGGGGCAAAGAGAAAAAATCGCCGCCTCAAAGCGGATAGCCAACCCCGGATGTCACGCGAGCGGCTTTATAGCGCTTATCGCTCCGCTGGTCGGCGCGGGTGTGATTAAAAAGGAAGAAACGCTTTCCTGCTTTTCGCTTACCGGCTTTTCGGGCGGCGGCAAAAAGATGATAGCCGATTACGAAAACCCCCAAAGGGATAAAAAACTGCTCGCCCCCGGTATGTACGCGCTTTCGCAAGAGCATAAACACCTGCCCGAGATGGCGGCGGTGTGCGGGATTTCGTCGGAGCCGGTGTTTTGTCCGATAGTGGCAGATTACTATTCGGGAATGATGACGGTAGTAACGCTTTGCGAAGGTCAGACGTCCGCCGGTATCGACGAAATAAAGGAGATTTACAGGACCTGCTACCGCGGAAAGGTAATAAGGTACGCCGAGGGCGCGGATAACGGGTTTATGTACGCGGGTACTTTTTCCGACCGCGACGATATGACTGTCGGCGTTTACGGCAACCGCGAGCGGATGACCCTCGTCTCGCGCTTCGACAATCTCGGCAAGGGCGCCTGCGGCGCGGCGATACAGAATATGAACATCAGTTTAGGTCTCCCGGAGGAAACCGGGTTGATATTACCGGAGGAATGATTATGAAGATAATATCCGGCGGCGTTTGCGCCGCAAAGGGATTCAAGGCGAACGGAGTGCATTGCGGAATCAGAAAGAACAGGACGAAAAAAGACCTTTCGCTGATAGTAAGCGACGTTCCGGCTTCCGCGGCGGCGGTGTATACGACGAATCTGGTCAAGGGAGCTCCGCTGATTATTACCAAAGAGCATTTATCGAACGGCAAGGCGCAGGCGATAATCTGCAACAGCGGCAACGCCAACACCTGCAACGAAAACGGCGAGGAGATAGCGAACGAAACCTGCTATCTCGTGTCGGGCGGGCTCGGTATCGAGAAGGATGACGTTGTGGTCGCCTCGACCGGCGTTATCGGTCAGCCGCTTGATATTGCGCCGATAAAAAGCGGTATGGCGGAGCTCATAGAGGGTCTGTCTGTCGACGGAAACTCCGCGGCGGCGGAGGGCATAATGACCACCGATACCGTTAAAAAACAGGTTGCGGTCTCCTTTACGCTCGGCGGAAAAGAGTGCCGAATAGGCGGTATTGCGAAAGGCAGCGGAATGATACATCCGAATATGGCGACAATGCTCGTATTTATTACAAGCGACGTATCGATTTCGCCCGAAATGTTAAAGCGCGCGCTTTCAAGCGATATCGGCAAAACCTTTAATATGATAAGCATTGACGGCGACACCTCGACAAACGATATGGTTTGCGTATTGGCAAACGGAATGGCGGGAAACGAAACGATAAACGGCGAGGGCAAGGATTTCGACGAATTTATGCTCGCGCTCAATACCGTAAACGTTCACCTTTGCCGCATGATAGCGGCGGACGGCGAGGGCGCGACCAAGCTCCTCGAATGCAAGGTAAGCGGCGCGGAGGATGAGAACACCGCCAAAACGGTTGCGAAAAGCGTTGTTTGCTCCTCGCTTACGAAGGCGGCTATGTTCGGCGCCGACGCCAACTGGGGCAGAGTGCTTTGCGCAATAGGTTACAGCGGCGCGGCGGTCGACGTAAAAAAAATCGACGTTTCGTTTAAGAGCGCCGCGGGCGAAATAGAGGTATGTAAGGACGGCGCGGGCGTCTTCTTCTCGGAGGAAAAAGCCAAGAAGATATTGCTCGAAAGCGAAATAGAGATACTTATAAACCTTAAAAGCGGGAACGCCTCCTCCACCGCCTGGGGTTGCGACCTTACCTATGATTACGTTAAAATCAACGGCGATTACCGTACGTAACCGGAGATTTGATTAAAGGAGTGTTATTTATGAACAGTATTGTTTCAAACGCCGAGCGCGCCGAGGTTTTGACCCAGGCGCTGCCGTACATAAAAAGATATACCGGTAAAACCGTGGTGATAAAATACGGCGGTAACGCAATGAAGAACGCGGAGCTGAAAAAACAGGTCATGCAGGATATCGTTCTTTCGTGGCTTATCGGCGTAAAGGTCGTGCTTGTTCACGGGGGCGGTCCGGAAATAAGCGAGCTTATGGACAAGCTCGGAAAAGAGCCGCGCTTTGTGGACGGCTTGCGCGTAACCGATGAGGAAACGGTCGATATAGTGCAAATGGCGCTTTCGGGAAAGGTCAATAAATCGCTCGTAAACCTTATCGAGGTCGCCGGCGGCAAGAGCGTCGGTTTATCGGGCGTTGACGCGCGCCTTATCGAAGCCAAACAAAAGGATGAAAAGCTCGGGCTTGTCGGCGATATAGTAAAGGTTCATATCAAGGTTATAGAGGATATGATAAACAACAACTATATCCCGGTGATTTCAACCGTCGGATGCGATAAAAAGGGTAATATTTACAACATAAACGGCGATACCGCCGCGGCATATATCGCGGGTGCGCTGGGCGCCGAGCGGCTTATTATGATGACCGATATAGCGGGGATATTAAAGGACAGGAACGACCCCTCAACGATAATACCCGAGGTTACGATATCCGACGCGCACGCACTGCGCGAAAACGGAATAATCGACGGCGGCATGATACCCAAGGTCGAGTGCTGTATAAAGGCGATAGAAAAAGGTGTTAAAAACGTT
>JAFZIW010000138.1 GCA_017554125.1 Clostridia bacterium | reverse complement strand
TTCTTTACGGCGTCGACCTCGAACTCGTTTGAGCACGCGTCGCAAACAAGTTTTCCGTTTGTATTATACGTAAGCGGCGACCCGCAAGCAGGACATTTGTATGACAATAAGTTTTCTTCCGGCAAAACATTGCCTCCCCTCGTACTATTCATTTTATTATATAATAGCATTAAACATTCAAAATAGCAATGAATATTTTGTAAACCCGTGTCGAATCAGACGGCAGATTACAGATGTCAAATTTCAGACAGTAGGTGCGCAAATATATAATCGGGCAATTCATGAATCGCCCGATTATATATTTACGGCGAGGGTTTCCCCTCGCCGCATAGTTTATTTGTAATTCGTAGAGCATGCAATTAATAATCGCCATTTGCACATCGTTTCTTATTTAAATATGTCGCTATTGTCAAATCTACGCGATATTTGGATGTTTTCATCAGGGCTTTGTCGTTGAACCATGTGTTGCCGTTTGCTTAAAAAAAGCATTAGAAAAGCAATAAGTGCCAACACTATAGCGATGATAATCAAATATATCGCCGCGTTATTGTTGCTTTGCTTCTTATCTTGCATACTTGAAGTATTAATGTCAAGATTTGTATGATTTTGTATGTCTTTATCTGGACTCGTGGCATCAAAATGCCATGTAGCATTTAACAAAAGGATGTTGCCATTAAACTCCTGCTCATCTTCAACACTCGTTTGAAACAAAGGTATCATATCCTGACCATCACAATCAATTTTTATTTTTTGTTTCTGCTCTTTACTACCGGCGTAATACACGTCATTAAGACTATCACAAGCCGCAAAAGCGTAAGGACCGATTGAAACAACGGAAATTGGTAGCGTAATTGATTCTAGATTTTTACAAAAGCCAAATGCGTATGAGCCAATCGAAGTTACTGTTTTGGGTATAATTACAGCATTAGGTCCATCATAATCGCTATATGATATATTTTTTATATCACAAAATGCATATTCAGCTATCGTTTTTGTTCCTGGTTTAACTATATACTCACCATGAACAACATTTCTTTTAGCCTCAATCAAATGATTAGAAATATATAAAACCCCATTTTCCCAGTTGAATTCATCATTATAATATCCAGTGCCATCAAACGCTTTGTATCCGATTGAACTTATTGAGGATGGAAGTGTGATATAGGCAAGTTCTTTGCAATCAGAAAATGCTTCCCCACCAATCTGAGTTACCGAATCAGGTATAGTTATGCGCTTTAACCCCCTGCAACCACAAAATGCTCCTTTGCCTATCGTTATTACACTATCAGGTATTATTACTCTATTAAGTCCAGAACAACCAAAAAAAGCATAACTACCGATTGAAACTACCGTGTTTGGAATAGTTATCTACGTTAACTCTGGGTAAAAATATGGATTAGAAGGAAATGAGCCACATGCCGCGTAGGCAATTGACTTTGTTCCGTATTTAATCACATAATTACCACACACAATATCACTGTTTATCCTTATTAAGTGTCGGCATATATATAAGGCCCCGTTTTCCCAATTGTTTTTATCATTGTAGTATTTTGTTTCTTCAAAGGCACTACAACCTATTTCAACAACTGAATCGGGAATAACAATAGATGCAAGTTTAACACAGTTATAAAAGGCATGAGACCCAATTGAAATAATTGAATTGCCCATTTTTACTGACTTAAGATCTGAACAATTTTCAAATGCGGAATCGCCAATCGATACTGCATGGTTTGGTATTGTTATGCTTGTAAGACTTGCGCAACCGTAAAACGCAGAATGACCTATTGACGTTACACTATTTCCTATGGTAGCACTTGTAAGCCCTGCGCAATCGCGAAACGCATCAGCGCCAATCGATATTACGCTGTCTGGTATAGTTATACTTGTAAGCTTTTCGCAACTCTTAAACGCACCATCACCTATTGCCATTACACTGTGAGGCATAGTGACACTTACGAGATCTGTACAATTCAAGAACAATTCCGGACGAATGTAACGAGCACCTTCTTTTATAATAATTCTAGACGGACATGTTCCTTTATACTCGTATGCTACTTTTCCAGCATATACTAAACCTTCGGGTTGATTATTATACCAAGCAGTATTATCGAAAGCTGAACCTCCTACCGATATTACACTGTCTGGTATATTTATACTCGTAAGCCCGGTACAGTCGGAAAACGCCTTATAGCCTATTGCTGTTACACTGTCCGGTATGGTTATACTCGTAAGTCCTGTGCAACCCTCAAACGCACCACCGCCTATTGACGTTACGCTATCTGGCATGGTAATACTTGTAAGACCGGTGCAACCCGAAAATGCATCATATTCAATTAAACACACACTACCGTCAGTAGGTATTATACTATTCTTACAACCGGCGATTAAAACATTCGTTGCGGTTTTAATTAAGCAATTTCCCGTTGAATGATAAACCAAATTACCTTTGTCTACTGTTATGCTTTCAAGGTTATTACAATCTTCTAGTATCCCTGAGCCTATATGCTGCACACCACTAGGTATAGAAATACTCGTAAGCCTAGTGCAACCGTAAAATGCATCAGTTCCTATCCCAATGACACCTGCACCTATAATAATAGCCTCAATATCTTTACAATGCGGATACCACGGTGCATTCATATAATTACTTAAATAACCATCCATATTACCCGTACCCGAAATAGTAAGGGTTGCGCTAGACGGGTCAAATTCCCAAGTTAAATCATCACCACAAGTGCCAGAATAAGACACTAACTCAGCAAAAGTCATAAATGCCTTAAGCGGCAATATGGCGGTAAGCACCGCTACCGCCATAACAACCGATAATAGCTTTTTCAATCGCATAACTATCACCTATAAATTTTTTGCATTGAATTAAAGTCGGGTTAATTGATAAACGTAGTAGCCAGCGTTGTCTAACTCGGATAGTATTCCTCTGAAAACTATACTATCGTTAAAATCGTTCTCAGTTATCACGTGATTGAGCACTGCCATACCATTTATGCGTTCAATCAAATTTTTGCCAAAAGAAACAGGGAAAACATCTTTTCCGTTTTTGCTCGCTACTAAATATCCGTCATTTCTTGTTTTTTCATTATCTGTTGCCACTGTTTTCACCTCCTTGCAAAACAATTACAGACATTTTTTGTCTAATTGTCAATAGACGGTTTCTGTCTATGGCACAATATAGACGGGGGTGTCAGGCATGAAATTGAGCTTCGGCGAAAGGGTGAAAAATCTAAGGGAGGATGCAGATTTAAACCAGACAGAACTTGGCAAAAGAGTAAGTATGACACAAAGAAAAATATCATATATGGAATGCGGAAAATGCGAACCGAGCATTGATGATATAATTACTCTTTGCCGATACTTTGGTGTTTCTTCAGACTATTTATTAGGTCTGTCAGACAAACAAAACTAAACATGCGTAAAAAACTTTGCCGAGTTCTCGCCGAAGCTTTTATAACGTCTGATATTTGAATCAAGCATATTGGATACAAAAAACGGGCGGATGATATCCGCCCCTACGGAATATCAATCTATATCGGTAATTTGTAGGGGCGATTACCAATCGCCCGCTTAAATATTTACGGCGAGGGTTTCCCCTCGCCGCCGTCTAACGTCTAATATGCAACTCCCTGCGCAAGCATGGCGTCGGCTACCTTTTCAAAGCCGGCGATATTGGCGCCCGCTACGAGGTTGCCTTTCTTGCCGTATTTCTCCGCCGCGTTATAAGCGTTATGGAAAATATTGACCATAATGTTTTTAAGCTTCGCGTCAACCTCTTCAAACGTCCAGCTGTAACGCATGGAGTTCTGGCTCATTTCGAGCGCGCTTGTCGCAACGCCGCCGGCATTCGCCGCCTTGGCGGGAGCAAAGAGGACGCCCGCGCCCTGGAACGCAGCGACCGCTTCGGGAGTTGAAGGCATATTCGCGCCTTCGCCTACCGCGATAACGCCGTTTGCGATGAGCGCCTTCGCGCTTTCTTCATTGATTTCATTCTGTGTAGCGCAAGGAAGAGCGATATCGCACTTAACGGTCCATATACCGCTGCAACCCTCATGATACTCGGCGCCCTTTACACGCGCCGCATACTCTTTGATTCTTCCGCGTTCAACCTCTTTAATCTGCTTTACAACAGCGAGGTCGATACCGTTATTATCAACGATATAGCCGTTTGAATCGGACATAGCGACAACCTTGCCGCCGAGCTCGGTGGCTTTCTGATTCGCATAAATAGCAACGTTGCCCGAACCGGAGATAACTACCGTCTTACCGGCGAAGCTGTCGTTCTTCATACATTTGAGCATTTCTTCAACAAAATAGCAAAGACCGTAACCGGTAGCCTCGGTACGCGCAAGCGAGCCGCCGTAAGTAAGACCCTTACCGGTAAGAACGCCGGTAAACTCGTTACGAAGGCGCTTATACTGACCGTACATAAAGCCGATTTCACGCGCACCCGTACCGATATCGCCCGCCGGTACGTCGGTATCGGCGCCGATGTGTTTACTGAGCTCTGTCATAAAGCTCTGACAGAAGCGCATAACTTCCATATCCGACTTGCCCTTCGGGTCAAAGTCACTGCCGCCCTTGCCGCCGCCGATGGGAAGCGAGGTAAGGCTGTTTTTGAATATCTGTTCAAAACCCAAGAACTTGATAACCGAAGCATTTACCGACGGATGAAGTCTGATACCGCCCTTATACGGTCCGATAGCTGAATTGAACTGAACTCTGAATCCGCGGTTGACCTGTACTTTGCCGTTATCGTCCACCCACGGAACACGGAAGAAAATCTGACGCTCGGGCTCAACGATACGCTCTAAAATACCGTTTGCTTCGAGGCGCGGATTTGCCTCTACCACGGGCTCCAAGGATTCGAGAACCTCGTATACCGCCTGTAAAAACTCTTTTTCGCCGGGGTTGCGGGCTTCAACGCCTGCATAAACTCGGTTTAGATACTCTGATTTGAACATAAAATCACCCCAATTAAAAATTATAATTTAGAATACTACTTTTATACGTTTCTGTCAATAAAAAATTGCTGATTCTTCCTATTTTGCGGACATTTGTACTCCATAGACGCACAAAACGTACTTTTTACTTGACAATATACCTTTTTTGGTCTATCATTGCCATATAAAGCGTTGAAAAGGACAGTAGCTTTTCCGCGGAAAATCAAAGCGAGTGCCGGGCGGTGTAAGCGGTATATTTTCGGAAAAGTGAAAACCACCTTTGAGCGCCGTGTGCAGCAACACGGACGTCGGGTCGCGTTAAGACTGTTGAGTGCCGGTTTTCCGGAATGCGGGTGGAACCGCGGAGCCAGAGTTTGACTTCGTCCCCTTTTGGGGTCGGAGTTTATTTTTTTGGAGGTAAATATATGAAAATCATTTACAAGGACGGCGTTGTAGCCGAAGCGGAAGAAAGCATTGAAACCGAAGTATTGCGCCATACCGCCGCGCACATTCTCGCGCAAGCGGTAAAGCGTCTGTACCCCGAAGCGCATTTCGGCTACGGTCCGGCGACCGAAAAGGGGTTTTACTACGATATAGATATGGGCGATAAAAAGCTTACCGAAGACGATTTACCCGCCATCGAAGCGGAAATGAAGAAAATCGTCAAGGAGAATCTGCCTGTAAAGCCGTTCATACTTTCACGCGAAGAAGCCATAAAGCTAATGGAAGAGCGCGGCGAGAAATACAAGGTTGAACATATCGGCGATTTAGAGCCGGACGCAATAATAAGCTTTTATCAGCAAGGCGAGTATATAGATATGTGCGTAGGACCTCACCTCACCTACACCAAGGCGCTTAAAGCGTTCAAGCTCACCCAGATTTCGGGCGCTTACTGGAAAAACGATAAAGACAATAAAATGCTCACACGTATCGGCGGTATCGCCTTCAAAACCCAGGAGGAACTTGACGAATACGTTAAGCTTTTGGAAGAAGCACAACGCCGCGACCACCGTAAGATAGGCAGAGAAATGGAATTGTTTATGCTTGCGGATGAGGGTCCCGGTTTCCCGTTCTTCCTGCCGAACGGCATTAAGCTTAAAAACGCGCTTATCGATTACTGGCGCGATATACACACAAAGGCGGGTTACGTTGAAATATCCACGCCGCTTATAATGAACCGTCATTTATGGGAAACCAGCGGCCACTGGGACCATTACAAGGACAATATGTACTCGACCGTAATCGACGATGAAACCTACTGCATAAAGCCGATGAACTGCCCCGGTGGCGTTATGGTATACGGCAGTAAGCCTCACAGTTACAGAGAACTGCCGCTTCGTCTCGGCGAGCTCGGTCTTGTTCACCGCCACGAGTTAAAGGGCGCCCTTCACGGACTTTTCAGAGTTCGTTGCTTTACCCAGGACGACGCGCATATATTTATGACCCGCGAGCAGATAACCGATGAAATAATCGGCGTCGTAAACCTTATAAATCAGGTTTACTCGAAGTTCGGTTTTGATTATTTTGTCGAACTCTCAACCCGCCCCGAAGACAGTATGGGCAGCGATGAGGACTGGGAGGCGGCGACAAACGGTCTTAAAGCCGCGCTCGAAAAACTCGGTCTTGACTATATTGTAAACGAGGGCGACGGCGCGTTCTACGGTCCGAAAATAGATTTCCACCTGCGCGACTGCATCGGCAGGACCTGGCAGTGCGGCACGATTCAGCTTGATTTCCAGATGCCGCAGAACTTCGACCTTTTCTATATAGACGAAAACGGCGAAAAACAGAGACCTATAATGATACACCGCGTATGCTACGGCTCGATAGAGCGTTTTATCGGCATACTTACCGAGCATTTTGCCGGAAAATTCCCGACGTGGCTCGCTCCGGTCCAGGCGCGCGTCATGACGCTTCCGGGTACCGAGCATGATTTTGCCAAAAAGGTATATAAGGCGCTCGAAGACGCCGGCGTTCGCGTTCAGCTTGACGACCGAAACGAGAAAATCGGTTACAAGATACGCGAGGCGCGGCAGGATATGAGAATTCCTTACATGGTGCTCATAGGCGGTAAGGAAATAGAAAGCGAAACCGTTTCGGTAAGAAACAGAGATACCGACGAAACGGTCAATATGACGCTCGATGAGTTTGTATCGAAAATCAAGGGCGAAATAAATAACAGAACATAATTTTCTTAAAGGGGAATTCTTATGGTTGAACTTACCGCGGAAGAACTGAAAAAATGTCAGCTTGATACCTTGAAAGAAGTACATGACTACTGCGAGAAAAACGGTCTGACTTACTATATGATATACGGGACCTTGCTTGGCGCCGTAAGGCACAAAGGGTATATACCGTGGGACGATGACGTTGATATAGGCATGCCGCGGGCGGATTATGAACGCTTTATCGCGGAATTCAATAAAAGCGATTCGGATACGGCATACGTTGTCGATATATCGACCGACAAGGATTACTACCTCGATTATGCAAAGGTCTGTCATAAGAAAACCTTGCTTATCGAGCACGTGCATAAGCCTTCCGAAATCGGCGCTTATATTGACGTGTTTCCGATAGACGCCTGCCCCGCCGACCCCGTACAGGCGCAAAAATTATTTGATAGCGTACGCTCCGCGCGCAAAGCGCTTGTAAAAAAGAACTATATGGCGCCGCTCGATTATAAACTGAGCGTCAAGGTCATAGCTCATTATATTTTCCGGTTTCTGACATTCAAATCGCGTGTGAATATAATAAATGGCATAAATAAACGAGGCAAAGCGTTTGCCGGATATAATACAGGTTTTGTGATGTTGGCTGTAGGCACTGCTGTTCTTCATAAGTCTTATATCCCCGATTCGTATTTCGGAAACCCCGTGCCTTTACGCTTTGAAGAATACACGTTTAACGCCCCCGCAAAATCCGATTCACTTCTGACCTATTGGTACGGCGATTATATGACTCCGCCACCGCCGGAAAAACGCATATCTCAGCACGGATTCAAAGTGTATTGGAAGGACAGCAAGTAAAAAAGAGTGTGACGGATTGAAAGAAAATAAAAAAATAAAAACCGTTGATACCTCCGCCCTTTACGGCGTCGGTATCATTGTGCTTCTGGCGGCGGTATGGATAGCGGGCGCCTGTTCGGTTTTTGAATTTCTTAAAAGCCGGAATCAAAATCAGGCAACCGCCGGCGAAACGTTTTTTGAGGAAATAGTTTACGAGGTAACTCTGCCGGAGCACACGACCGAAATAAAAAACGAGCAACCCGACGAAGTGAGCTTTGAAGAACCGGTCGATTTTCCGCCGACAAAGCTTATTGACGTACCATACATTAACCAGAAGAAGAATTATCCGACGGGTTGCGAGCCGATAAGCGCCGTCATGGCGCTGAGGCATCTCGGCTACAAAATATCGGGGAAGTATTTTATAACACACTTCCTTTCGGTCGCACCCGCGCCGTTTGTTGACGAAGCGGGCAAAAGCATGGGCTATGACCCGCGCGAATATTTCCTCGGAAATCCTTTTTCGGAAACCGGCTGGGGTTGTATGGCTCCGGTTATCGAAAAAGCGCTGATAAAGTGCATTGACCACAGTAAACACGAAATAAAAAACCTTACCGGTACCCCGCTAAACGAGCTTAAATCGTATATCGACCGCGATATACCGGTAATAATCTGGGGTACGCAGGGCATGGCGCCTACGAGGGTTTCGCGGACGTGGGCGGTGGTCGGTACCGAGGAAACGTACACCTGGATATCGCCCAACCACTGTCTGCTTCTTGTAGGTTATGACGATACGGGTTATTATTTCAACGACCCGCTGACTCATAAGAATTGCCGCTACCCCGCCGATATTGTAAATAACAGATATATATCAAACGGAATGCAGGCGATTGTGATAACCGAAAAGACAGAAGACGGCGAATATACAGAACCGCCGCAGGAGGACCCGCCCGTACCCGACAACGTAACACCGGAAGACGCCGCGCCGGCGGATAATTCCGAAAGTGAAACGGCTAAGGCGGAAATTCCCGCCGACCTAACGCAAGAACCGTAAAACTAAAATCCCGCACGGGCGCTTTGCCCGACGCGGGATTTTTTTATTGCAAGTCAGTTATTTTTACCTACAAAAGTTTCATTGCTTCGCTCATAACCTCGCCGATACTGTCTCTGAAAACGAGCGCCGCCATACTGTCATATTGCGTTTCGTCACGGTTGATAAGCACTATGTTTTCACCCCTGAAATACCTTATAAAGCCCGCCGCGGGGTATACCGCGAGCGACGTACCGCCGATTATAAGCAGGTCCGCCGAAGAAATCGCGCGCACCGCCGCACTTATAACCGCTTCATTAAGTGGCTCTTCGTACAAAACGACATCGGGTTTTATAACCCTGCCGCATTTTTCACAACGCGGCACGCCACCTTTAAGCGTCCTTATATCTTCAACGGGCATCAGGGTTTTACAGGACGGACAGCGGTTTTTCAATACGGTGCCGTGAAGCTCTATTACGTTTTTGCTCCCCGCCCGCTGATGAAGTCCGTCAATATTCTGCGTAATTACCGCTTTAAGCTTCCCGGCGGCTTCAAGTTGAGCCAATGCCGAATGCGCGCGGTTCGGGGCGGCGGAAGTGTTCAGAAAATAGTTGTAGTAAAAATCGTAAAAAATATCCGGATGCGCCTCAAAAAAGCTGTGGCTCAGTATCGTTTCGGGCGATACTTTATACTGTTTTACGGTATTGTAAAGACCGTCTTCGCTCCGGTAGTCCTTGACGCCGCTTTCGGTCGAAACCCCAGCGCCGCCGAAGAAGACGATATTGTCGCTTTTTCTTATAAGGTCGGCAAAAGCCGATATCTTGGTTTTGTCCATAAAAACACAGCCTTTCTTCTTTGATAACAGACTATTTGACGTTTAATCAAAAATTCCGGGTCACCGCCGCGGCAACCCGGATAAATCACGTTTATTTCATAAACTCATACATTGCGCGATTGCACATATAAACGTCGAGCTTCGCCGTTACCTCAAACGGAGCGTGCATTGAAAGCACCGGCACGCCAACGTCGATTACGTCAGCGCCCAAATCGGCGATATATTTTGCGACCGTTCCGCCGCCGCCGCCGTCAACCTTACCGAGCTCGCCTATCTGCCAAACAATTCCGGCTTTATCGAGCAGAGCGCGAATCTTTGCGACAAACTCCGCGCAAGCGTCGCTCGTATCGTATTTACCGCCGTGACCGGTGTATTTCGTTATTACGGCGCCGTGGTTAAGGAAGCTTGCGTTGCGCTTTTCCTGAGCGTCGGCAAAAGTGGGGTCGATAGCCGCGTTTACGTCGGCGGAAAGACAGCTTGAATGGCGAAACGCCACCGTTTCATCCGAACCGTCGTTAAGACTGATATCGTGAATAACGTGCGCTAAGAAAGCGGAATTCAGTCCGGTATTGCCTTCGGAACCGATTTCTTCCTTGTCGGCAAGTATCGCAACGGCGGTCTTTTCCGGAGACTCAACGTCCAGAACAGCCATAAGTTCACTGTATGCGCAAACGCGGTCATCCTGACCGTAGGCGCCGATAAGCGACCTGTCAAAGCCGATGTCCGTGGCTTTCGCCGCCGGCACCATTTCAAGTTCAGCCGAAAGGAAATCTTCTTCCTTTATACCGTATTTTTCGTTTAAGAATTTAAGAACGGCAAGCTTTACAAGTTCACTGCCCTCGTCATCCTTAAAAGGTCTGCTCCCTATAAGAACGTTGAGTTCTTCACCGCGGACGCCGTCAGAGAGCGTGCGCTTTTCCTGTTCTTTTGCAAGGTGAGGCAAAAGGTCGTTTACCACAAACTGCGGCTCACCCGGTTTTTCGCCTATTGAAACGGTCAGAACGCTGCCGTCCTTCTTGGCAAAAACGCCGTGAAGGGCAAACGGCACCGTCGTCCACTGATATTTCTTTATGCCGCCGTAATAATGGGTTTTGAAAAGGGCGAGTTCAGTATCCTCGTAAAGCGGATTCGGTTTAAGGTCAAGGCGCGGGGAGTCAATATGCGCCGCCGTGATATTAACGCCGTTTTCCGCCTTTTGTTTGCCGAATACGACGAATGCCACCGCCTTACCGCGGTTATTGAAATAAACCTTGTCGCCCTGTTTGTATTTTTTATCACGCGCAAACGGTGCAAAGCCCTTCTGCTCGGCAAGCACTATCGCCGCCGCAGCCGCCTCGCGCTCGGTTTTGGCGAGATTAAGAAATTCCTTGTAGCCTTCACAAAAGCCGTACGCCGCGTCTATGGTCGCCTCATCGAGCCTTAAAAACGCGTTTTTGTTCTCGTAAAAAAGTTCTTCTTTCAGTTTTTTGTAATCACTCATCCGGGTTCCCTCCGATTATATCATCTAAATATATATTAACACTTTTTTTGAAACTGTCAATATCATTGCCGTTAATAAATACGCGGTTCGCGTTTTCATAATAAAACTCATCCGGCTTTCCGGCGTTTATGCGCATGTCCGCCTCATCGCCGGACAGTCCGTCACGTTCTATTATGCGCGCTTTTCTGAGTTCTATCGGTGCTATTACCGCCGCGGTCGCATTGCAAACGCCGTTCATACCGCTTTCAAAAAGCGTGGGCGCGTCGAGCAGTACGAAATCGCCGGAAATCTCGCTTTTGACTATTTTGCAAATATGCGGCAGCAGCGTTTTATTAAGCAGTTCGGTTTTTTCGCGGCTCGAAAAGGCGATTCTCGCCAGTTTCCCGCGGTCGAGTTCCCCGCTTTTTTTTAGTATTCCGCCGCCGAAAACGCTTACAAGCGCGGCAAGCCCTTTTGTTCCCTTTTCCACCGCTTTTCTGGCGGAAATATCGCAATCTATCACCTTAAAACCGCGCTGTGCCGCGCATTGCGCGAAAATGCTTTTACCCGCTCCGGTAGGACCGGTAAGTCCTAAAACATAACTCATAGCTTTATCACCTTAAAACCGGCGGCTCGAAGCAGACGGTTGTAAACCGCAAGCCCTATGCCGCGCTTATCGGGCGCGTGTACGTAGACGCGTTTCGCGCCGAGCGCATCGACCGCGCGAAGCACGGAAAACAGATTTTTTGCAAGCGCGTCACCGTCGTTTTGAGCGCCGTACGCTAATTTTTTAACCGTTATTCTTGCCGCTTCCCCGTCGAAGCATACCGCCGCACAGTCGCCCTTTGAATTAACGAAATCTATGTAATTCTTACTTTCGCCCTCTATCAAAAACGTTTCGGTCTTCGGGGCGTAATGCTTATAAAGCATACCGGGTGAAGCGACCGCTTCGCCGCTTTCCGGTTCGGATAAAACCGCTTTGTCGATAACAAGGCCCGGCAAAATATCGCTTAATTCCTCCGCCGTTACGGCGCCCGGTCTTAAAATGCGGGGCGGGTCTGAAAAGAGCGCCACCACGGTCGATTCAACGCCTACCTTGCAGTCCTCGCCGCAAACTATCGCGTCGACCTTACCGTCAAGGTCGTGTATCACGTGCGCCGCGGCGGTGGGACTGGGTGAGCCGGAAATATTCGCGCTCGGCGCCGCGAGGGGAACTCCGCTCGCTTCGATGATATCCCGGGCCGCCTTTGACGCGGGCATACGCACCGCCACGGTATCAAGCCCGGCTGATACGCGCGAAGCCACCGCATCCTTACGGCGAAGCACCATTGTAAGCGGTCCGGGCCAGAACGTTTCAGCAAGCCTATACGCCGCGTCGGGTATATCGCGCGCCACGTCTTCGAGCATTTTTATATCGCTTATATGAACTATCAGCGGATTATTCTGCGGTCTGCCTTTCGCAAGGAAAACCTTTTCGATAGCGCCGTCGTCAAGCGCGCTCGCGGCGAGACCGTAAACCGTTTCCGTAGGTATCGCGACCGTTCCGCCGCGCCTTAAAATCTCGCCAGCGCGGGCAATTCCCTTTTCTCTGTCACCCGAAATAACATCTATTTTTTCGGTCTTCATTTATATATTCTCCTGCGTTTTCAGCGCCTCGGCGCGGTAGTAGGTCGTCAGCGCGTCGACTATCTCGTCGATATTACCGTTAAGTATGCTTTCAAGCTTGTAAAGCGTAAGCCCTATTCTATGGTCAGTAACGCGACCCTGCGGGAAGTTGTAGGTGCGTATACGCTCGCTTCGGTCGCCCGTGCCGACCTGCGCCTTGCGGTCGTTTGCCACGGCGGCGTCCGCCTTCGCCTTTTCGGCGTCGTAAAGCCGCGCACGCAGAACTTTAAGCGCCTTATCCTTGTTTTTGAACTGACTGCGCTCGTCCTGACATTCAACGACCGTTCCGGTCGGGATATGGGTCACGCGTATCGCCGATGAGGTTTTGTTTATATGCTGACCGCCGGCGCCCGACGAACGGAAGGTATCGATTTTAAGGTCGGCGGGGTTTAACTCGAATTCGACCTCGTCGGCTTCGGGGAGTACCGCCACCGTAACGGTGGAGGTATGTACGCGCCCCTGGGTTTCGGTATCGGGCACGCGCTGAACGCGGTGAACGCCGCTTTCATACTTAAAACGCGAATACGCACCGGCACCCTCGACCATAAAGCTGATTTCCTTATAGCCGCCAAGCTCGGTTTCATTGGCGTTAGTAACTTCAACGGTAAATCTGTGACTTTCGGCATACATTGTATACATTCTGAAAAGACTGCCGGCGAAAAGCGCCGCCTCTTCGCCGCCCGCGCCGCCGCGTATCTCGATAATAACGTTTTTTGAATCGTTCGGGTCCTTGGGCAAAAGCAGAAGCTTAAGCTCTTCGGTAACCGAAGCGATACTCGCTTTCGCCTCTTTCAATTCTTCTTCGGCAAGCTCCTTGAAATCTTTTTCGACGCCCGGAGTCGCCAAAATCTCCTCCGCCTCGGCTATCGCGTTTTGCGCCGAGGTGTATTCACGGTATTTTTCAACAACCGGCGCAAGCTCGCCGTGTTCTTTTATCAGGCGGGTGAACTGCTCGCTGTCCGAAATAATTTCGGGACGGGTCAGCTCAACAGATATTTGTTCAAAGCGGTTTTCAACCGCGGAAAGCTGTTCAAACATTATATTTCTCCGTTACTGTCAAGTATCTTCTTTATCGATTTTTCGGCGGACTTTCTCGGCATCATGACCTCCCTGCCGCACTGCGTGCAGATAAGCTTGAAATCGGCGCCGATTCTCGTCACCTTGAACGTATCGCACCCGCAGGGATGCTGTTTTTTCATTTTTACCGTATTGCCCACGTTTATCTGCATAGTTTGCACCCCCGACGTCTTTTCAACATATTATTATATAACATTATTTACCGGTTGGCAAGTATTCTCGCACCGTCGCCGCAAAAAAAGATTCAAAAATGCAATTTTTATGTTGACAACCGAATACTCAAATGATATAATAATCGGGCGCCCATAATGCGAGTGTGCTGGAATAGGCAGACAGGCACGTTTGAGGGGCGTGTGTCCAAGACGTACGGGTTCAAGTCCCGTCACTCGCACCAAAATTTCGGGTTTCCGCTTTTGCGGGAGCCCGGAATTTTTATGTAAATTATTGTGGCGGGACTTGAACACTAAGAGGGCTGCAAGCGTAAAGAAAAACAGTCCGGGAGACTGTTTTTTAGTTTGCAGGTGTGAAGCCGGGTACCGAATGCATAAGCATTGGGTCGGCAAGCAGGGCGAATTTGCGTAGCAAAGGCGCGTCCCGTCACTCGCACCAAAAAATCTCGTTCTTCAGAACGAGATTTTTTCCATTGCGAAAACAATGGTATATCATTAGTCCGAAAAGGCTGTATATCATCGCCCGTCAGGGCGCATATCATTACGGCTTTGCCGTGTATGCTCTTTCGCAATGATGATAAATTGATACACCTTAATAGCAAATAACATCATTCTCAACTGTTTTTATAATGTCATTCGGTATTGTAGATACTTCTTTTAAATATACTGTGTTTGAGCGAGGGTTAAATAATCCTATCTTTGTTATACTCTTAAAAATATCCTGTCCAGAATGCTGACCCATAATCCAGTACATAAGTAACTGTAATGTGTCCTTACTTGTCGGCTTTGACCTTAAAACCTTAAAATCCCAGAGAGTATCAGCAGTAAGAAAATCGCCATCACCGCTACTAACCGTAGGCGTATATCCTCCATAAGTGCCTTTTCCTGTATCAAGCATTTTTTTATAAGTGTCAACATTACATTTCGGTGGAGCGAAGTTGAAACCGTCTTTTGCTATTGGACCATACTCACCCCAAAAAGTAATACTACGAATTAAAAGGAATCGAATGTTGTCAATGGTATCCCTATCCGGTGGTATTATTTGCGAGTTTTCTGATATCATCATCGCTACTAATGTATTTCTTTTCCAAACATCAAAAGTTACGAGTTCACACGCATTAACGATAGAATCATCATCCATATCACTAATGCCCTTTAATAGTTTTTTTGCAGTTTTCATTGCTCCTTCTTTAACACCCAATTCTTCAGCAATTCTTGCGCCTTCAAGCGAAATCCTAAATGCGTCTTCGCTATCCGCGCCCATAATAAGCCTTGTAAGATAATCAACCACTAAACCAACAACGCTACCTCCCAAGTTTTCCGATTCGTTCAATACAAAATCATCATTGATAACGATACTGTCAAAATCTGATATTTTAACAAAACCGCCTCTGGGTTGTTTAAAAACACTGACTCTTTTCGTTACACTCGCCATTAAAAACACCTCCGTTTTTATTATTCGTGTACTGTTATATATGGCTACTCATTCAGTATAAGCCACGTTAACTGGCTATAAGATTAGTTTAGGAATACAAGTGTCCAAAGAGCAGGACAGTGAGGTGTGTTATGATAATGTTTATTAGTTTTCATTAAGCCGTTTATACAAATCGATCACCGCGGCGCGCAGGGACGCGTTTTCATCGGATTTCAGGCGCGGGTCGTGTTCAAGCAGGTTTGCCGCCGCCATGGAAGCGAGTTTTAATACGTCGTTATCGGCGTAAAGGTCGGCGATTTTAAGGTCCGGAAGACCGTGTTGACGCTCGCCCAGAAAATCGCCCGGTCCGCGCAGACGCAAGTCCTCCTCGGCTATTTTGAAGCCGTCCGATGTGCTTTTCATAACCTGCATACGGCGGTTGATATTTTCGCCTTTAAGGTCGGTTATAAAAATACAGGTCGAAGCGTACTTGCCTCTGCCTATTCTGCCGCGGAGCTGATGAAGAGCGGAAAGCCCGAAACGCTCCGCGTTTTCTATCAGCATAATCGCGGCGTTCGGAACGTCAATACCTACCTCGATAACCGTTGTACAAACAAGCAGTTGTATCTCACCCGAGGCGAAGCGGCGCATGATTTCATCCTTTTCGGCGCCTTTCATCTTGCCGTGCAATAGACCTACGCGGTAATCCTTGAATGCGCCGTTTACGGCGTCCGCATAATACTGTTCGGCGCTTTTGACGCCGGATACCTGCTCGCTCTCCTCAACCATCGGGCAGACGATATACCCCTGTCTTCCCTCATCAAGGTGTTTTTTTATGTAATTATACGCGCGCTCCCGAAGCTCGCCGGTTATAACGTAACTGTCGGTCTTTGCCCTGCCTCGCGGATACTCATCGAGTATGCTTATATCAAGGTCGCCGTAGATAATAAGCCCGAGCGTTCGCGGTATCGGGGTCGCGGACATAACGAGCGTATGCGCGTTTTTGCCTTTCAGCGCGAGCGCGGCGCGTTGATTTACGCCAAAGCGGTGCTGTTCGTCGGTAATGACAAGGGCGACGCTGTTAAACTCCACGTCATCGGACAAAAGCGCGTGAGTGCCGACGGCAAGCAGCGCCTCACCCGATAACAGTTTCTGTTTTGCCGCCGTTTTTTCGCTCTTTTTCATAGAGCCGGTAAGCAGAACGCACTCGATATCGCTATCGGCGAAAAACTCTGAAAGGGTTTTGTAGTGCTGTTCCGCGAGAATCTCGGTAGGCGCCATAAGCACCGACTGATATCCCGCTTTCGCCGTATTATACATAAGCGCCGCCGCGACCAGCGTTTTACCGCTTCCGACGTCGCCTTCGATAAGCCGGTTCATCACCCTTCCCGACGCCATATCGGCAAGGCACTCTTTTACCGCTCTTTTTTGCGCGGCGGTCGGCTCGAATTTAAGCGAAGAATAAAAGCGCCCGGTATAATCGGCGTTTATAACGGCGTTTGCCGCCGCTTTTCTTTTGCCTTTAAGCAGCATCAGCGAGGTGGAAAGTACGAAAAGTTCCTCAAAAACGAGATATCTTTTCGCCCTTTCGAGCGCCTCGCGGCTTTTCGGGAAATGAATGTTACTTATCGCGTCGGCGGCGGTGGTAAGGCGGTTGCTCTTCCTCACGCTCTCTGGCATTATTTCTTCTATTTCGGCATCCTTCATCGCTTCGCGCACAAGCTTTTCTATCGCCGCGGAAGACATTTTCGCGCTGGCGCGGTAAACGGGTATTATCCCCTCGAAGCTTGTTTCTCTGATTTCGGGCGACGACATATTGAACCCGAAACGGTCGAGTTCGATTTTGCCGAGGAAAAGATACTCGCTGTCTCGGTGGAGCCTCGCGGTAAGGTATTTATTATTGAAAATCGTTACCTGCATAAAGCCGGTGCCGTCATAAACCGAGAACTTGAAAAGCGTCATATTCTTGCGTATGAAATGCTCGCTTATATCGCTTGTTATCTTACCTTTTATACAGACCGACTCGCCCGAAACACAGTTAAAAATGCTCTTTATATTGCCGAAATCCTCATACCCTCTCGGGAAAAAACGCAAAAGGGCACCGACAGTATCGATGCCCATAGCATTAAGGTATTCGGCGCGGCGGGCGCCAACGCCTTTTAAGTATCTTATATCAGTATTAAGCTTCGGCATAGTATTTCTCACTCTACTGAAATGATATAGTAATACACCGGCTGACCGCCGTTTACAAGGGTTATTTCGAGCCTGTCGCCGTATTTTTCGTTAAGCTGTCTCTCGATATCCTCCGCCGCAACGTCGGTAATATCCTTACCGTAAATCACGGTTACAAACTCGCTGTTGCGCTTTATCATTTTACCCGCAAGTTTAAGCGTCGCGCGCTCAACGTCGGTATCGACGAAGGCTATTTTGCCGCCGGTAAGCGCCATTATTTCGCCCTCTTTTATCTTATGCCCGTCAAAATCAGAATCGCGCGCGGCGAAGGTCACCTGACCGGTGGCGATTTTTTCCGCCGCCTTCTGCATTTCGATAGCGTTGGTCTCATCATCGGCGTCGTCGTTAAAGTTAAGCATGGCGGTTATGCCCTGCGGCACAGTACGGGTATGAAGCACGATAACCTTTCTTGTGCTTATCGGGACGGTCTGTTCCGCCGCCATAATTATATTCTTATTGTTCGGCAGAACGAAAACCGTACTTGCCGGACAATTCTCAATAGCTTTCAGTATATCGTCGGTACTCGGATTCATGGTCTGACCGCCCGATACAACGTTATCCACGCCGAGGTCGTGGAAAAGCTCCGTAAGACCGTCGCCGGCGCAAACCGACACGAAGCCGACCGGCTTGGTTATCTCGACCGGCTTTATGGTTTCGGTAAGGTCGGCGCTTTTGGTCGGCTTTTTAGCCGCCTCTTTCGCGTCATGCTTCGCGCGCTCGTGCTGATCGCGCATATTTTCTATTTTAAGGTGAACAAGTCCGCCGAAGGTAAGACCGTTTTCTATCGCGTTGCCGGGATGGTCGGTATGAACGTGAACCTTTATGATTTCCTCATCGTCGACAACAACGACACAGTCGCCGATAGATTCGAGATAGGCTCGCAGCTCGCCCGGCGCTTTTTCACACTGCGGATCGCGGTTTACGATAAACTCGGTGCAGTATGTAAAGGTGATCTCACCGTCAAACTCGCCGGCGGCGTTACGGTTTTCCTGCTCCTCTTCGGCGGGAGCGGCATCCTTCGCCTCGCTCTTTATTACGGCGCCGCCGCCTAAAACCTCGCGCATACCTTCAAGGATAAGTACAAAACCCTTGCCGCCCGCGTCAACAACGCCGGCTTTTTTAAGGGTGGGTAAAAGTTCGGGCGTACTTTCGAGCGCCTCGCGCGCGCCCTCTATCGCCGCGTCAAAGACGCCGAGCGTATCTTTGCCCGCCATAAACGCGGATTCCGCTCTTTCACTCGCTACGCGGGCGACCGTCAGTATAGTTCCCTCGGTGGGTTTCATTACCGCTTTATAAGCGCCCTCAACACCTAATTTGAGCGCCGAGACAAGATTTGAAGCGGTGAGATATTCCTCATCGCCTATTCCCTTTGCAAAACCGCGGAATAAAAGCGAGGTGATAACGCCGGAATTGCCCCTCGCGCCGCGAAGCAGAGCGGCGGCGTTTACCGCGGCGATTTTGCCGGCGGTCGCGCCCTCGATTTTTTCAAGTTCCCTTACGGAATTCGCAAGAGTCATCGACATATTGGTTCCGGTATCGCCGTCAGGTACGGGAAATACGTTCAGGTCGTCTACCGCTTTTCTGTTATTTGAAATATTGTTCGCCGCGGACAGTATGGCATCACGCAGAGTATTACCGTCAAACAAATACATACACCCTTTCAAAAAGACAAAAGTATTATTCTTTTATACCGTCAACCATAACGGCGACCTTGTTTACAGGTATTCCCGTTATATCTTCAACGGCATACTTCACCTTTTCGGTAATGCTTGCCGCCATAGCGTTTATATTCATACCGTAAGTTACCATTATATGCAATTCAACGTCGATAGCGTCAGCGTCGCCGGTAACCCTTATTCCGGTATTCAGCGCCGGCTCTTTCTTGAAAACGCCGAGTATCTTCTGCTTCGAGCCGTTCGGAATCATACCGACAACGCCAAAGCACGAAACAACTTCCGAACCGATGAGTTTTGACAAAAACTCTTCGGTAATGGTAATCGTACCGGTTCTCGTTTCATAAGAAATCATAATAAACCCTCCGTTTATTTTATTTTGTAATTTTCAAGGTTAAGGAAAACGTCCGACGCGGAAGGCGCGACGCCGCTTTCAATGGCGGAAGTATAAAACAGAATTCCCTGCCTGTAACACACCGGTATCTGCGGCATTTCGGTAAGGAAGGTTCCCGCAAGGTCGGAATGCTTTACTTTGCCCTCGCGATAGCTTTCTATCATCTCGCCGCAAACGGTTTTAAGCGGCGTTTTCGCCTCATCGTCAGACACCGGCGCAACTACGCCGTACGCCGCGCTGCCGCCCGGTATAACAAGGCTTGACAGGTCCATATTCGGCAGTACGCGAATCTCGCCGAGATAGAGCTGAAAAGCGCCCGCTTCAAGCGCCTTCTTATACTGTTCATAGGGCTTTGAAACAACGTTTATTTCTATCCCCGCGGCGCGGCACCCGTTTGCTATGAGATTTGCCGCCGCAACCCTTGACGTATTATCCGAATTGACAAGCAGACTGAACGTAGGATGCTTACCGTTTGAATCACAGTAATAGCCCTTATCTAAATTATTATAACCTATTTTGCTGAGATTCTCAACAGTTATTTGCAAATCGGCGACGGTTTTTAATGATTGCACCGCATTTGTTACGTTGAATTTCGGGTTGTAATATCCTGTCGCGGGGACGGCGTTATCAAAATAGGCGCTGTGGCATATCTCAGTCCTGTCAATGGCGGAAGAGATGGCGTAGCGCATATTGCTGTTTGAAAGCACCGCGTCGGCGCCGTTTACGCCGATATAAACGAAATTGTTAAGATTTACGTCGGCGCGTTTACCGCTCATCCTGGCTATATTGGCGACCGATTCGTCGGCGTAATAAATATCGGTGTTGCCCACCTCTACGTAATGCGAGGCGGAAATATCATCCGGCGCGTTGATAAGGGTGATTTTGGATATTTCGCCCTTTTTGCCGAAATAGTTTTCATTTCTTAAAAGTATATTCGGGTTTTCGGAAACATAATACCTGCCGCAGCCGACAGGGGCGATTTCAACGCCGTCGGAATTCTTTTTTCCGTCGGTTCCCGCCTTTATTATCGGGAAATCGAGCAAATTAAGGAAGCTCAAATCAACGTTTGAAAGATTAAATATAACGGCATTGCCCTCGACCGATACCGACGCCACCTCGTAAAGCTCCGCCGCATATATCGTATTGCTGTTTTTGGCAAGGTTGTAAGAATAAACCACGTCGTCGGGCGTGACCGCCGAGCCGTCGGTAAAATTGGCGCTTTTAAGGGTGACTCTGCAGGTCTTGCCGCTTATAGAGGCGCTTTGCGCCAGGCAGTAGACCGGGTTATAGTTGTTATCGTACTTCAAAAGCGAGTCGTATAAAAGGCGGGCGAGTTGCCGGTTATGTTTTGTTTTGGCGGTGTAGGGATTAAAACTGTCACCCGAATAGTAAAGCAGGTTTATTTCCTCGTATTTTATCTTCTCTGACGCCTCGGGCGCGATATCCGACGAGCTGCCGCCGGGATTCTTTTTACAGGAGGCAAACGAAAAACACAGTATCGCGCAAAGCAACGCGCACACCGTCTTTTTCATAATATCGCCCCCCAAACTATTCTCTGTATATTCTTTTGACCGATTTTGCAAGACCGGTCGTGTCGTCAAGCTCAAAGATACAGCCGCAAAGCATACATTTGCCGTCCGCCTGTAAAAACTTTTCACTGCCGCCCGATTTCATACGGTTTACTATAATCTCTTTTTTCACGCCGAGCACCGAATCGATAACGCCGGTCATACCGAGGTCGGTAATATAGCCGGTGCCAAGCGGGAGTATCTGCTCATCCGCCGTTTGCACGTGGGTATGCGTTCCGAAAACCGCACTGACCTTTCCGTCAAGAAAGAAGCCCATGGCGCGCTTTTCGCTCGTCGCCTCCGCGTGAAAATCAATAAGTATAAACCGCGCGCCGTCACTCTTTGCCCGCGCGACCAGGTTTTCCGCCGCGCTAAAAGCGTTACTCGCTCCCGACTTCTCAAGGTATACCTGACCGGAAAGATTTATGACTGCAACGCTGTATTTACCGATATCGCAAAGCGCGTAGCCGCCGCCGTACTCCGATTTTATATTATCCGGACGCAAGAGGCAGGGATTTGAATCAAGCGTTTCGTAAATCTCTTTTCTGCGAAAAGAATGATTACCGCCGGTTATCACATCCGCGCCCGCCGCAAAAAGCATATCGGCGCTCTCGGGCGTAATGCCGTTGCCGTAGGCGGAGTTTTCACCATTCACCACCGTAAAATCAATACCGTATTCACTTTTAAGCGCCGGTATTATGCGAAGCGCCGCTTCACATCCGACGTGGGCGCACACATCCCCCACGCATAAAACACGCAATATAGTTCAACTCCCTTTTGCATATATTATAAGAATAACACAAACGCTGCTTATTTTCAATGTTATTTTTGTAAAATCAAAAGTGAGCAAAAACGAGCAAACGGAAGAAAACAGGAGAAAAAACGAGATTTGGTTTGATAAGTTGAAATTTTGAAAAAATATTGTTGACATGGTGCAAAAGCTGTGTTATTATATTCGGGCACAAGAAATTTTGGAGGTTTTGATTATGTCTACATTTATGGCAAAACCTGCCGATGTTCAGCGCAAATGGTATATTGTTGACGCCGCCGGCAAACCGATGGGCAGAACCGCTGTCAAGGTTGCCGATTTACTTCGCGGCAAAGGCAAGCCGGAGTTTACGCCTCACGTTGACTGCGGCGACCACGTTGTGGTAATAAACGCTGAAAAGGCAGTGCTTACAGGCAAGAAGCTCGATAAAAAGTATTATCGCCGCCATACCGGCTATATCGGCGGTCTTAAGGAAGTAAAATATTCAACCCTTATGGCCACCCGCCCCGAGCTTGCGTTTACGCTCGCGGTCAAGGGTATGGTTCCCGATACTACCATCGGCAGAAAGGCGCTTACCCGCCTTCACGTTTACAAGGGTGAAGATTATGCCCAGAAGGCACAGAAGCCCGAGAAACTTGAATTTTAAGAAGGGAGACAGAAGTTATGTTTGAAGGAAAACCTTATTTCTACGGTACAGGCAGAAGAAAAAGTTCTGTCGCCCGCGTCCGCGTTTACAAGGGTAAAGGCAAGGTTACGATAAACGAGAGAGATATGGACGATTATTTCGGCCTTGAAACTCTTAAACTCATCGTTCGTCAGCCGCTTACCGTTACCGAAACAAACGATAAGTTTGATATCGTTTGCCGCGTTGCAGGCGGCGGCGTTACCGGTCAGGCGGGCGCTATCCGCCACGGTATTGCCCGCGCTCTCCTGCAGGCCGATGAATCTTTCCGTCCGGCGCTCAAAAAAGCCGGTTTACTCACACGCGATCCGCGTATGAAGGAAAGAAAGAAATACGGTCTCAAAGGTGCCCGTCGCGCTCCGCAGTTCAGCAAGCGCTGATTACCTTTCATCTACCGAAAAGATTTCCCCGAAGCCGTTTGGCTTCGGGGATTTTTTTGTTCGCTTATATGCTTTTGATACTCATAATAAAAGTGCTTTCACATGAAAGCACTTTTACATTTTATTTTCCGATTTTACCGTACAGCGGAATGTCGCTGTCCTTCATAGGTTCGCGCGTGGGAACGCTTGAAACGGTATTTGACGTTCTGCGGTCGCGTCCGCCTCTTGAGCGCGGACCTCTGCCGCTGCGCTCGTCTACACGCTTGCCTTCGGGATGAATCACGACGCGGCGGTTTTCGCCTTCGCCGATAGAATTCGACTCAACGCCTTTGATTTCCTGCACCGCGGTATGAATAATTCTTCTTTCATACGGGCTCATAGGCTCAAGAACGCGGTTTCTGCCGGTTGACTGCACCTGCTTGGCTATGCGGCCGGCAAGAGAAGTAAGCGTCTGTTCGCGTTTTTCGCGGTAATCGCCTATATTAAGACTTACCCTGTAATATCCGCCGCCGTTGTTTGCCGCCAGCGATACGAGAACCTGAAGCGCCTCGAGAGTTTCGCCTCTTCTGCCGATAATCACGCCGAGCCCGTCGCCTTCAAGCGATATAAGCGCGCCGCCTTCTTTTTCGGCAACCTTTATCGAAACGTTTTCGCATCCGAGATTTGAAAGGATAGTTCTTAAATACTTTATTGCCTTACCGGCGCTTGTATCCGGTGCGACAGTGCTTTCATCGACGCTTTCGCCGTATTCCGAAACATCGGATTTCGCGGGCTTGTTTTCAACTGACTGTTTTTCTGTTTTCTTTTTTTCGGGTTTCTTTTTCTGATTTGTTTTAACTGTTTTCGGCTGTGCTTTCTTTTCTTCGTCCGGAACTTCCGTATATACGCGCACTTTTGCCAACGCGCCGCCGAACATTCCAAGCACTTTCTTTTTGGGTAACTCGAGAGTTTCAAAATGCACATCGGCTTCGGGAGCCGCGCCCAAGGCAATTAAGGCATTTTCTTTGGCTTCGTCCAAAGTCCCGCCGGTACCCACTGCTTCTTTAATCAAGAATAGTCCTCCTTATAAAATTGTATTATTCCTCTTCGGTTTCAAGTTTTTTAAGCTGGCCTGCTTCAAAATCGCAAACTTTAGAAAGCTCTTTCACGCGTTCGCGCGCAAGAAGCTTATGCGGGCCGTAAAGCAACTGAACGCCCGATTGTATCGCACCGCCTATAAGCGATGAACATATCCAATAGAAGCACACGCCGCCGGGGAAACTGAAACCGATGATAAGCGAAATTATAGGCATGGTGAGCATAAGTCCCGCCATTGTCGGAGCGTCGGGATTTATGCGCTTGTTTATACGCATCGAAACGATGCTTGTGAGCATTTGAGCCAAAAACGCGGATATCGGCAAAAGCCATATAGCCTGCCAGCCGCTGAAGAAATCAACCGAGAACTTCGGAGTCTGTATCAAATCAATACCGAAAAGGTTAAAGCTGATATTTGATTCTTCGTATTTTTCAACGATATTTTCGTACGGTTCCTTGATTTCGCTATACTGTTTTGAACCGATAACCTTTTCCAGCTTGCCGGGGTCGTCTCTGATAACGGCTACAAGATACAGTTCCTGATTTCTGGTTTTCTTTATATCCCAGTTGGCAAGTTCGCTCTTGGCGTCTTCATGTTTTTCAACGTAACTGTTTATAGCGGTGGTAACCGTCTTCACATCGTCTTTTTTCGCGCCCGCCATATAGGTAAGCGGAGAAAGGATGAGATAGTAAATACTGAAAAGGAGCACCATTCTTACTATCATGGGAAGACATCCGCCGGACATCGAAACTCCCTCTTCCTGGTAGAGCTTCTGCTGTTCCTGCGCCATTTTACGCCTGTCGTCACCGTAACGCTTTTTAAGCTCGTCAAGCTTCGGCTTGATTCGCATTTGCGACACCGAGGACTTCTGACTCTTAATGCTCAGCGGGAGCATTATCAGGTTTATGATAAGTGTGAAAACGAAAACCGAAGCGGCAAAATTACCGCCGAAAAGTTCCGCCAATAATTTCATTATAAAGCCAAGCGGCTTATTTATTATGTCAAACAAACGCTACACCATCCATAAAATATATTTGCGGAACAGTTCCGCTTGAAATCCGGATACGACCGCGCGCAAAAACGCCCGTTTAATTTTTGCGTTTCTTTTCCGGTACGGGGTCATATCCGCCTTTACTGAAAGGATTACAGCGCAATATTCGCCAAACGGCGAGCGCGCTGCCCTTAAAAGCGCCGTGAACCTTTATTGCTTCGAGCGCATACTGCGAGCAGGTAGGCGTAAACCGGCAACAGGGAAGCTTCAGCGGAGATATGACTTTTCGGTAAAGCTTTATAATTCCCGTTAAAATACCTGATATCGGATTTTTCATGATTCGGTCAACCCGCTGTCTGATAAAAGTGCGAAAAGCATCTTCGCAACCTCGGTACTTTTAAGGCTCAAAATCCTGTTCCTCGACACAATTACGAAATCGTATCCTTTTTTGATTTTGGGTAAACACATATCAAACGCCGCGGTTATAACGCGTTTTGCGCGGTTCCTTTTTACGGCGAAGCCGATTTTTTTGCCCGCCGTAATGCCAAGGCGTACCCTGCCGTTTTTACCCTTTGCAAAATATAGGACGAACGCCGGAGACGCGACGCATTTGCCGCGCGTATAAAGACGGCGAAACTCCCAATTCTGCTTTAATTTGTCTTCTCGTTTCATTTCTTTTCACCGCTTCGCGCGATATAAAATGAAAAGCCACTTGACAGTGGCTTAATAGGTCAACTGCTTTCTTCCCTTTGCTCTTCTGCGGGAGAGAACCTTTCTGCCGTTTGAAGTTGCCATTCTTTTCAAGAAACCATGCTCTTTTTTACGGTGAATTTTTTTAGGCTGATACGTTCTTTTCATTATATTAAACCTCCTTACAGAGTCGGAAAATCACAAAACAGCGATACTTTCCAACATATATAACCTATCAATTTGTGATTATACCCCAAAACACCCGTTGATGTCAATAAAAAAGTGATGTTTTTGAAAATTTTTATTGCGTTTTTGTTTTTTATGTGTTATTATGTACTGGTGCGGGGGCGTAGCTCAGCTGGGAGAGCGCCTGAATGGCATTCAGGAGGTCAAGAGTTCGATCCTCTCCGTCTCCACCAATAGTGGGATATACCCATCAGGGTATATCCCACTATTTTTGTTTATATGAGGAGAGGATCGAACAGGGCGGTTCGCCGATAGGCGAATTGCGACCTTTCAGTGAACGGTCGCAAAGCCCGCGTGCGTGCCGGCGCAACAGTTGCGCCGGGCGATCCTCTCGTCTGCTTATGTCCCGTATAAACTGTTTTGATAAGGTAGGGACAGACGTCCCCGGCCGTCCGCATAAAATAAAACGGGCGGATGATATCCGCCCCTACGCATGCAAAATACATTGGTATCTTGTAGGGATGATTATCAATCGCCCGCGAATCAGACGACAGATTGCAGATATCAGATTTCAAACGATAGGTGCGCCTGCGGCGCAATATATGAATTATGCGGCGGGTTTCCCCGCCGCACATATTATCCGGTGTCTGTCATCTGACAGCTGCCGCCTGAATCAGTACATTCCGCCGGCCTGTGCGGCGGCTGCCGCTGCTGCGGCGTTTGCCGCGGCGGCGTCTTCTTTCTTATCGGCGACAAGGCTCTCGGTCGTAAGCACCATAGCCGCGACGGAAGCGGCGTTTTCGAGTGCCGAACGGGTGACCTTGGTCGGGTCTACAATGCCCGCCTCCATCATATCGCCGTAGGTTTCGTTATATGCGTTGAAGCCGTAATTCTTCTTGCCGCTGTTCATAATCTTATCGACTATTACAGAGCCTTCGATACCCGCGTTATACGCTATCTGACGGATAGGCGATTCAAGTGATTTAAGAACGATATTAACACCGGTTTTTTCATCTCCCTGCGCTTTATCGGCGAGCTTTTTAACCTCGGGTATGGCGTTCAAGAGCGCAACGCCGCCGCCGGCGACGATACCCTCTTCAACAGCCGCTTTGGTAGCCGCGAGAGCGTCCTCAATACGCAGTTTCTTTTCTTTCATCTCTATCTCGGTAGCCGCGCCGACCTTGATTACCGCAACGCCGCCCGCGAGTTTAGCGAGGCGTTCCTGCAATTTCTCTTTATCGAAATCGGAAGTGGTCGTGCCGAGCTGATTTCTTATCTGCGCCACACGGTCTTTTATAGCCGCCTTATCGCCGGCGCCGTCAACTATAATGGTGTTTTCCTTGGTTATCTTGACCTGACGGGCGCGACCGAGCTGTTCAACCGTTGTATCTTTAAGCTCAAGTCCGAGTTCCTCGGAAATAACCTCGCCGCCGGTGAGCACGGCGATATCACGGAGCATTTCTTTCCGCCTGTCGCCGAAGCCGGGCGCTTTAACGCCTACGCAGGTGAAGGTGCCGCGGAGCTTGTTGACGATAAGGGTGGAAAGCGCTTCGCCTTCGATATCCTCGGCGATTATAACGAGTTTCTTGCCCGACTGAACTATCTGTTCGAGAAGCGGCAGAATTTCCTGAATATTGGATATCTTTTTATCGGTTATAAGAAGCAGGGCGTCGTCGATTACCGCTTCCATTTTATCCGAATCGGTCACCATATAAGGGGTTATATAACCGCGGTCGAACTGCATACCTTCGACAACCTCGGAATAGGTTTCGGCGGTCTTCGATTCCTCAACGGTTATGACGCCGTCCGCCGATACTTTTTCCATTGCCTCGGCGATAAGCTTACCGATGACCTCATCGCTCGAAGAAACGGTTGCGACTCTGGCTATATCATCGCTTCCGGAAACCTTTTTGGAATTCTTGACTATCGTCTTAACGGTGGTATCTACCGCCGCTTTTATACCCTTTTTAACTATCATCGGGTTTGCACCGGCGGCAACGTTTTTCATACCCTCGGCTATCATCGCCTGCGCCAAAACGGTGGCGGTGGTGGTACCGTCGCCCGCGGCGTCGTTGGTTTTGACCGATACCTCTTTTACGAGCTGGGCGCCCATGTTTTCAAACGGGTCGTCAAGTTCGATTTCCTTGGCTATCGTTACACCGTCGTTAGTAATGAGCGGTGAACCGTATTTTTTATCAAGAACAACGTTCCTGCCTTTAGGGCCTAACGTTACCTTTACGGCGTCGGCGAGCTTATCTACGCCTTCCTGAAGCGCCTTGCGCGCCTGTTCTCCGAAAATAATATTCTTTGCCATAAATAAGACCTCCTGTTATTCAACTATTGCCAGAATATCGGAAACGTGAAGAATGGTATATTCCTCGTCGTCTATTTTAATATCCGTTCCGGAATACTTCGCGGCTATTACCTTCTGACCTACTTTTATGCTTTTGGTAGATACCTCTTTACCGTCTACAATACCGCCGGGACCTACCGCCACAACTTCGGCGATTTGCGGCTTTTCCTTCGCGGCGGAGGTAAGAACAATACCGCTTTTGGTGGTCTGTTCGGCTTCTGTCGCCTTGATAACTACGTTGTCAGCTAAAGGTTTAAGTGTCATAAAAATTCCTCCAAACACTGAAAATTGTTTTCTGACATTTACATATTATATACCATTTTTTGCAAAAGTCAAGTAAAGTCAAAAACTTTTAACGAATTCTTAATATTTTCAAAAATCCGGCGCGGCAACATGAACTTTACGCCGTCTTTCACAAGACTGAATTTCATATGCTTGCTCTCGATTATCTCGCCGTCAAGATTAACCGGAACCGCCTTTTGCGCGGTAAATTCCATACTTGTACAGCGGCGCAGGGTGCAGTAATCAAGCGAACCGTGCTGTCCCTTTTCGTAAAGGGAGAGAAATTTCGGTACTTTAAGCTTTGAAATTGTATTTACGGTTGTAAAATCAAGTGCGTTATCAAACGGGTTCGCGTCCGGCGCGCTTTTATAGCCGCCGCCGTAATAGGGCGCGTTTGCTATAACGGCGAAAAGGCAGTTTCGCTTTTCGGGCGCCGAACCGTCTACCGAAAGATTTATACTTACGCCGATTTTGCCGAAAAAGGTTTTAATCACCGCGAGCTTATACGCCATAGACCCGGACACGCCGCGCATATTTTTGAATATGCTCATATCGCGCGCCACTACCGCGTCCATACCCACAGAGCAACCGTTAAGGCAGTAACTGTCGTTTGCTTTGATTATATCGGTAGGCACGGCGGTACCGGATATTTGCTCGGCGATATCGGAAAAGGGTGAGCTGTCGTCAAAGAATTTGAGAAAATCGTTTGCCGAGCCGCAGGGAATAACGCCGAGGTTTACGTTGGCATAGCCTACTATGCCGTTGAGCACCTCAAAAACCGTTCCCTCGCCTCCGCAGGCGAAGACGGTTATCTCCTCCCCGCTTTTCGCCGCGGCGTTCGCCTTAACCTTTGCGTCGCCCTCGGCAGAGGTTATATATATTTCAAAATCCTCATCGCGCCCAGAAAAGTAATTCTTTACCGCTTCGATTATTCCCGCCTGTTTTTTTCCCTTGCCCGCCGCGGGATTTACAATAAACAGATACTTCATTTGTTTTCCACCTGCCCGTTTTTGAAATACATAAACAACTGGCATTTTATCATACCGTTGTAGAGTTTGCGCCGTTTATCCGCCGTTTTGCCGAATATTTTTTCAAATTCATCGTGCGGACTTATAACAAAATATTTTTTGCCGGGCTTCATATCAAAGCGCTCTCCCATGGTTTTATACAGCTCTTCCGCCGCTTTTACGTCAAGCAGACGCTCGCCGTAAGGCGGGTTGGTTATAACTAAAAGTCTTTCGTCAGGCGTTACAAAATCTTTGATATCGGCAACCGCCGCCTTTACGTATTTTCCCACGCCCGCTTTTTTCGCGTTTTGCAGGGTAAGTTCCACCGCCGACGGGTCGATATCGAAGCCCTGCGCCTTAAAATCGACGTTGTGGCGAATACCGTCCTGCGCGCGCGTTCTTTCCTCGCGCCATACGTTTTTATCCAGAAAATCAAACCGCTCGGCGGCAAAATAGCGGTTCAGCCCCGGAGCGTGTCCGGTCGCCATCAGCGCCGCCTCGATAAGAATGGTACCGCTTCCGCAAAACGGGTCGTAAATATGGGTATCCGGGTATATTCGCGCCAAATCGCAAAGCGCCGCGGCAATGGTTTCTTTAAGCGGCGCGTCGTTTGCTTTTCTGCGGTAGCCGCGCTTATGAAGACCGTCGCCCGAAGTATCTATTGCAAGCGTCGCTTTATCTTTAAGCAGACTGAATTTCACCCTGCATTCGGCTCCCGTTTCGGGAAGCCAGCTTATACCGTATTTGGATGAGAGGCGGTCGGCTATCGCTTTTTTGATAATCGACTGACAGTCGGATATACTGAAAAGCGCCGAGTTTACGCTCGTACCCGTAACGGGAAACGCGTTGTCGCGGGAAATATACCTTTCCCACGGAAGACTCTTTACACCGTCAAAAAGCTCGGTAAACGTCAGCGCCGTAAACTCACCGACGTTTATCAGCACCCGCTCGGCAAAACGGGAACAGATATTTGCCCTGGCGAGCATATTGCCGTCGCCCTGCAAGTGTACCTTACCGTCCTGCACGGCGATTTTTTCAAAGCCCATACGCTTGAATTCTTCCGCCGCGATACTCTCTATACCGAAGACGGTGGGCGCAATAAGATTATACGTTTCGCTCATATCAAATCACCGCCGACGAATGTCTTGTAACGTGACAACCGATATTTACCGCCACCGGAAGCCCGGCTATATGCGTAGGCGCCGTTTCAATATTTACGGCAAGCGCGGTCGTTTCGCCGCCGAAGCCCTGAGGACCTATGCCGAGTTTATTCATTTCAGAAAGCAATTCCCTTTCGAGCCCGGCGTAGTACGGATCGGGATTCTCTGTATCCGTGCTTCTTATAAGAGCGCGTTTTGAAAGCAATGCGCAGCTTTCAAAATCGCCGCCGATACCGACGCCGACAACAATGGGCGGACAGGGTTTTGAACCCGCCTCTTTTACGGCGGAAACGACCGCCGAAACAACGCCCGCTCTGCCGTCCGCGGGAGTAAGCATAAATATCCTGCTCATATTCTCGCTGCCAAAGCCTTTGGGCGCTACCGTGACGTTCACCCTGTCGCCAGGAACGATACGTGTATGTATTACGGCGGGAGTGTTATCGCCGGTGTTTTCCCGCCGCATCGGGTCTGATACGACCGATTTACGCAAAAGACCTTTTTCGTATCCGCGCCGCACACCTTCGTTTACAGCGTCAAAAAGGTCGCCGCCCGAAAAGTGAACGTCCTGACCGATATCCATAAATACGACCGCCATACCGGTATCCTGACAGATAGGTACGCCGAGTTCCTTTGCGGCGGTAAGGTTATCGCAAATATCGCCGATAACCGCCTTTGCCGCGGCTGACTGCTCGTTATTTCCGGCGACAGTGAGCCGCTTTGCTAAATCGCAAGGCAGATTCATATTCGCCGCAATGCAGAGTTCCTCTATTGTTTCTTCAACTTTTAACACACTGATTTCACGCATATTTTTCACCGTACCCGGGCGAGCAGACTCGCCGACTTTATATACCCGAATTATACTTGTTTTGAAAAATTCAAATAAAGGCAGTGCCGCTTACGCGCACCGCCCTGTTTTTTATTTGCCGCCCGACGAGCGTTTGCCGCGACGCGCATCCGGATTTTTTCTTTTCAAATCGGATATCTTTTCATCGCTTCTCTGCTTAAACCTGTTCATCATTTCTTCAAAGCTCGAAGGCGTATCCTTTGACGCTTCCCAAACGTATGACGGGTCCGGCGGCACAACCGCCTTGGGCTCATATTTTTTCTTTTCTTTTCTGCGCTCCGGTTCATCAGGCAACGCTTTTCTGATGCTAAGAGATATCTTGCCGTCTTCCCCTACGGAAATAACTTTCATTTTGGCGGTATCGCCCACCTTGACAAACTCGCGGATATCGCTGACGTAATCTCTCGATATTTCGGAAATATGTACCATTCCGGAAAGACCGTCGCCTATATCGGCAAAAACGCCGAAAGAAGTAATACCCGTTATTTTGCCCTCAACAATATCGCCTGATTTTAACTGCATAAATTCCTAAGGTCCTCCATGCTTTTAGGTTTAGTTGCCTGAAATATCCACGTAAATTTCTTCTGTAGGATATGCGTAGCCAAGCCGTTCACGCGCGGCTTTTTCAATAATATCGTTATACGAAGCGCTGCTAAGGCGCGACCTGTAATCTTCGATTTGTATTTCGATGCTTTCCTTCTCGGCAAGCAAGTCGCGAAGCTCCTGCTGCTTACCGTTCAGTTCACGGTAAAGCCCTATAAGCCCTATGACCATATAACTTGCAACGAAAAGAACTATAATGCGAACAATAACGCTTTTTGACCGTTTACCGCTCTTGCTCATTTTCCTTTTGCTCCGTCTCTCTTTTATATTTAGTAGTATACAACAACTTATATATACTTTTCAAGAGTTTTTTTAGTCTTACCGCCACCGCCGAAACCGCTTTAAGAATTCTCGCCAAAAAGCGCGCCGCGATATTTTTCAAAAAGGCGCACACGTCGGCAATTATTTCGCAAACCCTTGCGATGACCTTCGCCGAAAAGCAAAAAAGTATATCGAGAATGTAAAAGGTCAGTCTGCCGAGCGTAAGGCGGAAAATAATAAAGCCCGCCGCGGCGGAAAAAACGATGTAGCCGCGTATTTCGCCGTTTGTAAGCGCGACCATAAAGAAAAAAACGCAAATCGCGCTTATAAGCCAAAAAAGGATATCTCCCGCAAATACCGCGAAAGCCGAATTGGCGCCGGCGCGTCTTGTCGCCCTTATCACATCGTAAAACAAACACAGCGCGCCGCCCAAGACAAGCGAATAAATACAAGCGAGCGCCTGCCCGCCCACGCTTATTTCCCACATATCATCTGAAAAGGCGGGAAATAAAACCGCCGCCGGTATGCTCCGACGCCATGTACACTACCGCGTGTACGGTGCCCGACGCCGATAAATCGCCCGAAGAAGTATTGAAATTTTCTATTTTCAAATCTTCGCCTTTTACCGTAGCCCTGCCGAGCGCGGTATCGAGCAACAGTGTTTCATCATCGAACGAAAGCACCTGCCTGACGCCCGAAATACTGAGTTTCTTACGGCTTTCGATTATTACGTTTTGTATTACGCGACTGTTTTCTTCCAAAATAAAACACCTCTCAATAATTTATATTGAAAAGGTGCTTTCTTTATTCGATTATTCGGTAGAGGTCGGTCGCTTCTTCCTTTTTTACCACTTCGCTTACCGCGGTGACCTCGACCTTTACCGTTTTGTTTCCGAACGATATTTCGATTATATCGCCTAATTTTACGTCATACGACGCGCGTACCGATTTGCCGCCGACCTTTACTCTGCCGGCGTCGCACGCCTCGTTTGCGACGGTACGGCGTTTGATAAGGCGCGAAACCTTTAAGTATTTATCTATTCTCATCGTCTCTCCGAAAAAAATGTAAGCCGCCGAAACCGGCGGCTTACTGGTTAAATTATTTTATTGCGTCCTTGAAAGCTTTGCCGGCTTTGAATACCGGAGTCTTGGAAGCGGCGATCTTTATTTTAGCGCCGGTAGCGGGGTTGATACCCTGACGGGCCGCACGCTTGCGAGCTTCAAATGTACCGAAGCCAACGAGCTGAACCTTGTCGCCCTTTTTAACGGCCTTTGTAATAGCCTCGATTGCTGCTGCCAATGCTTTTTCAGCATCTTTTTTGGTAAGGTCTGCTTTTGCTGCGATTGCCGCAACTAAATCTGTTTTGTTCATTGTATGAACCTCCTGTTTTTTTGTTTTAAGAAAACAACGTTTTCTCAAATTCACTAAAACCACTTTATATATTAAAAGGGTTTATCTACTTATACCATATTTTGAAGAAAAAATCAATATCTTTTATTGATTTTTTTCAAAAAAACCGCTTTTTTAAGGCTGTTTTTGCCGCTTTTACCTCACAAGACGCATCTTTTTACAAATTTTAAGGATTTTTTCGCCCTTCGGAAGCGTCAGAATATCCTCGCTTTCAAGCACTCTGAATACTCCGAGAGCGACGATATACACCGCGCCCGCCGCAAAAATCGCGCCGCCGGCGGCGAAGAGATTACGGTGCAGGCCTCTTAAAACGATATGGTAAACGGCGAAAGCCGTAACGCCCGAACACGCCCCGGCGAAAAACGGTTTTATAAGGGTTGAATAAAAATCGAGTTTCACACCGGTATATTTTATAAGGCAGTACAGATTCGCGGCGAAAATATAGAAGTAGCAAAGCGTGGTGCCTATCGGTACGCCGTAAATGTTTATATAAGGATTACCGACAAGTACAAAATTGACAATAATTTTGAGTATCGCGCCAACGGCTATGTTTTTAAGAGGTACGACCTCTTTACCGACCGCCTGAAGCATTGCGATAATCGGCGAGTTTATACCGGCGAATATGGCGCAGAAACCGAGTACGCGCAAATTCGGAGCGGCTATGGCAATAGCGCTTGTATCATGGTAAAGAAGCGAAAGTATGCCTTTTGATATCGCCGCGAGCCCGAGACCGCAGGGCATTACTATAACGGCGGTCGTTCTGATTATTGTCTGAACATTGAATTTGACTGCCGCCATATCCTTTTTAGCCCACGTGCGCGCGAGCACCGGTATAGCGCTTATGCCGAGCGTGGTCGTAAGCGTGGGTATCAGATGATATACGGAAAAGGCAAAGCCCCTGTGGCATCCGTAAAGCGCGTTCGGAAGGTCAGCGACGGTATCGAACACTTTATCCTGTTTTGCCATTTGCGCCGTTTCCGACGCTATCAAATCGCGGAATTTTCCGGCAAAATACGCCGGGTCCTTGTTTATCGCCTGCGCCAGACGCTTTTGCACCATAGCCACATCGATAAGACTTGTCACGTTATTAACCAGCGACCCGAGCACAACGGGAATTGCTATGGCTATCATTATTTTAAGTATTTTTTTGCCCGACTGAGCTTCGGGCGCGCCGTTATAAAGCTCCCGCGGCAGATTTTTCTCGCCGAAAAACTTATATCTTATAAAGAGGTAAAGCGTCGAAAGCGCTTCGCCTATCGTAATACCGAGCAGTGCGCCCGCCGCGGCGTATGAGCGGCTGTTGGTAACGGTCAGCGTAACGCCGGCGATACTCAGTCCGAAAATCAGTTTTCCCGCCGCCTCGAAAACCTCGCTTATACCCGTAGGGGTCATATTTCCGAGTCCTTCAAAATATCCGCGGTACGCCGACATTATACAGCAAAAGAGTATTGAAGGAACTATGCAAAGCATACCCGGCAACGCTCCGCGGCTGAAAACGTGAAGCGAAAACGAATGCCCGAAAAGCGTAACGCGCATATCGCCGGTAAGCAAAAGCGCCAGAGCCAGCATAAGGACAAAAGCGACGCCGCCGGTCACAAGAAACGCCGACTGCGCTACGTGAAGCGTACGTTTTACGTCTTTATACTTACCGTGCGCCGAATACTCCGCCACCATTCTCGAAATAGCGGTAGGAAGTCCCGCCATGGCGATAGTATACATGGGCATATACAAATCGTACGCCGTGGAAAAATAGCCCATACCGCCGCCCGAAAGAATATTTGTAAGCGGTATACGGTATACGGCGCTGATTATCTTTGCCGCGAATGTCGCCGCGACAAGAATAAAAGAACCGTGCAGAAAGCTTTGTTGCTTTGTTTTGTTATCAGACATATTAACTCCCGCTTACCGCGCAAACCGATTTAAGGCATTTAAGAAATACATTGCCCAGGGTCGCGCCCTCATTCTCATTCATTTCGCCGTAGCTCTCCTGTGCGTTTTCCGACGCGTCGTCCGATATACGGCGCACACAGGCAAAGGGTATTCCGGTAATATGGCATACGCTCGCTATCGCGGCGGTTTCCATATCGCATGACGAGGCGGAAAAGGTATCAATTAAATAATCGCGGCTCGCTTCATCGCTTATGAAACGGTCGCCGCAAACCGCCATCCGAGACCTTGCCGCCTTTGACGCCGCCTCAAACGCCGAGATTATACCCTCATCGGCGCTGTAAACATACGCCTGTCCCGGTTTTTCGCACGGCTTGTACCCGAATACCGTAAGATCGAAATCGTGCTCGATAAATTTTTCCGGCAATACAAACTGTCCGCGGTAAACGCCGCCAAGACCCCCCGAAAGCCCGAAATTCAGTATCGCGTCACAACCGGCACACACAAGATACATAGCGGCACTCGCCGCGTTTACCTTGCCGATACCCGAAAGAATCGCCGTAACCTCGGTCTTGCCGATAAAAAATCTCACGGCATCCTTAAAAGGCGTATCGGTCTTCTCTTTTTTCTCTATTATGTCGACAAACGGGTAAAACTCGCTCTCGTCCGCGACAACGATTCCTATTTTATAAAAAGGCATGGTTTATTCCTCTTCGCCGACCTTTGCGCCGCAGATATTGCAGAAAACCGAATTCTTTGCAATTCCCGCGCCGCAATTTTTGCATATAAGCTTATTTTTCGCGCTTTGAATCTCTTTTGAGAGGCGCTCTATCTCGGCGGACTTCGCCTTGATATCCTCGACCTTCACTTTAACGGTTTCGGAAGCGTTTTCATCGTCCTTGACGATATCAAAATAAATCTTGCCGAGCGCGGTGAAATCCTTTTCGCGTTTGGCTTTGAGCGAACTCATCTCAAATTTCTGCTTCTCGGTCGCGATAACCTCGCTCGTTTTCATTGAAACGGTTTCAAAAACCTCTTTCGTCTTATTTACGGCTCCGTCAAAAAATTCCATAATAATACCTCCTGAAATTATTTATCTTTTAGGTCCGATAAACTCGCGTATGAGCGAATTTTCCGGCACAAAATCACTGCTTATACCGCAAAACAGTTCAAGCGCGTTTGCGGTCTTAATAAAATACTCGTAACACGGCGTGTTTACGCCGACGCCGGCGCGCATTTTGCAGAACTCATCCTTATAAACGCAGGGCTCGAAAGCATGAAGCGTTGTAAGCTTAATATCCGCGGTATTCTTAAAACAGTAAAGATATTTGCTTTCGCCGCCGATTACGTTGTTCCATAAATAAAGCGTTTCCTCGGCGCTCGCGCCCCGGAATTTTTCATCGCGCAATATACGTCTTACAAGTCTTAACTGACGGCTTGTAAGCACCGGCTCACCGTCCTCGCTCTCAATCGGCAGATTAACACTTATATATATTTTAAGTATGTTTTTGCGGGCGACGCCGTCGGTAAGCATCGGATTCATGGCGTGAAGTCCCTCGACTATCGCGATTCCGCGATGACCTATATTTATTTCGCTCGCGTTTTCGATTCTTGATTTTGTTAAAAAATCAAATCTCGGAAGATACGCCCGCCCGTTGTTTACTATATCGGAGAACGCCTTTTCTATGCGGGGGATATCCAGCGCCGAAACCGATTCGATATCTCTTTCGCCGTCAGGGCCTATCGGCATTTTTTCAAACGGCAGATAAAAATCATCGAGAGACACCACCGCCGTTTTTTCGCCGAGAGCTTCAAGCTCGCGCATAAGTATATGCGCGGTGGTCGTCTTACCCGAGCCGGACGGTCCCGCTATCGCCACTATCTTTATATCGTCGTTATCCGCTATTCTTTCAGCCGCCGCCGACACCTGATTTTTGTAATTTGTCTCACATTCGGCTATGAACGATTTGGGGTCGCTTTTCGCGGCGTCATTTATCAAAGACAGGATATTTACCATAATAATCCTCAATTCCCTCTTTACGGGAGATTATTTCACTGAATCTGTTAATATATTCATACGGATATTTGAAGTTGAATATTCGCTCAATGTTATTGCCGCGCGGCTCTTTAAGCTTTGTCACCGCCGACGCGCCGCAGGCAAGCACCGTATGCGTTTCGTCCATAATATACACGTTGTAAAGTCCCTCGAATCCGGGCTTTGCATAGCCGACGTTTTCAAGATTTCCGACGGTTTTGCTCTGTCTGTACATATAGTACGGCAAAAGTCCGCTTTTTTGAAGCGTCTCGCGGGCAAAATCGACCATTTTCCCCGCTATACAGCCTGTCGATTCATCGGGCATTTCACCGCGACGGGTAATGTTTGAGGCTCGCTTGACCGAGAGCGAATGTACCGTAACGCTTTCGGGAGAAAGCGCAAGTATCCGTTTTATGGAATCTTTGAAGCCTTCAAACGTGTCGCCGTCAAGCCCGGCTATAAGGTCGGTGTTTATGTTATCGAATCCCGCTTCGCGGGCAAGATAAAACGCCTCGGTCATCTGCTTTGACGTATGACGTCTTCCTATGTTTTTAAGCACGGCGTCATCCATACTTTGCGGGTTTATGCTTATTCTCGTAGCTCCCGCCGACTTTATTACGCCGAGTTTTTCACGGTCTACCGTATCGGGTCTGCCCGCTTCCACCGTAAACTCTCTTACCGAAGAAAAATCAAAGTTTTCTCTTACCGAGGAAAGCAGTTCATTAAGTTGTTCGGCTTTAACCGACGTCGGCGTGCCGCCGCCTATATAGACCGTTTCAAGGCGCAAGCCAAGCCTTTTTGCGATTTCGCCGGTGAACATCAGTTCCTTTTTCAAGAGTCTCAAATAATCGGGTATTATGCCCTTCGCCTGCTCCACCGAGTGCGAAACAAACGAGCAGTATGAGCACCTCGACGGGCAAAACGGCACCGAAACGTAAAGGCTGAACGAGGCGGGAGTATTAAGCCCGGTAATCTTCTTCTCGCTTTCGGCGCATTTTAAGCACAGGTCGGTTTTACCCGCTTCACAGAGATAATCGTTTTTGAATATATCCTTTGCCGCGGTAACGCCCGAGCTGTCGGCAAGCGCGGAAAACAGCTTAGCCGGACGGATACCGGTAAGTATTCCCCAACTGCTTTTATATCCGGTAACGGCTGATAGGCAGTTATAAAGGCATCTTGCCACGGCAAGCTCGCTTTTCTTGCCGTTTTCGGTATCGGCGACGCGCTCGGTAAAAGTCTCCTTTTTGCCCGCAAGGCAAACCTCGGCGCGGGCATAAAGGGTTTCACCCTTTCTTTCGAGAGCGCATAAAGCGGTATTGTCGCCGGGCATATACCCGTGAATAATATTGATTTTTTCGTAAGGCAGGAATATCCGCGCTACCTTTTCGGTTTCATAATCAAACCCGTGACCTACGTTACAAAGCTGCATTTTTTACCTCAGATAGGGGTTGTTCATACGCTCTTCGCCGATCGTGGTTGCTTCGTTATGACCGGGGTACACCTTTATATCATCCCCGAAAAGCCACATAATGCGTTCAAGCGACGCCTGCATTTCGTCACCGTTTCCGCTGAACAAATCGGTGCGCCCGATACTGTTCTTAAAGAGCGTATCGCCCGAAAACAAACTGTCGCCGACAAGATAAACCATACTTCCCTTTGTATGACCCGGGGTTTCATACGCCTTGATTTTAAGGTCGCCGACGGTCACCGTCTGCTCGTCGGATATTACGTAATCAGGCTCGAACACACCTATTTTATGTCTTAAACGTTCCGAGAGATTATACTCGGGGTCGCACATATGCGCCGCTTCGGTTTTGCCGGTCGCTATGGGCGCGCCGGTTTTTTCGCGCAGCTTTTCCGCGCCGCCGATATGGTCAAAGTGAGCGTGGGTAAGCAAAATCAGCCTCGCCTTATCCCGGTTATCGTTCAAAAACTTTGCCGTACTGTCGTTATACCTGCCGCAGTCCACCACCACCGCGGCGCCGTCGCTCAATATGCCGTAGCTGTTTGAACTCGCAATATAGTAACCCGAATCAAGAAGTTTTATTTCCATAATCATTTCCAGACGTCGGTGTCGAGCATGACCGTGACCGGTCCGTCGTTTATAAGCGATACTTTCATATCGGCACCGAAGACTCCCTTTTCCACACTTTTTACGCCGAGATTTTTAAGTTCGTCGCAATAGCTGTCATAATACCTTGAAGCGACGGTCGGCTCCATTGCTTTTATAAACGAGGGGCGGTTGCCCTTTCGCGTATCCGCCGCGAGGGTGAACTGTGATATGCAAAGCACCTCGCCGCCGGTTTCGAGAATCGAAAGATTCATTTTGCCATTTTCATCCTCTAAAACGCGCAGATTTACGGTCTTTCGGGCGAGAAGCTTTATATCATCCTCGCTGTCGCCCTCCACGGCGCAGAAAAGTATCATATAGCCTTTTTGACAGCTGCCCGTAATTTTGCCGTCGATACTGACCGAGGCGGTGAGTACCCTTTGAACAAGCGCCTTCATTTTACCACTCTTTCCACGCCGTAAACGCCGCTTATTTTTTCTATCTGAGAAATAATGCTCCGCAGGTGTTCGACGCTTTCGGTATTGATAGTTATTGAGATAACGCAGTTACCTCCGCCGGTCTGATGAGCGTTCATCGCGTGAACGGCGAGACGCATATTATAAGCGACCGACATAATATCGGCGAGCAGACCGTCGCGGTCAACCGAGAATATACGAACGGTGGATATAAAGTGCTCGCGCTTGCCGGAATCCCAATGCGCCGCTATCCAGCGCTCGGGCTCGGCGGAACGGGAAATATCATCAGGCACGTTGTTGCAGTCGCGCTTGTGAATGGAAACGCCGTGTCCGCGGGTTATAAAGCCGATTATCTCATCACCGGGAAGCGGCGAACAGCACCGCGACAGACGGATAAGACAGTTATCTATACCGTCAACTATTACGCCCTCGGGTGAAGCGGCGGACTTGGGCGCTATATCGGTCATCTCGGGTACGCTCACGCTCTGCCGCTTACTGTAATCTTCCCTGATACGCGGAATGATTTTTGAAATCAGTATTCCGCCGTAGCCTATTGCCGAGAAAAATTCATCGGTTTCGGAATAATGCATTCTTTTCGCGAGGTCGGCGGTAATCTCTTCAAATTCCTTATCGGTAAGATTTATCCCGCTGCGGCGAAGTTCCTTTTCAAGTTCGCTTCTGCCTGTTTCGATATTCTCCTCGCGTTTTTCTTTCTTGAACCATGAGCGTATTTTCGACTTTGCAGAGTTGGTGACCGCGATATTCATCCAGTCCCTGCTCGGTCCGTGACCGGGCTGATTAGTCGTCAGTATCTCGATGACCTCGCCTGTCTTTATCTCATGGTTTATGGGTACGATTTTACCGTCGGCTTTAGCGCCTATCATCTTAACGCCGACCGCCGAGTGTATTGCAAACGCAAAGTCGACGACCGTGGAACCGACCGGAAGATTTATGACGTCGCCGCGCGGAGTAACGGCAAACACGTCCTCCTGCGAAAGGTCGACTTTTATACTTCTTACAAGCTCGGAAGTGTCGCCCGAAGCCTCGGAAGATTCGAGAATCTGCCGTATCCAGGCAAGACGGTTTTCAAGCGATTTATCGTTCTCGTCTATACCCTCTTTATATTTCCAGTGCGCCGCGATACCGTATTCGGCGGTGTGGTGCATTTCGGCGGTCCTTATCTGAATTTCAAACGGAACGCCCTCGCGGCTTATAACCGTCGTATGAAGCGACTGATACATATTGGGCTTCGGAGTGGAAATATAATCCTTGAAGCGGTTCGGTATCGGTCTGAACATATCGTGCATAATACCGAGAATGTTATAACAGTCGTTTACCGTATCGGTTATTATCCTTATCGCGTAGATATCGTATATCTCGTCGAAACTGCGGCTTTGAAGATACATTTTCCTGTATATGCCGTAAACCGATTTTACTCTGCCCTGAAACTGCATACTTACGCCCGGCATATCCGCTTTAAGGCGTTCTTCTATACGGTTTTTAATATCGTTTAATATGCTCTCTCTTTGTGCCTTACGCACAATGAGCGATTCCTCGATTTCCGAATACGCCACGGGGTCAAGGTGCTTTATCGCCAAATCCTCGAGTTCCTCTTTTACCCAGCGGATACCGAGACGGTGCGCTATCGGCGCGTATATTTCGAGCGTTTCAAGCGATTTTTCGCGCTGTTTCGTTTCGGGTATCGCGTCGAGCGTACGCATATTGTGAAGACGGTCGGCAAGCTTTATTATTATTACTCTGATATCCTTACCCATGGCTATGAGCATTTTACGGAGACTTTCCGCCTGCTGCTGTTCCTTTGAGTTTATGGATATCTTGCCGATTTTCGTGACGCCGTCCACAAGCAGCGCGACCTCCGCGCCGAACATTTCTTTAATATCCTTTTTCGTCGCTTTGGTATCTTCAACAACGTCGTGTAGCAGACAGGCGGCTACCGACTGACTGTCCATTCCCATAGAGATTATTATTTTTGCCACCGAAAGCGGATGAATATAGTATTCCTCATTGGTCCAGCGCTTCTGACCGGAGTGCATCGTAACGCAATACTCAAAGGCACGTTTTATAAGGTCCTCGTCATAACTGCCGCCCTGCGCCCTTATACATTCTTTCAGTTCTTCATAATCAGCCAACTGTTTATCGGTCAACGCTGTCACCGCCTTTCAGTAATCGGTAAACCGATGAATTCATCAAATCCGTTTTTTCGTTTACTTTCTTTTGCGTATATTTTTCGCCGTCAAAGACTATCAGTCCGAGCTCCTCAAGAATTTTAAGCGCCGTCTTCGTTTTAGCATAACCCGGATTTTCAATAAAAATGTATTCGAGGCGTTTTTCCGATACCGGCGCCCCCATGGTAGCCCTGTACACCGCGGCAATTTCCTCGCGCGAAGGCAAAAGCAATTCGCTGTTTACAGCATAGCCGGAAATAAAATCATCGTACGCCGATATCCGGTCAAATAAATCAGCCGGATAATCGCCGGAAAGCTTAATCGCCTTTACCAGAATCGAAAGGGTATAATTGTTCTTAAAATAGTTGATATCAAACATAACGGCAACGTCGCACAGGTCGCCTACGTTAAAACAGAATTTATCAAGGCTCACCGAGAAAAGCAAAGCCTGAAACGACGTTTCACCCTTTCTGAACATAAGTTTAAGATGTTTACCGCCTGAAAGCTCGGTTATACGCTCGAGCGTTACGCCGAGCAGAGCAAACTGCGGCGCGGGGTTGCCGAAGCCGAACGGCTCGAGAGTTTTTACGGAATACGCCATGTCAATACTCATGGCGGCGGGGTTGATTTTAAGGTCGAGCTTCAGCGTGGGCGGTATGTAAGGCAGTTTGAGCGCGTATTCGTTTATACGCTTTCTGAATTCATCTATTCTCTCACGCTTAACGCTGACGCCCGCGGCAAGCGCGTGACCGCCGTATTTTTCGAGAGTGTCGCGGCAGGCGTTTATCGCGTCAAAAAGCGCGAAACCGTCGTAGCTTCTGCCCGAGCCGTGCGCCATATCGCCGTCAACCGATAAAACAATAGCCGGTTTTGCATACTTCTCACAGATACGCGACGCCACAATACCCACGACGCCCATGTGCCATCCGACGCCGTCCACCACGATAACGCGGTTATATTGGTATTTGTTTTGCTCGATTTTCAAAACCGCCTCGTCCATAATATCCTTTTCGGTCTTCTGGCGCAACGCGTTCTCTTTTTCAAGTTCACCGGCAATGCGAAGCGCGCTCATCATATCGTCGCTCTTTAACAGTTCGAGCGCGCGGGTGGCGCTTCCCATTCTTCCGGCGGTATTTATTCGCGGTACAATACCGAACGATATTTTGCCGGCGTTAAGCGATTCTCTCTCAATTCCGGCGCTGTTGATCAGAGCGGATATACCGGTACGCGGTCTGCTTTTCATCATACCAAGACCGCATTTTACTATCGAGCGGTTTTCGTTTATGAGCGGCATTACGTCACCGATCAGTGCGACCGTAAGTAAATCGGCGTAGCGGTAAAGCATTTGCTCCGGCTCTTTATCATCCATAACGCAGATAAGCTTGAAAGCGACCTGCGCGCCGCAGACCTCCTTAAACGCCGAGCGGCAGTCCGCTCTGTGGGGGTCGACGACCGCCACCGCTTCTGGCAATTTTTCAGGCGGCAGATGGTGGTCGGTCACAACCACGTCAATGCCGAGCGTTTTCGCGTATTCTATTTCTTCGGCGCAGGAAATGCCGTTATCCACGGTGACTATGACGTTTATCCCGTCATGCGAGAGCTTTTCCACCGCCTCTTTGCTCATGCCGTAGCCCTCGTCTATTCTGTCGGGAATATAGGGGACCGCGTCGGCGCCCCTGCTTTCAAGGTAATCGGTCATTATGGCGGTGGCGGTCACGCCGTCGCAGTCATAATCGCCGAAAACGCAGATTTTCTTGTTTTCCGAAACAGCGGCGTTCAGAAACTCCGCCGCCGCGCCGATATCGGCAAGCTCCCTCGGTTCGCAGAGTACCGGCTCGTTTGACAGCATAAGTTCAAACTCTAAGGGGTCGCATATTCCGCGGCTTACCGCGATCATTGCCGCAAACGGGTCCGCGCCTACATCCTCGGCAAGCATTTTTGCCGCTTCTTTATCCGCCGTGCCTATCTCCCATTTCTTAAAAGCCGTAACGATCCCCCCTCTATACATAGTATTACATTTTATTATAGCACTATATATAGAAGATTTCAACAGTTTTATATTGGAAAAACCCGATATCATGATTTCATGATACCAAAATACGCAGGGATAAAAAAATCCGCGGGCGTAAAGCCCGCGGAAAATCTTTTTTTAATCAGTCGTTAACATAAGGAAGAAGCGCAACCTGGCGAGCGCGTTTAATCGCAGTTGTAAGCGCGCGCTGATGCTTTGCGCAGGTGCCGGTCGCTCTGCGCGGCAAAATTTTGGCGCGCTCAGAGACAAACTTGCGAAGCTTCGCTATATCCTTATAGTCAATTTCCTCTACACGGTCAACGCAGAAATGGCAAACTTTCTTTCTTGCCTTTCTGTGAACCGGTCTATCGGTTTTCTCCACTTTGGAAAACTCCTCTCATTAGAATGGTATGTCGTCATCCATTCCGGTATCAATCTCGGTGAAATCGCTGCTGTCGGCATTGCTGAACGAAGCCGCGTCTTCACCGCCGGCGGACGGCGCACTGTCTTTTTTGGATTCAACAAACTGGGCATTGCTCGCAACAACCTCGAAAACCGTGCGGTTATTGCCGTTTTTATCGACATACTTACGGGTCTGAATAGAACCCTCGATGCCTATCATATTGCCCTTTTTGAAGTACTTTGTGATGAATTCCGCAGTCTGTCTCCATGCAACGATGTTGATGAAATCTGTCTGCGTTTCCTCGCCTGCGCGATAGCGGCGATTTACAGCGATGGAAAACGAGGTCACGGATATACCCGTATTCGTCGTTTTAAGTTCCGGGTCGGCGGTAAGCCTGCCGGTCAAGACTACTAAATTAAACATCAAAATTCCTCCGTCACTTCTTGATTACCATAACACGAAGCACGCCTTCGGTAATTCCCGCGATTCTTTCAAGTTCCGCCGGGAACTCAGGGCCGCTTTCAAACGTTATGAAAACATAATAGCCCTCAGCCTCGTCGTTGATAAGATAGGCGAGCTTGCGCTTGCCCCAATCATCAACGCCAAGGACCGTGCCATGCTTGGCTATAAGGTCGTTAAACTTGGTGTTGAGCGCCGCTACGGCTTCATCGCCGCCCGCTACGGAAAACACAAGTGCCGCCTCATACTTACCGGTCATTTTCGTTGCACCTCCTTACGGTCATTTGGCCGCATCCCTCACGATGCGGCAAGGAGCTAAAAATATAGCAGAATATATTATAACAAGGTAACCCCGATTAGTCAAGAATTATTTATCTTCCGATAAATCCTTGTTGCAATCGAGATACTCGCCGTCCGGCGCGTTTTTGTTGGATATTCTGTCAAAAATGAAGATCGCGCCGAAAATTGCCGCGAGAAACGCGCCGACGCCGCCTAAAAATTTCAAAAAGCCCTTCATAATAAATACCTCCGTTTAATATTTTCACCTTTTTACATAAATGGAGCAAAAAGGTGCAGTATTGCTCTTTTAAGCCGTGTATACCACGGGGTTTTGCGCCACCTTGAATACCGAATCTCGCGCGACATGGACTGTATTTTATCAAAATGGCTCTTTATATCCCCTACCGCCCAGTTTGACGAAAACCACACGCCGCATTCAAAGTGAAGCGAAAACGAGCGATAATCCATATTTACCGTACCGACGGTAGCAACCTTATCATCCGATACAAATATCTTTGAGTGGATAAACCCGGGAGAAAACTCAAATATCCTCACGCCCGCTTCAAGCAGTTCGAGGTAATTATACTGCGTAACCGGGTGAACGTACCATTTATCCGGAACGTGCGGCGTTATTATGCGGACGTCAACACCCGCCTTCGCCGCCATTTTTATAGCCTCGGTCATGGTGTTATCGATAATGAGATAAGGCGAAATGATATAAACATATTCCTGCGCGGAATTGAGTATTCTCATATAGATACCCTCGCCGGCGGTTTTATCGGAGAGCGGGTCGTCACAGTACGGCAAAACGTATCCGGTCGCCTCGACCGAAAAATCGGTCAGATACTGCTCGATTTCGAGCTTGTGATTCGTGGTAAATTCCCACATATTACAGAACATTACCACAAAGCTCGAAACCGCTTCGCCTTTAAGAATAACCGCGCAGTCCATCCAGTAGCCGAAACGGCGCTGTGCGTTTATATACTCATCGGCGAGATTTATGCCGCCGGTAACCGCGGTGTCGCCGTCGATAACGGCGATTTTCCGGTGATTACGGTTGTTCATGAAAATACTGAACGACGGTTTTATCTGATTAAAAACCGCCACCTTTATACCGTTTCGGCGCAGACGCTCTATAAAATCCTTATGCTGTCTTTTTATCGAGCCGAAATCGTCGAACATAAGACGTACGTCCACGCCCTGCGCCGCTTTGCGGCAAAGTATCTGATAAATCGAATTGAACATCACGCCCTCGGCGACGATAAAAAATTCGAGGAATATATATTTTTGCGCTTTTTCGAGTTCTTCAAGAAAGCGCGGAAGAAATACCTCGCCGGGTGAAAGATACTCAACCGACGTGTTTTTATAAAGCGGATATCCCGATTCCCTCGAAAGGTATTCCGCCTGGCGGAAATGGGGATAATCGTCGCGTTTTAAGTCTTCGAGAACATCCGCCTCGAATTTTAAGAACGGCATATTGTTCGATTCGCACTGGCGCATTTTTCGCTTTAAGTGAGGCATTACTCTTCTGCCGCCGTAAAGCATAAAAATCGTTATACCGAAAATCGGAACGGCGAGAATAAAGACTATCCACGCCATTTTGTAACTCGGATTTCCCCTGCGGTTCACAATATAAATAACCGTAAGTATGGCGAGGATCTCGGATACCGTGTAAATCACGACAAACCGGTCGGAAAGCGTTCTGAGCGTAACGAATATAACAGCCAACTGGAGAATCAGCACGATACCGGATACCGCTATTCTGGTGGGTATCGGTATACCGCGCTTGTCTTTAATGCTTTTTTTCATACGCCGCTCTCCTTTCCCATTTGCTATTCTATTATATTAACATATATTGTTCTAATTTGCAACTAAAACAGTAACGTCTATATTGTTAAAAATTCGCCAATGTTTTTTCGACAATTTACTTGTATTATATAGTAGACGGTTGTATAATAAAGTTTAATGATTTTCAGTTTGGGAGGCCGAAAATGGAAACAAAGGAGAAGGCACTGCGCCCCGTAGGTAAAATCCACGGCGGAGCACATTTGCCGCATTTCAAGAACACCGCGGAAACCGAAACCGAAACAATGCCGGCGCCCGGAACGGTATTCATACCCGTTTCGCAACACATAGGCGCCCCGGCTAACGCCACCGTCAAAAAGGGCGACAAGGTGTATGTCGGTTCGCTTATAGCGGACGCCGGAGGCTTTGTATCCGCGCCGGTACATTCGAGCGTTTCCGGCACGGTAAAGGGTGTTGCCGATAAGGTACTTAACGGCACCGCGGCGGTAAAATGTATAGAAATAGAATCCGACGGCGAGATGGAAAAAGACCCCGAACTCAAGCCCTTTGTGATAAACACCGCGGAGGATATCGCCGCGGCGGCGAAGGCGTGCGGTCTGGTAGGTCTCGGCGGCGCCGGTTTCCCGGCTCACGTTAAGCTGTCGCCGGCGAAGGACGCCGAAATAGACACGCTTATAATAAACGCCGCCGAATGCGAGCCGTATATTACCGCCGATTACAGAGAGTGTATGGAAAACGTCGACGGTATAATCGCGGCAACCTATCTGTTAAGAGATAAATTCGGCTTCAAAAAAATCGTCATCTGCGTTGAAAACAACAAGCCGAAAGCCATAAAGGCGCTTATGGAAGTTGCGGCGAACAAGCTTGATGTGGAAGATACCGTAAAGCTCATGAAGCTTCCTTCGACCTACCCGCAGGGCGCGGAAAAGGTCATAATCTATTCCGCCACCGGCAGAAAAGTCCCGCTCGGAAAACTGCCGAGCGACGTCGGCTGTATAGTAATGAACGTCACGAGCCTCGCTAAGCTTTACGATTTTATAACGACCGGTATGCCGCTTGTCGCAAAACGTATAACGGTTGACGGCTCGGCGGTAGGCAACCCGAAGAATCTTACGGTGCCTATCGGAACACCCATAAAAGACGTTCTCGACTATATGGGTATTGACCCCGAAAACGTCGGCAGGATAATAATGGGCGGACCGATGATGGGTCAGCCGGTATCAAATATCGACGCGGTGATAGAAAAGCGTACAAACGCCCTGCTTATTATGGATAAAGACGAGCGCGATTACCGGCGCACCGCCTGCATACGCTGCGGAAGATGTCAGCGCACGTGTCCGATGAATCTTACTCCGGCGAAGGTCGAAACCGCTTACCGAAAGGGCGATACCGCGGCGTACGAAAAACTCAACGTCAATTACTGTATAGAGTGCGGCAGTTGCTCGTTCATTTGCCCGGCAAGACGACCGCTGACCGAAGTTATGAGAATCGCCAAAGGCGAGTTAAGGAGGCAGAAAAAATGAGCAATTTACTTAAAGCCGCATCCTCACCGCATATAAGGCATGAAGATTCGACCGCCGGCATTATGTTCAACGTCGCTTTCGCGCTTATGCCCGCGGCGGTGTTCGGCTGTATACTGTTCGGTATTCGCGCGGTTTTCGTTCTGCTTACTACGGTTATTACCGCCGTAGCGGCTGAATTTATATGGAATCTGCTGCTTAAAAAGCCGCAGACGGTAGGCGATTTTTCGGCGGTGGTAACGGGACTTCTTCTCGGCATGAATTTAAGCCCCAACGTACCTTTATGGATAGCCGCGATAGGAAGCGTCGCCGCGATAATCGTCGTTAAGCAAATGTTCGGCGGGCTCGGTTACAACTTTGCAAACCCCGCGATTGCCGCGCGCATAATATTGCTCGTATCGTTCCCGAGCGCCATGGTAAGTTACAGCGAACCGCTCAGAAGCTCGGTAGATACCGTAACCTCCGCCACTCCCCTCGCCAACCCGACGGGTACGCCGATTCTGAAACTGTTTCTCGGCACCCACGCGGGATGTATCGGCGAAACGAGCGCCTGTCTGCTTCTTATAGGCGGACTGGTGCTTATACTGCTTCGTGTCATTAACCCGATTATTCCGGCTTCGTTTATCGGAACGGTGGCGCTTTTCGGCTGGGCTTTCGGCGAAGACCCGTTAAGATACATACTTACGGGCGGACTTATGCTCGGCGCGATATTTATGGCTACCGATTACGTAACCAGCCCGACTTCAAACCTCGGCAAGCTTATCTTCGGTATCGGCTGCGGTATTATAACGTTTGTAATACGCCGCTTTGCCTCGCTTCCCGAGGGCGTATCCTACGCGATACTGATAATGAATATAATAACCCCGCTTATCAACCGTATACCTCTTTCCCACCCCTTCGGTTTCAAAAAGGAGGTAAAGGAAGATGCGTAAAATTTTCAAATTTCTATACCCGGTAATGATACTTACGGCGATTTGCCTTGTGGTTTCGTTGGCGCTAAGTTCAACCAATATGATAACCGAAAAGAAAATTGAGGAAATAAGCAAGCAAAACCGGGAAAAAGCGATGTCACGGGTACTTAAAGCCGAAACCTACGAAGAAAAGACCTTTAAGACCAAAAGTCAGGAATACACCTATTACGTTGCGAGCGATTCCGATGAAATCAAAGGGTATATTTTCATAACCTCGACGAACGGTTACGGCGGCAAGGTGGAAGTTATGACCGCCATACTGCCGGATAAGACGGTAAAGGCGGTTGAAGTGCTCGATGTATCGAGCGAGACCCCGGGACTCGGTCAGAATGCCGCAAAAGAGGAGTTTTACGGTCAGTACGCCGGAAAATCCGGAAATCTCAGCGTAGTCAAATCGAATCCCGAAGACGGCGAAATAGAAGCCGTTACGGGCGCCACAATAACGTCGACCGCCGTAACGAAAGCGGTAAACAGCGCGATTGCTCTTGGCAACGCGGTAATCAAAACGGAAGAGGAGGGCAAGACAAGTGAAGAATAAAAATTTAAGCATTTTTACAAACGGCTTACTCAAAGAAAACCCGACTCTTCGCCTGGTGCTCGGCACCTGCCCGACGCTCGCCATAACCACCGCCGCGATAAACGGTATCGGTATGGGACTCGCGGCGACGCTGGTGCTGATATGCTCAAACGTCGTTATAGCGGCGCTTCGCAATATCATTCCGGACAAGGTGAGAATACCGGCGTTCATAACCATTATCGCCGGTTTCGTAAGCGTGGTGCAAATGCTTGTAAAAGCATTTACGCCCTCGCTCGACGCGGCGCTCGGTATTTACCTGCCACTGATAGTCGTAAACTGCATAATACTCGGGCGCGCGGAGGCGTTCGCCTCTAAAAACCCGGTACTTCCGAGTTTGCTTGACGGACTCGGTATGGGTCTCGGATTTACGGCGGTAATAACAGTTATGGGCGCTATACGCGAGCTTCTCGGCGCGGGCACGCTCTTCGCGTTCCCGATAACCTCGCGTTATATAAGCCCCATGATAGTATTCCTGCTCCCGCCCGGCGGATTTTTCGTATTCGGTATTCTTGTGGCGGTTTCAAACGCCATAGCGCGTAAACAGGGCAAGAAGCCGGTTGAAAAACTCGGCTGTGAAAACTGTCCCTCAAAAGGTATCTGCCAAAAGAGCGAAACCGTAAACGAGGAGGTGGCGGAAAATGAGTAAGCTTACCGCAGTTTGTCTTATCATGCTCGCCGGAATACTCACCAACAACATGGTGCTTTCAAAATTTTTGGGTATATGTCCGTTCCTCGGCGTTTCCAAAAAAATCGGCACCGCGTTTTCAATGAGCGTTGCGGTAACTCTCGTAATGGTCGCCGCCACCGCGGTAACTCATCCGATATATCATTATTTGCTTTATCCGAAATACACCTATCTTGAAACGGTTGTATTCATACTCGTTATAGCCGCTTTGGTACAGCTTATCGAAATGGTGCTTAAAAAGTATATCAAGCCGATATACAACGCGCTCGGTATCTATTTGCCGCTGATAACCACCAACTGCGCGGTTTTAGGTATTACCATGCTGAACATTCAGAACGAACGCGGTTTTCTTTCTTCGCTCGTAAGCGCATTCGCGGCGGGTATCGGATTTATGCTCGCAATGGTGCTGTTCGCTGGAGTAAGACAGAAGCTTGACGACGCGGACGTTCCCGAATTCTTAAAGGGTCTGCCCATAACGCTTATAGCGGCGGCACTCGTGTCGCTGGCTTTCCTGGGCTTTGCCGGAATAGGGGGTTAAGACTTTGGAAATACTCATACCTGTTATAATCGTTTTGGCTATCGGCATTATTTTAGGTCTCGGACTTACCTTTGCGGATAAGTTTATGAGCGTGCCGGTCGATGAAAAGCAAAGCAAAATAAGAGAATGTCTGCCCGGCGCAAATTGCGGCGCCTGCGGTTTCAGCGGTTGCGACGGTTATGCCGCCGCGCTTGCCGCCGGCGAAGCCGAACCGGACAAATGCGCTCCCGGCGGCGAAAATACCGCCAAGGCGCTCGGCGAAATACTCGGCGTCACCGTTACCGCGCAGAAAAACGTTGCCTTTGTCGCCTGCGGCGGCAGACCGGACAAGGTCAAAACAATCTTCGAATACACCGGCTTTAACACCTGCGCGGCGGCGTCTCTCGCCGGCGGCGGTCCTATCGCCTGCGAATTCGGATGCTTAGGCTTCGGCGACTGTGTGCGCGCCTGTGCTTTCGGCGCTATAAAGCTTAAAGACGGCGTTCCCGTCGTTTGCGAGGATATCTGCGGCGGCTGCGGCAAATGCGCCTCGGTCTGCCCTAAATCGGTAATTAAAATCATACCGAAAGACTCGAAAATAAGGGTCAACTGCTCCAACCGGAGAAAAGGTCCGTTGGTTACGAAGGTTTGCGAAGTCTCCTGTATCGGTTGCGGCAAATGCGAACGCGGTTGCGAAGCAGGCGCTATTAAGGTCGTAGATAACGTTGCGGTCATTGATTACTCGATTTGCACCGCCTGCGGCAAATGCAAGGACGACTGTCCGAGAAAGGCGATAATCGATGTCGGAAGCTAAACATTTAAGACCGTCAAACGACCCGGCGACGGTACGCGCGAAGCAAAAGCGCAGGAAGATACTTTTTCTTTTGCTGCGTTTTATAGCCGCCGTACTTATCACCGGCTCGGTAGCGGCGGTATATTATTACTCGACGAGGCCGATAGAAATTTACGGTCAAAAAATTAACGTCGACGCGAGAGAAATCGACCTTACCGGCGCCGATATTGCTTCGGTCGGCGAGTTACTCGACAACCTCGCGCCGTTTACCAAGCTCGAAAAGCTCGAGCTCGGCGAATACCCGGTTTTGGCGGATGAGGAACAAAAGCTGATAAACGGGCTGTACGGCGTGCGTATTCACTATAAATGCTACGTTCCGATATACGGCGAGCTCGTACCGAGAATGGCCGCCGACCTCGATTTATCGGGAAAGGATATCGGCGACGTTACCGAGCTTTCCGCGGCGCTTAAAAAATTGCCGAATATACGTGAAGTTAATCTGCACGGAAAGAGTTTGACCTTTGAAGAACAGACCGCCCTTGTAAATGAATTCCCGGAAGTGAAATTCGGTTGGGAAATAGAGCTTCTCGGACAAAGTTACAGTTCGGATATAACCGACCTTGACCTTTCGGGCAACAAACGGGCGACGCCCGACCTGATGCGTCAGTACGTCCCGCTGTTCACCAAGCTTGAACGGCTCGATATGTCGGACTGCGGCGCGACCAATGAGGAAATGGACGCTTTGCGTTCCGATTTGCCCGGCGTTAAGGTCGTATGGCGTATACATATGGGACGCTGGTCGCTTAAAACCGACGCCGTCGCGTTTTCCGTGCTCATATACGATTACAGCCATACGCGGCTGACGTCAAAGGATATCGAGGTACTGAAATACTGTACCGACCTGCAGGCGCTCGATATCGGTCACCAGGCGGTCACCGATATTTCGGTGCTCGGCGATTACCTGCCGCAGCTTCGCATACTCATTCTCGCGGATAATCAGGTATCCGACCTTACTCCCGTGGCGAAGATGAAGCATTTGCATTACATAGAACTGTTCGTAAACAGCCATCTTCTTAAAGACCTTTCGCCTCTCGCCTCCTGCAAAGAGCTTGTCGACGCGAACGTGAGTTATCTTCATAACGTGAGAGATATTTCGCCGCTTTACGATTTGCCGATGCTCGAACGTATATGGATAGAGCATACTCCGATTCCGGCGGACCAGTTAAACACCTTGCGCGAACGCCACCCGGACGCTAAAATAGTAGTCGAGGGTAAGGGCTCGGTAGACCAGGGCTGGCGCACACATGAGCGGTATTTTGCCATGATAGGTATGTTTCACGATAAAAACTGTACAGAACTCAGCGAATCGTTCAGTAAGTACGACAGATAGAAATGACCGACAAGAAATCCGGAGGGGAATACCTCCGGATTTCTTTATCCGTCCTCTGCCATCTGATATATGAATCGTCGCAAACCGTATACCGAAAAACGGGTGACTGCCTCGGCAGTCACCCGTTTTATCAGAAGATTTGTACGTCCCAGTCGCTAAGATACTGGAAGAGTCTGGTTAAGTCTTTGTTGTTTACGTTTCCGTCGCCGTTAACGTCAAGCGCCGCGGCATTAACGCTTACGTCCCAATCGCTTAAATACTGGAACAGGCGGGTAAGGTCTTTATTGTTGACCGCACCGTCGCCGTTGATATCGCCGGGGGTATGAGCGCCGCCCGCAAGCTGCAGTATTATATCTTTTGTAACCGAGCTGTTAGTCACCGTGATCGTATACTGCGCGTCGTTATGCCCTTCCTTCATTGCCTTTAACGTGTAGGTGCCTACCGGAACGTTTTCAAAGTAATAGCCCGTTTCCAATCCGGTACGTGTGATCTCAAATGCGGGGTTGCTCTCGCCCTCCGGAATAAGCTGCAGAACGACGTTCCTATTTGCGTCCCCTAAGCTCTTAACCGTTCCCGATACCGAATATTTCGGTGTTGTGCCTGTGCAGGTGAAGGTGGCCTGAACACCGTGTTCAAACGCGTTGCAGGTGCCGAAAAGATCCGCGGACTGACCGTTTATCGTGGCGGTCACAAAGGTACCGTCATATTTATTCCAATAAAAATCGTAATCGGGATAAGAGTAAACCCGGACTGAAACTCTG